>CAYIHQ010000038.1:0-6701 GCA_964362905.1 uncultured Ignavibacteriaceae bacterium
GGGGTATCGATGCCTCCTCCTTCAGCATCTTTGGCGGCGGCGGCTCGTTCAGTCTGACACCCGGAGCGACACGACAGATTTCCGTTCAGTTCGCACCGCAGTCCAGGGGCGCCAAGGCGGCCACCGTGGTGCTGCAAACGAACGATACTCGGTACCCGTCCGGCCTGGTCGATACGTTGACCGGATTCGCGACGGACAACACGGCTCCGTACAACCCGTCGCTGGCCGTGAGCGTCACGCCAGCAGGATGGACCAACCGGCTCCCAATCACCATCTCCTGGACGCCGGATATCGCCGACGTCTCGGGGGTGACCAATGTCTGGGTGTCGGAGGATGTCGTCCCAACGGTCGGCCAACCGGGCACATCGGCGCCGCTCGTTGGACAGTCGTTCAATGTCCGCGCATCGATATCGCGCGGGAGAACCAGGGTGTACTTCTACTTTGAGGATGGAGTCGGTAACCGGAATCCCGACCTGTCGTACCAAGGTCTCGTCAAATTCGATGACGTGCCGTTGGCCATCGAACATGACACCACTCTGGTACCAGAAGTGACCGTTCAATCCGGCACGGCGACTCCCGCGGTCGTGATTGCCGGTCAGGCTCTTGAGATCCAACCGGCCCTGGGGTCTGGTGTGAAATCCTTCACGCTCGAGTATCGCAGAGTGGGGGATGCCGGCTACACATCCGTGTCGATGCTCCCGGGTTCATTCACGATCCCAGCGGCCACGTTTGTTCTCAACGGCGGTCCCGTAGGCGTTGACTACCGGTTGGTGGCCTTGGATTCTGCGGACAATCGCACGGCGACAAAGGTGTACTCGATTCGGGTCAAGACCGTGGAGGCGCCGCCTCCGCAACCGACCCCGTTGCCATCGGTCGCCGCGCTGCCCGCCGGGACGGAGATCTTCAAGGCATATCGGCTTTTCTCCGTGCCGTACAATCTGAACGACAAAAGGCCGAGCCAGGTCTTCCCGTTGGCTTCAAACCTCGGTCCTCATGAGCAGGAAGGCGTGCCGTACGCGAACTGGCGCCTCGAACGCTATGTGAGCGGAGTAAAGGAGTACTACGAGGCCTTCAAGGATCAGCAGGCCCTGACTCCCGGAGCCGCGTTGTTCCTCATTGTGAAGGCGAGCAACATGCGCATCTCGGTCGGAGCGGGCAGCGTCGTGAACGCTCAGGAAATGAACGACGTGGGCATCCCGCTCCAGACGGGATGGAACCTCGTCGGCAATCCGCTCCTGCGGAATATCGCCGTGGATAGCCTCAAAGTAACCGGATCGGCCACAATTCAGCAACGAGCGGCCTTCACCGGCAGCGGTACCGTGGGTGGGTGGGACATGAACCCGACAGTCCTGAATCAATGGGAGGGACTCGCTATTCGGGTCAATACCTTGACCAATCTGTTGTTCCGCACGATCGGTTCCCAGCCGGGTCTGGCAGACCCCGAGACTCCCATTGGACGGCTGCGGGCAGCGGAAGCCGTGTCCGACGAAGTGGCCGCGAAGAACTGGCTGATTGAGTTCGGCGCGCGGCGCACGGACAATGACATGGTCGACCTCGGAGACGCCGTCGGCATGGTGCAGGGAGCGGACGAAGGTGCAGACCGGTATGACCACTACCAGCCGCCGTTCGTCGGCACGCGCAACGTTGCCTTGTATTTCGAAAACGGCGACGACGCGATGATGCAGGATATTCGGCCGGTAGGCGAACGGGGAGCTGTCTGGGAGATGAAGCTCGTCACGGGCGACCGGGGGGCGAAGGTCCGCCTCCAGACCTCGGGCTCCGACTATCTCCCGAACCCGGACTTCGAGGCGTTCCTCATCGACCTTGACCAGAAGATGGCCTACAATCTGAAGACCACGACCGAAGTGCTGGTCAACAGCATGGAGGGTCGGCGCAATTTCCGGGTGGTCGTTGGACGCAAGGACTATCTGGCGGAGAACAGCGGCGGTGTCGACCTGTACCCGCAGCAGTTCCAACTCTTTGCCAACTATCCAAATCCGTTCAACCCAGAGACAATGATCCGCTACACAGTGTCCGACCGGCCGGGCCGGTTATTCGTGTCGTTGAAGGTGTACGACATGCTGGGCCGCGAGGTGGCGGTGTTGGTGGATCGTGAACAAGGTGCCGGGTACTACGAGATACCGTTCCGCGGAGCGTCCTTGAGCAGCGGGCCCTACTTCTACCGGTTGCAGGTGACGGAGGAGAACGGGAATGCTCTCTACGCCCGTGTCATGAAGATGGTCTTGGTGAAATAACCGAAGGTTCAGAACAAGGAGCTACGTATGAAACGATGGATCGTTCTCGCGGCCGCGGTGCTGGGCACCGTATTCGCATCCGCCCAGGATAGACGTGAATGGCCGCGCATCATGGTCATCCTCGATGAACGCGTGGACGGACAGGAATCGGACGGGCGGATCGTCGCAGCCCGGATCGAGGAATTGTTCCTCGAGAAGGGATTTCGGCTCGTCGACAAGGCGCAGTTCGAGAATGTGACGGCTCGCGACATCGCCATCGCCGAGGGCAACCCGACGCGCGCGAAGGAGATCGGCATGCGCTACGGCGCCGAGCTCATTCTCGTCGGCAAGGCCTCGGCCGTGTTCGAAAATGAGAAGGAATTCTACGGCGTCAAGAGCGTCGAATACGCCTCCAAGGGCGACGCCAAGGTCCTCATCACCGACACCGGTGAGCTGATCGCGGTGAGCGCCAAGAATTCCAAGAAATCGGCCAGCGGAAGGTCCACGGCTTCGACCCTCGCCATGCAGAGCCTGGCCGAAGCGCTGGCGACAGACCTGTATGTGAAAACGCGCATGAAGATCCTCGACGAGTCCAAAAGCACGCGGATCGTTCAGATCGCTCTGCTGGGGATCGACGCGAAGCTCCTGAGCGCGCTCGAACGATCGCTTCCGGCAGACCTCACGCGCATCGAATCGATGCGCCTCCGGTTCATGGAGAAGGATGGCGCCGTGTATGAGGCGACCATTGTCGGATCGCTCGACGACCTTCGGGCGGAACTCGCGGAGCGCGACGACCTGGTCATCATCGGTGTCACCGGTACCCGCATCGATCTGAGTACGAAGGAGAATGCGGAGCGGGCGAAGGGCTCATCCGTCGTGACCAGTCCGTTGGAGATCACCGACTTCCAGGTGGAGAACATCTTCCCGTCGCAGGTCAACTATTATGCCTACAATCCTCTCGCGACGATCGACATCGAGAACTCGGCCAAGACGGAGATTAGGAACGTGAAAGTGTCGATCCTGATCCCGGGCTACATGAACCTTGCCTCGGAACAGATCGTCCCGAAGATCGATGCCGGCGCCAAGCAACAGTTTAGGCTGCCGGCCACCCTCGACGCGAAACAGCTCTATGCACTGAATGCGAATTCCGCAACGCAGGCGAAGGTCGAACTCTCTTACGTCTTCGGCAATCAGCCGCAAACGCGCAGTCTTGTCCGGCCGGTCACCATCTACAGCCGCAACACGATCTCCTGGAAGCGCGGCGAATCGGTCGGCGCGTTCGTCACGGAGACGGATGAGGCGGTCGCGAACTTTTCGCGGTTCGTCGTGGGCTCCCTGGCCGGCAACGAGAAGCTCCAGTCGAAGCTGCCGCGGAACCTAATCAATGCGATGGCGGTATGGAACGGCATCCGTGCGCACGGTATCGCCTACGTCAGCGATCCCTGGAAGCAGGCCGAGGGCGACATCCTGGACCTGATCCAGTACCCTCGGGAGACGCTGGCGTCGAAGACGGGGGACTGTGACGATTCCTCCGTTCTGCTGGCAGCGTGCCTGGAGAATATCGGCGTCCGGACCAAGTTCCTGGCAACGAACGATCACATCTTCATCATGTTCGACACGGACCTCGTGGCGAAGAACGGCTACCTGGTCAGCCAGAACGACAAGGATTACGTGGTGCACGAGGGGACCGTCTGGATCCCGTTGGAAACGACCATGATCACCAAGCCGTTCATGGAAGCGTGGAAGACGGGGGCGGAGGAATACTACGCGAATGCGTCGGGAGGGGAAGGTAAACTCGAGATCATCGACACGCGAAAGGCTCAGGCGGCGTTTCCGCCGGCCAATCTTCCCTCGAGTAAGCCGGTCTCTACGCCTCCGGCGGAACGCATCGCAACGCTGGCGGTGCAGGATCTGGCCGACTACGAGTATGCCCAGAGCCAGTTCATCGGAGCGCAATCCGCCAATCTCGCCTCGGACACTTCACCCGAAGGCAAGAATCGGGCTGCCATTTTCCGGGCGAAGGCAGGAGAGTACGATGCTGCGGTGGCAATGTTGCAGGGTGTCAACACGGCGGGTGCCTACAATACGCTGGGAAATATCTACATCCTGAAGAACGAATTGCCGGTCGCGCAGGAACAATTCCAGAAGAGTCTCGCCCTCAGCGATTCGGACGGAGGTGTGTACCTCAACTTCGGCCTCGCACGCTATCTGTCCGGGTCGACGGAAGACGCCGTGGAGTCGTTCCAGGTGGCCATGTCGAAGTTTGAGACGCCCGAGAAGGCTTTGGAGGTGTTGGGTCTCGAAAAGATCCAGGCGGCCCTGGGCATGCGGGGAGCGGAACAGGGCGCGCGTCAGGTCTCGAAGAACGAGCTGTTCGACCTGCTCAATCAATCACTCAAAAATCTTCCGGACAAGAAGACGACGTCGTCCCAAGCCTATCGGGTCCGGCAGAAGTACAAGAACGAACAGAACCGTTTTGTCTTCGGAGGACGCCGCGGCGCCGATCCGACGCAGATTGCCAGCATCAAGGAATACCTGTACTGGCGTGAGTGAGTTCCGTCAGTTGGATACGAAAGCCCGCTTCGGCGGGCTTTCGGTTGTACGGGCAAATTGATACTCCTCGCCGATTTGCCTACATTGTCATTATCACCATGAATTCCAGCCCATCCATCCCCATCGTGGCCATCGTTGGCCGCCCCAACGTCGGAAAATCGACCCTGTTCAATCGTCTGGTCGGAGAACGCGACGCTATTGTCTTCGACACGCCGGGCGTGACGCGGGACCGGAAGTACGGTACCGTCGAGTGGGCCGGCCGGACATTCACCGTGATCGATACGGGAGGGTATGTCCCGAGGTCGGACGATGTCTTTGAGCGGGCCATCCGGGAGCAGGCCCATTTCGCCATCGAAGAGGCGGATGCCGTCGTGTTCGTGGTCGACGCGATCGACGGCCTCACCCCTCTGGACAAGGAGCTCGCGGCCATTCTCAGGACCTCCCAGAAACCGATTCATGTGGCCGTCAACAAGGTGGATTCTGCGAAGCGAGATTCGGGCGACGCGGAATTCTACGCATTAGGGTTGGGGACTCCGCACCGCATCGCGGCGCTGGGGGGGAGGCAGGTGGGGGACTTCCTCGACGTCATCACCGACGGATTCACCCGCAAGCCACGCGCAAGCCGCGATCGCCGACTCAAACTCGCCATCGTCGGAAAGCCGAACGTGGGGAAATCCTCTCTCGTCAACGCGCTCCTGGGCGTGAACCGGCAGGTGGTCACGGAGGTCCCCGGAACGACGCGCGACCCCATCGACTCGATCCTGAACTTTCAGGGAGAGGAGGTGATCCTCGTCGATACGGCGGGCCTTCGCAAACGGAGCAAGATTGTCGAGAGCATCGAATTCTACAGCGCCTTGCGGACGTTGAAGGCGCTTGAACGGTCCGACGTCGCGGTCATTCTCCTCGACGCATCGCAGGGTGTGGACAAGCAGGATGTGCACATTGTGGATTCAGTGGTGGAACACCGACGGTCGGCCGTGTTGGCCGTGAACAAATGGGATCTCGTCGACAAAGAGACAAACACAGCGGTGCAATATGAGCGGGCCATTCGCGATCGCCTCGGCCTTCACGAGCACTTTCCGATGGTGTTCGTTTCTGCGCTCACCCGCCAGAGGGTC
This sequence comes from uncultured Ignavibacteriaceae bacterium, assembly GCA_964362905.1. Lineage (GTDB taxonomy): Bacteria > Bacteroidota > Ignavibacteria > UBA10030 > UBA10030 > 2-02-FULL-55-14. Next base: position 5,906 of record CAYIHQ010000038.1, read on the forward strand.
GTCAAGGTCGTCGAATTGGCCCGCGAGGTCGATGTCGAACAACGACGGAAGATCACGACGAGCAAGCTCAACAAACTGCTGATGGCGGACATCGAGAATACGCCGCCCTCGGCCAAGGGCCCCAAAGAGATCCGAATCAAGTATGTGACACAAATAAAATCCGCTCCGCCGATGTTCGCGTTCTTCTGCAACGAACCCAAACTGGTGCAAGAGAACTACCGCCGCTTCCTGGAAAACCGGATACGCCATCACTTTGGGTTCGCAGGCGTTCCGATCTCCATTGCCTTCCGGGCGAAGTAAGCCGGCGGCACGCCCGAACGAAGGAGTGCCATGCGCATCCGCGCCCACGTCCACCTCATCGAACATCCGTTCGTCCAGCGCGATGTCACGGTCCTCCGTGACAGAGCCACACCGAGCCGCCAGTTTCGGGCCGTCCTCCGAAGAACCGCAAGCCTGATGGCGTACGAGGTCACCCGGGACCTTCCTGTGCGCGCCACGAGGGTGCGCACTCCGCTGGAAACAACGAAGGGAGCCGTCGTTCGCCCGCCGGTCGTGCTCGTCCCGATCCTTCGTGCCGGACTGGGCCTCGTCGGTGGATTCGTCGAAGTCATTCCGGAAGCTCGCGTGGGCCACATTGGGCTCTATCGAGATGAGGAGACGCTGCAGCCCGTGGACTACTATTTCAAGGTGCCTCGCCACCTCGGCGCTGCCCTCGTGTTGGTGCTCGACCCGATGCTGGCAACGGGCGGAAGCGCGGTCGCGGCGATCACCTACCTGAAGGAAAAAGGAGCTCGCT
>CAYIHQ010000038.1:6711-10369 GCA_964362905.1 uncultured Ignavibacteriaceae bacterium
GACGTGTGCTCTTCCGATCTGCTGGATCCGGTTCATTTCACTCGTGGCAGCGCCGCAGGGAGTCCGGACCCTGAGGAAGGCCCACCCGGACGTGGAGATCTACACGTGCGCGGTCGACCGCACCTTGAACAAGCTCGGCTACATCCTTCCCGGTTTAGGTGATGCCGGGGACCGCATGTTCGGGACTGAATGAAGACGCTCTTCGCTCTTGCCACCCTGCTGTCGATGGTCGCCGGCGCACAATCGGCGCTCCCTCGGGCCGTCGATTCCCTCGTTCTCAAGGGAACACATGCGGCATTGCGCCATGACTATGATGAAGCCGAGCGCTGTTTCCGTCATGCGGCGACTGCCGACCGGACGCATCCGGCTGGTCTCATCTTCCTCGCGGGGCTCCTCTACCAGAAGTCCGAGGACCTGAGTCTCCCGTTCGACCATCACTCCTTCGATTCGCTTCTCACGGAGTCTGAGGTGCGAGCCCGAATGCGTGAATCGATGGCGCCGCCGGATCCGTGGATTCCGGTGTTGCGGGCCACAGCGCGCGGTATGCTGGCGGTGGAGGAGGCCGGGTCGGGAGAGTGGATGGCGGCAGTTCGCGACGCGCTGGCCTCTTCGTCAGAGGCGCAGGAGGCGCAACTGCAGGATTCCTCTATGGCGGATGCGGGACTGCCCTTGGGTAACTACCTCTACTGGAAGTCACGGAAGACTGAGGCCTTGCACTGGCTGCCGCTCTTTACGGACGAGCGGGCGGAAGGTATCCGATTGCTCGAGGAGTGTGCTCAGAACGGACGCTACCACCGCTTCGCTGCCATTAGCAGTCTCATCTGGATCCTGCACGACGCGAAGGACCTCGTACGCGCAGAAGCGTGGGCCAGAAGGGGACTCGTCCTCTACCCGGACAACCGGACGTATCTGGCGGGGCTGGCCATGGTTCATGAGACAAAGGGAGAATTCGTCGATGCAGCGGACGGCTGGGCCCGCATCGCCTCCTCTCTGGGGACTGCTGGAGTGGGGAGGGTCTACAGTGCCTTTTCTGCATCGGTGAACCAGCTGCGATGTCTGCTCGCGGCCGGGGATGTGCGGTACAGTGAGAGCCTGGCGGGACGCATCTCGGAACCGGTTGTCTCGCAGGTTCCCCGGCCGCTGCATGGTCGCCTCAAGGCGAAGATCGTCGAATGGGGCGTGTTGAAGAAGAGAGTTTCCGCAATGGCGGCCTCGGCCGCAAAGTCGTCAGACCCGCGTTAGGGGGGGGTCTCGGTGTCTGTGAACGCTCCATGATCGCCAACGGTCAATACCAGAAGAAGCTGGAAGACCTCCTTATCGTCTGCCGGAAGAATCTGCGGTCGGTCAACGAGGATCTGATCCGGCGTGCCTTCGCGATGTCGTTGGATGCACACAAGCATGACTTGCGCGCGTCCGGGGAACCGTATTTCCTGCATCCCTATGAAGTGGCCCTCGTCGTGGCAAAGGAGATCGCGCTCGATGATGTCTCCGTAGCCGCCGCGCTCCTGCACGATGTGGTCGAAGACACCAAGTTCGAGCTGAAGGACATCCGCGCGGAGTTCGGCGATTCGGTCGCCGACATTGTCGACGGAGCGACGAAGATCACGGACATCTTCGAGAGCCACGAGGTCCGTCAGGCCGAGAGCTACCGGAAGCTCCTGTTGTCGATGGTCAATGACATCCGTGTCATGCTCATCAAATTCGCAGACCGTCTGCACAACATGCGAACCCTCGAGTATCTCCCCCCCGACAAGCAGGAGCGTCTGGCGCGGGAAACGATCGAGATCTATGCACCCTTCGCGCATCGCTTCGGCCTCGCCAAGATCAAATGGGAGCTCGAGGATCTCTCCTTTAAACATCTCCATCGCACGGAGTATGAGCTCATCGTGCGGCAGTTGAAGGCCACGCGAAAACAGCGCGAGCACTACATCACGCAGTTCGTGCAGCCCATCCGCAAGCGCCTCGAGGCCGAAAACCTTCCGTTCGAGATCGAGGGCCGTCCGAAGCATCTCATGAGCATCCACAGCAAGATGCTGAAACGAGCCAAACCCCTTGAGGAGATCTACGACCTCTTCGCGGTGCGCATCGTGTTGGACACGAACGACAACAATGGCTGTTTCCTGGTCTATGGCGTCGTCTCCGAGATCTACAAGCCGATCGCCGAACGTTTCAAGGACTACATCTCCGTCCCCAAAAAGAACGGATATCAATCGATCCACACCACGGTGGTGGGACCGGACGGCCGTCTCGTGGAGGTGCAGATACGAACTCGAGCCATGCACGAGGTCGCGGAACGCGGAGTGGCAGCGCACTGGACGTACAAGGAAGGAAAAACGCCGCTCGACAAGGAATTGGAGAACTGGGTGAATTGGGTCCGGGAAATCTTCGACCAACGCGACGACCAGGCTCCGAAGGAACTCATCGAAAGTTTCCGCCTCAACCTGTATCAGGACGAGATCTATCTGTTCACGCCGAAGGGAGATCTGAAAATCCTTCCGCGCAATGCCACGCCGATCGATTTCGCTTTTGAGATCCACTCCAATGTCGGCTTCCACTGCATCGGGGCGAAGGTGAACGGCCGGATCGTGCCGCTCAATACGCAGCTTCGGTCCGGCGACCAGGTCGAGATCATCGCGAGCAAGAACCAAAAGCCCAACGCGGATTGGGAACAAGTGGTCGTGACGCACAAGGCCAAGTCTTCCATCCGTCGATGGATCCGCGAGGAGAGCCGGAAACTCTCGGACGCGGGCCGCGAACTGTTCGAAAAGAAGTTGAAACGCGCGAAACTGCATGTGAATGAGGATGAACTCACGAAATTCGTCCATAGCATGCGTTATGAGAACCTGGGACATTTCTACCGGGAGGTGGGAGCAGGGAGCGTTGACGTGGATGCGATGGCCGAGCAGCTCGAGCTCCGACAACGACGCCCCGCAGCCGAGCAGAAGGGGTCGCCGGAGGAGCCGGAGACCTTATTCAACAAGTTCCTCACGAGCGCCCGCGAGATCGTCAGCGGCATCAGCTTGTTCGGCTCGACGGACAACTTCTTGCACCAGTATGCGAAATGCTGTAGTCCCATCCCCGGCGATGAGATCGTGGGGTTCGTCACGACGGGTGAAGGGATCAAGATCCATCGCAAGGATTGTCGCAACATCGTGTCCCTGCGCTTGGCTGAGAGCGCCCGCATCGTCGAGGTGGGATGGCCGACCTCGACCGGAGCGGACTTCATTGCCGCCGTGCACATCTCCGGCAAAGACCGGCCCGGCCTCCTGAGCGACGTGACACACGCGATCTCGTCCTACCAGAACACGAACATCCGAAGCGTGAACATGGACTCCAAGGGACCGATCTTCGACGGGCAGGTGATCCTCCATGTGAAGGACACGGAGCACCTGGCGCGTATCTTGGAGAAGATCAAGCGCGTCTCCGGCATTATGGATGTTGAACGATTTGTGGGGTAGGCCATGCAGGTCGCGTTCCAAAGGATCCTGGGAATTGATGTCGGTTCACGACGGATCGGATTGGCTCTCAGTGATCCTCTCTGCATCACGGCTCAACCGTACGCGGCGGTCGAGAATTCGGCCGAGGGTTGGAAGAAGCTCCTGGAGATCCTGTCCCGGGAACACGTGCGCCTGATCGGCGTGGGAATGCCCTTTAACCT
>CAYIHQ010000039.1:0-2752 GCA_964362905.1 uncultured Ignavibacteriaceae bacterium
CCTGATCGAAGGAAGCAGCGAGTCCAACGGCGTTCTTATTCCGGCCTCGCCCCGGCCGTACGTTATTCTAGTCGTCGGCGTGAACGGGGCCGGGAAAACGACGACGGTGGGCAAACTGGCGCATCATTTCCGGAGCGCCGGCTATCGCGTTCTAATCGGCGCGGGCGACACATTCCGCGCCGCGGCCAACGAGCAGTTAAATATCTGGGCCCAGCGTGCCGGCGTGGAGATCGTGCAGCAGGGTGCAGGCGCTGATCCCGCCTCCGTCGCGTTCGATACGGTCAGCGCCGCCGCGGCTCGGGGAATGGATGTCGTGCTCCTGGATACGGCGGGGCGCCTGCATACCAAGACCCATTTGATGGAAGAGCTGCGCAAGATCCATCGTGTGCTCGGCAAGCGGCTGCCCGGTGCGCCTCACGAAGTCCTTCTCGTGCTCGACGGAACCACCGGCCAGAACGGCCTACAGCAGGCCCGGGAGTTCACGGCGGCCGCAGGCGTCACCGGATTGGTCGTGACGAAACTGGACGGCACGGCGAAAGGCGGCATCATCATCAGTGTAGTGGCCGAGCACCAGGTGCCGGTCCGCTTCATCGGCGTGGGTGAGGAGATCGACGATCTCCAGCCGTTCGATGCCCGCCAATTCGCCGACGCATTGCTCGAGCGGGGCACAGTCCCAGGAAGATGATACCATGCAACTGACATTTCGGCGCTTCGATCTCCGGCTTCGGCACACGTTCACGATCGCCCGCGGTTCTTCGGACATCGATCCGGTCATGCTCGTCGAATTGGAGCACGACGGACAGGTGGGGCTTGGCGAGGCCGCACCGTCCGGACGGTACGGGGAATCCATCGATACGGTCGGGCAATTTCTGGGGTCCCTGGATTTATCCCGCTTCCATGATCCCTTCGCGCTTGAAGACATCCTGGCGATGGTGGACGCGCATCGTCCGGGTAACCCGGCGGCGAAGGCAGCCGTGGATCTGGCACTTCACGACTGGGTCGGCAAGCGGTTGGGCGTTCCGTTGTACCGGCTCTGGGGATTGAACCCGGAGAAGACGCCGGTTACGTCGTTCACGATCGGGATCGATACGCCGGAGGTGATCCGTCGCAAGGTCGAAGAGGCGGAACCGTATCCGCTCCTGAAGATCAAACTCGGCAGCGACCATGACCGGGAGATCCTGCAGGCCATCCGATCGGTGACGAAGAAAACCCTTCGCGTGGATGCGAACGAGGGATGGAAAACGAAGGAAGTGGCCCTCGAGCGCGTGAAATGGCTCGAGCAGGAGGGGGTGGAGTTTGTGGAGCAACCGATGCCTGCGGCGGACCTAGCGGGAACGGCGTGGCTCCGGGAACGTTCTCCCTTGCCGCTGATCGCGGACGAAAACTGCGTGCGCGTGAATGACATACCTCTGCTCCGTGGAGTGTTCGACGGCATCAACATCAAATTGATGAAATGCACCGGACTGCGCGAAGCGATGTCCATGATCCGCACGGCGAAAGCCTGTGGACTAAAAGTGATGATGGGTTGCATGATCGAGACATCCGTGGCCATCACGGCCGGCGCGCATCTGTCGCCGCTGCTGGACTACGCGGACCTGGACGGAAACGTGTTGACGACGAACGATCCGTACCGGGGTGTCGTGATCCGCGAAGGCCGTCTCGTCTTGCCGGATCGTCCCGGCATCGGAGTCGTTCTGTCTGCCTAAGCCATGGCACCGACCATCCATATCATGCCGCCGGAGTTGGCGAACAAGATCGCCGCGGGTGAGGTCGTCCAACGGCCGGCATCGGCCGTCAAGGAATTGGTCGAGAACGCGCTCGATGCGGGCGCGCGTCGCATTGCCGTGCACGTGCGGGACGCGGGACGGACGTTCATTCAGGTGGTCGACGACGGAACCGGCCTGAGCGCGGAGGACGCGGCGTTGGCAGTGCAACGCCACGCCACCAGTAAAGTGCGAACCGCGGAAGATCTGGAGCACATTCGAACATTCGGCTTCCGTGGGGAGGCCCTCGCCTCGATCGCCGCCGTGTCGCATTTGGAGCTTCGTACGCGGAGGTCTGAAGACGAGGTCGCTACCGTCGTCAAGGTGGAGGGAGACACGGTCCGTGATATTTCAAAGGCAGGGGCTGCGGTCGGGACAACCGTCACGGTTCGCAATCTCTTCTACAACACCCCTGCGCGCCGGAATTTCCTCAAGACGCGCCAGACGGAGCTCAAGAACGTCGCCGATGTGGTGTCACGCGCGGCGCTCGTACATCCGGAGATCGCCTGGTCCCTCATGAGCGAGGAGGAGATATTGCTCGACCTGCGGCCGGAGGCGCCGGAGGAACGGGCCTCAGCAATCCTGGGGGAGCGCGTGGGACCATCGCTGATGCGGTGCGAAGAGCGCACCGACTATCTCTCGTTGGACGGATTCCTTGCCCGTCCGGAATACGCGCGCCGTTCGCGGACGGAGCAGTACCTGTCGCTGAACCGTCGCCCGATCCAGAACAAAATGGTGGCGCACGCGGTGTTTCAAGGATACGAGCATCTGTTGATCAACGGTGGTTTCCCTCTCTTTGTCCTAAATCTCACCATGGACCCCGAGCGGGTGGATCTCAACGTCCATCCTTCGAAGCTGGAAGTGAAGTTCGAGAATGAGGGGAGCGTGTACCGGATGGTGCTCTCTGTGGTCCGCAAGACCCTGGCGGCTCACGACTTGGTACCTCGGGTTGAGTTTCGGGACGGGAACGCTGTGGAGGGCGAAGATCG
>CAYIHQ010000039.1:2762-10354 GCA_964362905.1 uncultured Ignavibacteriaceae bacterium
CCTCGGTCCTTCCATTCCGCCTGCGCCAGTGTTCTCCTTTCGGCACGATCCGGGACAAGGGACCGCGATCAGGGTCGATGGAGGTTCAATCCTTCCGATGCCACCTCAGGGAGCGCGTCGCGGAATGGTCCCGGAAACGGTGGAGCACCGGACGATCGTCACGAGGTCGCCCGATGCAGACGTCCGGGCCATCTGGCAGATCCAGAACAAGTATATTGTTTCGCAGGTCCGATCGGGCCTGGTTATTGTGGACCAGCATGTGGCGCACGAGCGCATCCTGTATGAGCGCGTGCTGGCCAACTTTGAGAACAGCCTCCCGGCCATCCAGCAGTTGCTCTTTCCCCAGACGTTGGAGCTGACCGCCACCGACTACGCGCTGGCTCGCGAGTTGGAGGACCATCTGCAGAAGCTGGGTTTTGACCTCAAGTTATTCGGAAAGAACACCGTGGTGATCGAAGGTATCCCAGCGGATGTGAAGGTGGGCAGTGAAAAGAAAATCCTGCTCGATGTTCTCGAAGAATACAAGGCCAACGAGCATGCAGATGTGATGGATGCGAGGGACCGGCTGGCGAAATCCTTTGCCTGCAAGGCGGCGATCAAGGCCGGCGACCCGCTCACGTCGCAGGAAATGACGGTGTTGATCGAACAACTATTCTTGACGAAGATGCCGTATGTTTGTCCCCACGGGAGGCCCGTGGTCATTCGGATCCCGGTGGAAGAGCTCGACCGGCGTTTTGGACGGACGTAAGACAGTGCCGACGATAGATCAAAGATCGAAGGAGAACGGGAAGATGAGTGACGACGTGCGTCGGCAGCATGAGGCCTGGCAGGAACGTGCGCGGACGAGCGGGCGCTTGCGGGAGGTCGTGTTCACCTCAGTGAGCGGAGAGCCGGTGGAGATGCTGTACACACCGGAGGACATCGCCTCGGTCAATTACCTGTCCGACATCGGCTATCCGGGCGAGTTCCCCTACACGCGCGGCATTCATCCGACGGGATACCGCGGCAAACTGTGGACGATGCGGCAGTTCGCCGGGTTCGGCACTCCGGAGGACACCAATGAACGGTACCACTATCTCCTGAAGCACGGGCAGACAGGCCTCTCCGTCGCGTTCGACCTTCCGACCCTCATGGGGCGCGATGCGGACGACCCGCTGTCGGAAGGGGAAGTGGGGATCTGCGGCGTCGCCGTAAGTTCGCTCGCAGACATGGAGACGCTCTTCAAGGGCATCGACCTCGGCGCGATCTCGACGTCCATGACCATCAATGCGCCGGCTGTCAACCTGATGGCGATGTACTTGGCGGTCGCGCAGCAGCAGAATGTTCCGTTCGACCATCTCCGGGGAACGATCCAGGCGGACATCCTCAAGGAGTACATCGCCCAGAAGGAGTGGATCTATCCGCCGCAGCCGTCGATGCGCCTCATCGTGGACATGTTCGAGTACATGAACCGGGAAGTGCCGCAGTGGAATCCCATTTCTGTGAGCGGCTACCACATTCGCGAGGCGGGGTCAACGGCGGTCCAGGAACTTGCCTTCACCCTGGCCAATGGATTTGCGTACGTCGAAGCGGGCATCGCGCGCGGCCTGGACGTAGACGAGTTCGTGCCGCGGATCTCATTCTTCTTCAATTCCCACCTTGATTTCTTTGAAGAGATCGCGAAATACCGTGCCGCGCGCCGGATTTGGGCGCGTCGCCTGAAGAACAAGTACGGAGCCACGTCCGCGCGGGCCATGATGCTCCGGTTCCATACGCAGACGGCGGGCTGCTCGTTGACGGCTCAGCAGCCGGAGAACAACATCGTCCGAACGGCTCTCCAGGCGCTGGCGGGCGTGCTGGGGGGCACGCAATCGCTCCACACGAATTCGATGGATGAGACGCTGGCCCTCCCCTCCGAGAAAGCCGCGAAGATCGCCCTGCGTACGCAGCAGATCCTGGCGTATGAAACCGGCGTGGCCAACACTGTCGACCCGCTGGCGGGGAGCTATTTTGTCGAGGCGCTCACCAACCGGATGGAAGCAGAGGCAGAGCAATACTTCGAAAAGATCGACACGTTCGGAGGTGTGATCCCCGCAATCGAAGAGGGTTACTTCCAGAGAGAGATCGCCGAAGCCGCCTACCGCTATCAGCGGGAATTGGACCGCAAGGAGAAGATCATCGTCGGGGTGAACGATTTTGTGGAGGAGAATGAGTCGATCGAGATCCCGATCCTTCAGATCTCTCCGGACGTGGAGCGACGCCAGCGCCAACGTCTGGCGGACCTCCGTCAAAGCCGCGATCCGCGAAAGGTGGAAGAAACGTTGAGCCGGCTTCGCCAGGCGGCCACAAACGGTACCAACATCATGCCTCCCTTGTTGGAGGCCGTGCGCGCCTACACGACCCTGGGCGAGCAATGCCACGCCATGGCTGCGGTGTTCGGCGTGTACGAAGAACCGGCCGTTTTCTAACCGGCTCCGGAGGCTCATCCACTCATGCGCTTTGTCCGCATGCTGCGACCCGTCCAATGGGCGAAGAACGCGTTCGTCTTCGCGCCGTTGGTGTTCTCGCGCCACCTGTTCGACCCGATGTACGGAGAGCGCGCGGTCCTGGCGTTCGCGGTTTTCTCGCTGCTTTCGAGTGTCGTGTACATCATCAACGACATCGCTGACCGCTCGTCGGATCGGCTGCATCCTCTGAAGCGGGCGCGGCCGCTCGCCTCCGGCACCGTACCGGTAGGCCAAGCGCTGGCAGTGGCCGGGCTGCTGGGCATCGGTTCTGCGTGCGGGACCCTCTGGCTCGGGCCCAAAGTGGCCTTCATCGCGGCCGTCTACTTCTCGCTGAACCTTGGGTACTCATTCGGACTCAAGCAGGTGATCCTGGTGGATGTCTTTCTCGTGGCATCCGGATTCATGCTGCGTGTGCTGGCCGGAGCATTTGCCATCGGAGTGCAGGTGTCGCCGTGGCTGGCCCTCTGTACGCTATTCGTCTCCGTGTTCCTCGCTGTGTCGAAACGGCGCGCCGAGATCCTCTTGAATATCGCAGAGGAGACCGAGACGGCACGGCCCGTTCTCCGGAAGTACGATATTCAATTCATCGAACAGATGATGACCGTGACGGCCGCCGGAATGGCCATTTCGTATGCCCTCTATACCGTGGCACAGCGGACGGTAGAGGTCTTCGGAACAGAAAACCTCATCTTTACCACGGTGTTCGTACTGTTCGGCATTTTTCGATATCTGTATCTGGTCCGGATCCACAAGACGGACGATAATCCGACGCACCTGCTGCTCTCCGACCTGCCGACCATCCTGAACATGATCGCATGGTTCATCGTGTGCGTCGTCATCATCTATTCCAACGAGCTGAAGAATTTCTTCGGATGGTCATGAAACTCCCCGAGCCGAAATCGCCCACACGCGTCACCGGCCTTCCGGCGGCGGAGCCCACGGTCGCGGTCGTCCAGACCCGACCGGAAACGGTGCTGGACGATATTCAACGTGCCATGGAGCTCGCCGGCGTCAGTCGGTCGCTCGAGGCCGGTCGCACCACGATCCTCAAGGACAACATCTCCTGGCACTTCCCTTTTCCGGGGGCCAACACCACGCCGTGGCAACTCGAGGCGGCCATTCAGGGCCTTCGCAAGAACGGCCTGAGCGACCTCGTGTGCGTGCAAAACATGACCGTCGTTACGGACGCCTTCAAGGGCGAGGACCTGAATAAGTACACGCCCATCTTTCGGAAGTACGACATCCCGGTGCGGTTCAACTTCCGGCCGACCGACATGACGTGGGTGGAATACCGTCCCCGTACCCCGCTGCTCGTGCTCGATCAGATCTTTCATGAGGGGATCCGGATCCCTGATTTCTTCTTTGGCACCAACATTGTGCATCTCCCCACCGTGAAGTGTCATATATATACGACAACGACGGGTGCGATGAAGAATGCATTCGGGGGATTGCTGAACACGCACCGCCACTACACGCACTCGTGGATCCACGAAACACTCGTTGACCTCCTGGCAGTGCAGAAGGAGATCCACACCGGTGTGTTTGCCATCATGGACGGCACGACGGCAGGGAACGGTCCGGGACCCCGGACGATGTTTCCTGAAACGAAGAATGTCATTCTGGCAAGCGCGGATCAGGTGGCGATCGACGCTGTGGCGGCGAAGCTCATGGGATTCGACCCGCTCAGCATCAAGTACATCAATCTCGCCCATCAACGCGGATTGGGCACGGGCGACCCCCGCGAGATCAAGGTCGTCGGTGAAGATATTTCGGGTGTGAACTGGAAGTTCTCGGTGGGGGACAACGGCGCCAGCATGATCGGAGACCTTCTCTGGTTCAGCCCGTTGCGACGCTTTCAAAACCTGTTCTTCCGCACGCCGTTGGTGAACCTGTTCATCTTCGGTTCAGAAGCGTACCACGATTACTATCGTTGGCCGATCAAGGACCGTCGGATCTTCCGGCGTTGGTTGAAAACCTCGCCGTGGGGCAAGCTCTTCAGCGAGTATCCGGAGGCCGGATAGCGCCGGGTCCGTGGTGACATTCGCAACTCCGAGGGCTCGCGCCGAGTTGGTCCTCTTCTGTATCACCTTCATTTGGGGGAGCACCTTCGTTGTCACCAAGGAACTCCTCTCTTCGATCTCACCGTTTGCGTACATCGGGCTGCGATTCTATCTTGCGGCCGTCCTCTTCGTCGCCATCTTCCCACGATCCGTTTCCACCCTCACCAAGGCCGCGGCTCTGCATGGGGCGGTGTTGGGTGGGCTTCTGTTCGCAGGGTTCGTCCTTCAGACGGTCGGCCTTCAGTACACGACGGCTTCCAAGTCGGCGTTTATCACCGGAATGCTCGTCGTTTTCACACTCCTGTGGCAGGTCGCGCTGGAGCGTCGATTCCCCAGGCTGGGGACAGTGCTGGGTGTGGGGCTCGTGACGGTCGGTCTTTACTTGCTCACGTTACCTGCCGGTTCCGGGTTCAACGTGGGAGACGCGATGACCCTGGGGTGCGCATTTTTGTTCGGCCTTTACATCGTCATGTTGGACATCTATGGGAAGCGTTCAGACGCAACGCACCTGACGATCCTTCAATTCCTCGTCTCGGCCGTTGGCGGCGGGCTCGCCGCCATGTTCCTGGAAGATGTTGTGGTAGAATGGTCCGCTCCGATGGCGCTGCGCCTTGCGTACCTGGCTGTGTTCGCCACGGTCATCGCCCTGTACTTGCAAACCAAGTATCAGAAGGACACGACTCCGGCCAGGAGTGCAGTGATCTTTTCGCTCGAACCGGTCGTTGCGGCGGTCCTGGCGTACGTCGTGGCGGGTGAGAGGATCGGCGTGGTGGGGGCGATTGGCGGGGGATTGATCGTCGCGGGGCTCCTGCTTTCCGAGCTGTCCGACCAGTTGTTTCGGGACCGCAACGAGGCGGCCCACAGCGGATAAGGGCATGGTTTCCCGGATTCCGGAAAGCGCAGCGACGAGAGATCGAGTGACGGACGCACTTGTGTTTTATCCACACGTGTTCTATATTCCAACCATATGAGGATGAAACTTTCCTTCCTGCTGTTGCCACTCCTGTTGGTCGTGGCCGTTGCTGTTGCCGCGGTGATCAAAGACCGTCCGTCGGCGAACAGCAATGGAAGCGACATCATCCTTCGTTGGAACACCGAGAGTGAATCAGGTGTCCAGCAATTCGTGGTTGTTCGCCGCTCGGGCATCGAGGGAGAGTTCATTCCCGTGACGACTGTCGCGCCCAAGGGCGATCATTCCTCCTACGAATATATCGACCGTTCGGTGTTCAAGGCGAGTTCGAGCGTCTTCCAATACCGTATTCGAGTCGTGAACGGTGCGTCGCCTTCCCCCGAGTCTGAGATCGTGACCGTGTCGCACGTGAGTTCCACCGCGCGCCGCACGTGGGGGAGCATCAAAGCGATGTTCCGCTGATCGATCCACCCCCACCGCACATTCCGTGTCCCGTTCAACCAGAAACGCGTCTGCGCGCGTCTTGCTCATTCTTGCGTCCCAATCGCCGCGGCGCCGCCGGTTGCTTCGGCAGGTCGGGTATCGCGTTCGAGTGGTCCCGAGTGGCATCGAAGAACCGGTCGATCCTGACCATTCGCCAGCGCAGCATGTGCGCAAGGTAGCGTTGGACAAGGCACTGCATGTCGCCCAACGGGTCCGAGGGGGAATCGTTGTGGCCGCGGATACGGAGGTGATCCTCCGGGGCCGCATCTTCGGAAAGCCGGCGTCGGCCGCCGACGCTCGACGGATGCTGGCCACGCTGAGTGGGAAGACGCATGTGGTTCACACGGGCGTTGCATTGGTCAATGCGCGCAATGGGCGTCGCAGGACTTTCGTCGAATCGACACGGGTCACATTCCGGCGTCTGTCGCGCGCGGAGATCTCCTCGTATGTAGCGTCCGGCGCACCGATGGACAAAGCCGGAGCGTATGGGATCCAGGATGACCACGGAGCGGTCTTTGTCGAGAGGATCGAGGGTTGCTTCTACACGGTCATGGGTTTTCCGCTGTCGCGATTCCATCGGGAACTGAAACTGTTCCTGCGACGGCAACACTGAACGGAGGATGCATGGCACGGAAGATCCGAGTATTGGTTGCGAAGGCAGGCCTCGACGGGCATGACCGCGGCGCGAAGGTGGTGGCGGCGGCGTTACGTGATGCAGGTATGGAGGTGATCTATACGGGGTTGCGCAAGACGCCGGAGATGATCGTCGCGGCGGCTGTGCAGGAGGATGTGGATGCGATCGGCATCAGCCTCCTGAGCGGAGCCCACATGACCATCTTCCCGCGCATCTTGGCGCTCATGCGCGAGCAGGGACTGCACGACGTCCTGCTGTTTGGAGGCGGCATCATACCGCAAGACGACATTCGCCGATTGAAGGAACTCGGCGTAGGCGATCTGTTCACTCCGGGCGCCTCGACGCTCGAGATCGTTTCCTACGTGAGGTCGTGGGCGGATCAACACCGGTCCGAGGTGGCGGCCTGACGTTGCCGTCCCAAGGTGGCTTGATAGAAACAGAAAACCCCGTCCGAAGATCCGGACGGGGTTTTCATATTCAAAGGCGGAAGGAACTCAGATCTTGGAGACCTTCACGGCCTGGAGACCCTTGGGGCCCTGCTCAACTTCGAACTGTACCTTGTCGCCTTCGTTGAGCGTCTTGTAGCCCTCTCCGTCGATGGATTTGTAATGCACAAAGACGTCCTCGCCGGAGGACCGCTTGATGAAGCCGTAGCCTTTGGCATTGTTGAACCACTTGACCGTACCTTCTTCCATACGGTACCTTCCATCAAAGCGTGGTACATGAACACCAGGCCTTTGTCTCCAGAACGCACAAGGCGGGCATCCCGTGAGGTCCGCTCGCCCACATTGTTCAGCTCAGCACGTTCCCAGCGACTGCGGCTCCACGCTCCCACAGGCCACGACCACCCGCCGTACTCACCAGACGCAGCGAAAGCCAGAACAACTGGCGGTGAAGCAAAACCGGTGTAGTGAATTACGCCCGCAACTTAGGTCACTGCCCAATGAAAAGCAAGTCAAGCACGCTCCACGTCCAACCAGATCCCGGGAGGATCAGCCGATGGGGGCTTGCCCGAGTCC
>CAYIHQ010000040.1:0-5788 GCA_964362905.1 uncultured Ignavibacteriaceae bacterium
GGGACTGGTCGAGGTTCTGGATGAGGGCGGCGCGGGTGAGGAAGGTGGCGGTGGCGCCGGTGATGAGCAGCGTGATGCCGAGACCCAGGGCATACCACGCTGTGAGGCGGTTCCGGATCGAACGGATCTTGGCCACTACGAGGTTCGTTTATTCTTTTCGATGTGGAAACACGCGCACACTCGGGAATCAGGCCCCATCCCGGTCTTGCAGTGTATAGCCCTGACCTCGCTCCGTGTGCAGCAATTTCGTCGCGAATCCGGCATCGATCTTCTTGCGCAGGTGGTTGACGTACACGTCGACGATGTTCGTGCCGGGGTCGAAGTCGTAACCCCAGACGTCGCGGGCGAGCTCGAGGCGCGTGACGAGTTTTCCGGCGTTGCGCATGAAGTGTTCGAGAAGGCTGTACTCGCGGGCCGTGAGTTCAATGCCGCGGTCGCCCCGGGACGCTTTGTGACCGACGGTGTCGAGGATCAGGTCTCCCACACGCAGGTCCGTCCGCGCCGATGATCGGCGGATCAGTGAACGAACGCGCGCGAGAAGGACCTCAAACGAAAATGGTTTTGTCAGGTAGTCATCCGCTCCGAGGTCAAGACCGCTGACGATATCCTCGGTGGCGCTTCGGGCCGTCAGGAGCAGCACCGGCGTCGACACGCCGTCTGCGCGGAGGTCTTTCAGGATGTCGAAGCCGTTCTTCTTGGGCAACAGCACATCGAGAATAAGAAGGTCGAACTCTTCCGCCCGCGCCTTCTTCTCCCCGGATGGACCGTCGGGTGCCGTTTCGACCGTATACCCCTCGGTCTCCAATCCACGACGGAGAAAGCGTGCGACCTTGACCTCGTCTTCGACGACCAGGATCTTCATGCGGTGACCGAGTGGAACAAAGGGGTGGGCAAAGTACTCCGAAAACGGCGGACTGTCAAACCACGTTGGTCATTTGAGCAGGGGAGTTTTTTGCCTATATTTTTCCTCCTGACCCAGATCCCCATGCGCCTCATTCCCTTCACTCTCGTCACCGCCCTCACGCTCCAGGGTTGTGTCCAGACCATCGCCATCCGCACGGTCGGTGGCATCATGGAATACGGGTTCGAGGCGTTCAATGAGGAATCGGACCTTGAACTGGCGCGGACAGCCCTTGGAAGCAACCTCAAGCTCATCGAGGCGATGATCAAGGGCGACCCGGACAACGATCAACTCCTTCTGTTCGCGTCGCAGGGATACAACGCATATTCGCTCTCGTTCGCCGAGGACGACAGCGTCGAGCGCGCCCGCGTCCTCTATCTGCGTGGCCGGGAGTATGCGCTGCGGATACTGAAGCACGACCAAGCGTTCGCCGAGGCCTGCGACCAGGATCTGGAGACATTCACAAAGGCCCTGGACGAACTCGACGAGGATGCCGTTCCCGCGGCTTTTTGGACGGCCTTCGGCTGGGGGAGCTATATCAATATCACACGCACAGACTTGTCGGCGCTGGCCGATCTCGGGAAGGTGAATGCCCTGATGGAGTTTGTCCGGAAGCGCGACCCTGGTTACTACCACTCGGGCGCCGATCTCTACCTCGGCTCGGTGTACGGCAGCCTGCCCCCCATGCTCGGCGGCCGGCTGGAGGCGTCCCGCGAACACTTCGAGCGCGCGATCGATGCAACCGGGGGCACCTTCCTCATGGCCTATGTCTACTACGCCAAGACGTACGCCGTGCAGACGCAGGATCAGGAGCTCTTCACGACGCTTCTCCAGAAGGTCGCAGACACACCGCTCAATGTTCGCCCTGAGCTCCGCCTCGCCAACGCCGTCGCGAAACAGAAGGCGCGACGCCTTCTGGCCCGGGTAAACGAACTTTTCTGAGGTCGGCAAGCCCGGTCCTCACCAACCGGCATGCAACCCCTCGCTTTGATCACTCGGCGCAACCACGGCTGGTGGCCGTTCTCTCGTTCACAAGGATCTTTCATGAGACGACATCTGACACTCGCATTCTTGGCCTGCATTGTGGTGACCGCCGCACGTGCCCAGCAATACACCATCAAGTTCGCCACGCTCGCGCCCGACGGCAGCACGTGGATGAATGTCATGCACGAATACGACGCGGCTGTCCGCAAGGAAAGCGGGGGGCGCGTCGGATTCAAGCTGTATCCCGGGGGCGTTCAGGGCGGGGACGAGAAGGCCATGCTCCGGAAGATCCGCGTCGGCCAGATCCACAGCGGCGGTTTCACCGGCGTGGGGCTCGGCGAGATCGCTCCGAAGGTCCGCATTCTGGACGCTCCGTTCCTGTTCCGGACGTACGACGAGGTGGACCACATCTACAAAACCTTCGACAAAGAACTCACGCAGGCGCTGGAGGAGGGTGGATTCGTGTTGCTCGGGTGGGCGGAACTCGGTTTCGTGAACGTGTTCACGAACTCTCCCGTGAACAAGCCTGAGGACCTCAAGGGGCTTCGGATGTGGACGTGGGAAGGGGATGTGATGGCGCAGACGGCCCTCCAGACGCTGGGGCTCAGCCCCATTCCATTGTCTATCGACAACGTGCTGACCTCGCTGCAGACGGGCCTGATCAACGCGTTCTATACCACACCGTACGCGGCGATCGCCTTGCAGTGGTACACGCGGTCCAAGTACGTCATCGATGTCCCGCTGGCGGACGCGTCCGGCGCCGTGCTGCTCTCCAAGAAGTACTTCGACACGCTCCCCGCCGACCTCCAGGAGGTCGTGGTGCGCAACGGCCGGACGGCCATGGTCAAGCTGGTGCAATTGAACCGAGAGGACAACAAGAACGCCTTTGTGGAATTCCGGAAGCGGGGCATTGTGATCCAGCAGGTCGCCGAGAAGGACCTGGGCTATTACATCGACGTGGGCGTGCGGTCGCGCCGCGCCGTGGTGGGTAGGACGTACTCGCAGGAATTCCTGAACCAGGTGGAGCGGGCGGTGGATGAGTACCGCGCCGGCCGCAAGGGTGTCCGATGAAGATCCTGCGGACCATCGACGACCGGATGACGCTGGTCGAAGGGGGGATCCTCATCTTCCTTCTCACCGTCATGATGCTCCTGGCGTTCTTCCAGGTCGTGCTGCGGAGCGCGTTCTCGAGCGGGATCGTCTGGGCCGATATTCTGTTGCGGCATATCGTGCTCTGGCTCGGGTTCCTCGGAGGGGCGCTGGCGACGAGCAAGCAGCGACACATCCACATTGACGCATTCGCGCACTACCTGTCGCCCCGGGTCCGCTCAGCGTTTGGCGTCTTCACGAACCTGTTCGGCGCGATGGTATGCATCCTGCTTACCATGGCCTCGGTGCGGTTCATCGAGGGGGAGATCGAAGCGAATTCGCTCGTCTACGAGGGCATCCCGTCGTGGTACGCGCAGATCATCATCCCCGTCGGTTTCGGACTCCATGTCGCGCACTTTCTTCTCCGGTCCATGCTGAACACGGGTGAGGCCCTCCGAAAAGAGGCGACGCCATGAAGGTCTGGCTCATCGCCGCAGTCATCCTCCTCGTCGCGGTTCTCAGCGCGCCGCTCTTCACCGTGTTCGGCGCGTTCGTCCTGTACGCCTTCTCGGCGGCAGACATTGATACGTCGGTCATCATCATTGAGCTCTATCGCATCGCCGAAACGCCGATGCTGGTCGCCATCCCGCTCTTCGTCTTCGCCGGATACCTGCTGGCGGAGAGCCAGGCGCCGAAGCGCATGGTGGCGCTCGCCCAGGCGCTCTTCGGATGGAGCACCGGCGGCCTCGCCATCGTGACCGTCCTGACGTGTGCGGTCTTCACCGCGTTCACCGGAGCCTCTGGCGTAACGATCATTGCATTGGGGGGAATGCTGCTGCCGATCCTTCTGAAGGAAGGGTATCCGGAGCGTTTCTCGCTCGGTCTCATCACGGCGTCGGGGAACATCGGTCTCCTTTTCCCGCCGAGTCTTGCGGTCATCCTCTACGGGCTCATCGCGCAGGTGAGCATCGACCAGCTCTTCCTGGCGGGTCTGCTCCCGGGCATCGTGCTCATTCTCTTCGTCTCGGGGTACGCCGTGTGGACGGGGAAGGTCGCGCGCATACCGAAGGTCCCATTCTCCTGGTCGAATATTGCGTCCTCGGCTCGGTCGGCGCTGTGGGAGATCCCCCTGCCGATCATCGTCATCGGCGGCATCTACGGCGGCGTCTTCACTGCCACGGAGGCCGCAGCGGTGACGGCGTTCTACGTGTTCATCGTCGAGGTCTTCATCTACCGCGATCTGCATCTCGTGCGCGACGTGCCGCGGGTGATGAAAGAAAGCATGATACTCGTCGGCGCGACGTTGTCCATCCTGGGCCTCGCATTCGGCCTCACCAATTACCTGGTCGACCAGCAGGTGCCCCAGATGTTGCTCGCCATGCTGGAGGACAGGATCACCAGCCAGGTGTCGTTCCTGCTCATCCTTAACGGCTTCCTGCTCATCGTCGGGATGGTGATGGAGATGTTCCCCGCCATCATCGTGGTCGTGCCGCTCGTATTGCCGATCGCGGAGCGGTTCAACGTGGACCCGCTCCATCTCGGCATTATCTTCCTGACAAATCTTGAAGTGGCGTACCTCATTCCGCCATTCGGTTTGAACCTGTTCCTTTCGAGCCTGCGCTTCAAGAAGCCCGTCTTCCACGTCGCCCGGGCGACCATGGTGTTCGTCCTGATTGAGGTGGCGGCATTGTTGGTGATCACGTATATTCCCGAACTCAGCCTCTGGCTCGTTCGAGCGTCGGGGAATCCATAGCTCACGTTCGATGCCCGGTCGATCACGATGAAATCCTGACAACCGTTGCGGGAGTTGCGTGTCTCCACGAAAGACAAAGGGTCCTCCGGTTAATCCAGGGGACCCTGTTGTTTGCGCTGCGAGAATGCTGCGTTAATTCGCCATCGCCCGCAGAATGAACCGGGGTATGGTGACCTCGAAGATGGTGCCGTCCTTGCGGCGCATAAGAAAGGTTCCCTCCATCGTCCCCTCCATCGTCTCGAGAATACAAAAGGAGTTGTACTCGTGCGAGTGTCCCGGAGGAAGGACCGGTTGTTTGCCAACGACGCCCTCGCCGTCCACTTCTTCCGTTTTGCCGTTGCCGTGGAGGATCGTCCAGTGGCGGCGCAACAATTGCACGGTCTCGCCACTCATGTTGTCGATGGTGATGAAATAGGCGAAGACAAACTTTCGCGAGAGTGCGTCCGACTGTGTATCCAGGAAGATCGGACGGACGGTGACGCGAATGTCGCGCGTGACGGCGGTATAGGAGGGGAAACCCGGGCTCATGCGAGGTAACACCGAAAAAGACTAGGCCGCATAGAACGCAAAGAACGCAGAAGATGAGAAGGGGAATCTACCCTAATCTCTGTGCTCTCTGCGCTCTTTGCGGCAAATCCCTTTTGGGAGGCTACTTCCCGCCGAAGCGGCGGGCGGCCTCTTCCCAGTTGACGATGTTCCAGAAGGCCGCCAGGTAATCCGCGCGACGATTTTGGTACTTCAGGTAATAGGCATGCTCCCACACGTCGACGCCGAGGACGGGCGTGCCCTTCACGTCGGCGATGTCCATCAACGGGTTGTCCTGGTTCGGCGTGGACGTGACGACGAGCTTGTCGCTCTGCTTGACGAGCCAGGCCCAGCCCGACCCGAAGCGGGTCATACCGGCGTTGGCGAAGAGCTCCTTGAACTTCTCGAACGACCCGAAGTCGCGGGTGATCGCTGCGGCGAGGTCGCCGCCGGGGGCGCCAGCCCGCCGCGCCCCCCGCAATGCACCCGCCCGCCCGCCGCCGCCGGTGGGGTTGATACCCAGCCACAAGGCCCCC
>CAYIHQ010000040.1:5798-10349 GCA_964362905.1 uncultured Ignavibacteriaceae bacterium
GCGCTATATCGCGGCGCAATCGGAGTCGGACAGCTTTGCCGAAGGCGAGGGCGCCGCCGGGGGCGCCTGCCGGCCGATCCGACTGCATTGACCCGGCCGGCAGGCCGCCGCCGTTGGGTTTCATCCACTGCCAGAAGGCCGAGTGGTTCCAGTGGCCGCCGCCGTTGTTGCGGACGGCACCGGGCAGCTTCGAGATCATGGCCCTCAGTTCTTCGAGCGACTTGGCGGCGTGCTCAGAGCCTTCGAGGGCCTTGTTCAGATTGGTCACATACGCCGCGTGGTGTTTACCGTGATGGATCTCCATCGTCATTTTGTCGACGTGGGGCTCCAGGGCGTCGTGCTTGTACGGCAATTCGGGGAGTGTGAAGGGCATTGCAAATCTCTCCTCAGATGGTGTGGGAATGGTCGGGGAAGCGAAGAGGTGGCTGGTGGTCACGAGCGCCGCTCCTGCGCCGAGGGCGGAAGAGCGGAGAAAGCGTCGTCTCTTCATGAGCAGCCTTTCATCTCGGTGAATTCTCAAAAATACGAAACGAAGGGGCTAATTGCTAACACAGGAAAGGGAGCAGAGAGATCAGGGCGAACATCGAAGCAGGTCATTTTTCGGAGCGGGCGTTTGAGATGGCCCATGATAGAGGGGGCCAAGTGGTAGCTGACCCCCTTTCTTCGTTCCCCCTCCAATGCAAAACAAAACGGCCCGCCGCCCCTCGACTCACTCGACTACGCTCGTGACGGTTCGCTCGGGGTGGCGACGTGCCGTTTCTGGGTCAGTCAAACCTACTTCCGGCAGTCCTTCCTTCTGCCTCAAAGTGGCGCTACTTGCTCAGAAGCATTCTACTCGTCTGGATGAAGCTCGTCGCTCCATCTGATTGTACAATTAAACGCGCAAAGTACAGGCCGCTCGCAAGCCGGGCCCCGTCGAACGTGGCCGAGTAGTATCCTGCTGGCTTCATGTCATCGGCCAACACCATCACTTCCCGCCCAAGCAGATCATAGATCGTCAAGTTGATCCTTCCATCGACCGGGAGTTGATAGGTGATAACGGTCGCCGGATTGAATGGGTTGGGATAGACGGAGAGTGCATATTCCGAGGGAGTTTCCACTGGTTGAAACTCTGTCGCCGGCTCCATGACGCCGTCAGATGCTGATTCGTCGAGGCGGTACTGTTCAACCACAGCCACTCGAACCCTCTTTTCGCTTCTGATACTCCCTCCTGCCTCCGAGATACTCCTGCGCAGATTGTCGAGAGCTGGAACAACGCTCACCTTGTACCTTCCAGAGGCATTGGCCGCGAATGAAGTTTGACGCTCGGAGTCCTGGGCTTGGATAGAATCCGAGTAAGTATATGCAATCGGTTCTTGCTGAAGCGCGATGCCGTTGTCGGCCCCAGAGATCCGGAATTCGAGTGGTACATCCATCAGGTATTCGTCCTTTGACGCATCCTGGTGTGCAACAACGGTGGTCTTGGACTTGACGATGAGATTGCCTGACAGTCCGGAAAAGACCGCAGACTCAAGAACGTCTTGCAGATTATCCAGCGTGAACGTCGTCGAATCGGCCAAGGGCTTGAACGGCAATCGCAGCCTGTCTCCAGTGGCTGTCGTTACCTCTGGCTTCGCCATCTCGATCGTGAGCAGCTCACTCCCATCCTCCGTCGAGATTTGAACCGAACGTGAATGAACAAATGGACGGGTTATCGCCTCGTCTCCACCTGCTTGCTGCAAAGGACCGCCTCCGGGTCCCACATACAATGGATAGGGTATCCCGGATGCGCCTGTCCAGACGGCGTAGGCCGATCCCCCAGGAGGGTTCGTGATGGAGGTCGAGACGTACTTGCCTCCTGTGGCAATCGTTCCTTCGCTCGACCAGTTGGTGCCGTCGTAAACAACCTTCTTGATGGCATTTGATGCGCTGTACCAGAGAAGCGAAGCTCTCCCGCCAGTATGGCCGGTAATGGAAGGCTGAAGATAATTTGTTCCCCCCCCTCCCCCGCCGAATGATGTGTAGTAGCTGGTGTTGAGATTCTTTGTATAGTAAATCCAGGGATTATTCCCACCGCCGCCCCCTTGAAACGCCAGGTGAACAGTATTGTCTCCAGAAATGGCAATACTTGGCGAGTTGTTCTGTGAGTACGGCGGATCGAAGGTCAGAAGACTGGACCACTGGGTACCGTAGAAGCATTCGTACTTCACCTTGCCGTTCTCGTCCCAAGCAACCCGGAATGGCGGGTAGGAATTGGGATGATACAAGAGTGTCGGGTTCTTCGAGCTGGCATTGGTGCCGTAGACGGTAATCGTCGAGAACGTCCAGCCCGGAGCCGGGGGATAGGTGGTGCTATAGTTGGACCGGAGGTCCGAGGCGGTGCGGTAGACGATCATCAATCCGAACGATGCCGAAGGGCCTGTGGCGGCAATGACAGGGGTTGGGCCGGGCAAAGGGGTGACCAAGGATGACGCCATTGTCACAGGGGCCGACAGCCACGAATTCCCGCCGTTTGTGCTTTGGGTGAAGTAGACGTTGTAGCCCGAGCCCACTTTCGTTTGCCAGATGACGTAGAGTTGCCCGCCCCGTTCTGTGATCGAGGGGTAGTCCGAGGGAATGTAGTTCTTGCTCAGATAGACCGACTGGGCCCAACTGACGCCGTTATCCGTGGACTTGGTGAAGAAGATGTCCCCTTCGGACTCATAGACCAGATAGAGCGTCCCGCTCGATCCGCGGACAAGCTTTCGCTGGCCGTTGCCGATGGTGGCAGTTGAACTGAACGATGTTGGCGCGGCCGGTGTGAGACTCGGGAGATTAAGCGCATACGGAGCGGCAGTCCCTGTCATCCAGGCGGCAAGGCTTGACTGACCGGCATCCCGACGGGCAACGATCGCAGGGCTGCTGCCAGTTCCGCGGTCGGACACCGGAGACCACGTCGTACCGGATTGTGCCCGGGTTGTCTTGGCGATGTGGTTGTCGCACTGCCACAGGAGCACGATCTTGTTGTCGTTCTGGTCAAAAGACGCCACCGGTTGAGTGCACTGATGGGTCCCATGGCTGAACTCGAGCGGTGAACTCCAGGTGAGGCCGTCTGAGCTGCGCGTGCGGGCAAAGATGTGGCGGGTGGAGCCGTTCAGGGCATCCCAGGTGACGATGACCGATCTGTCTCCCCAGACCGTGGAGGTCTGGGTAATGCAAGGATTGGCAAGGCTGGAGCCGGAGGCGATCTCAGTCGCGGATGACTGGATGATCTGATAGGCGTTCAGGCTGAGACCCACATGCTTGATGCTGCTCGTTCCGTTGACGAATACAATCTGGAAGGGCTGCGTGTCGCCGCTTCCGCATGAAATCGATGGCTTGGACGAGGTCACATCTGAGCCACCGATGGGGTACCACACGTCATTGTAGGAGGGGTCCACCCGCGCGGCGATGCCGCCATACCAGCCCTGGTAGTTGTACCTCCACGCAACGACGACACGCGAACCGTAGTCGGCGATCACGGGTGTGGCGTCGGGGACGTCAGATGACAAACCATTGTACTCGGTCCCGATGCCGATGGTGGACTGCCAACTGCTGCCAACGTCGGTGGACCTGCGGTAGAACACCTCGTTGACCCCAAAGACGGGGTTGTACTCCTCCCAGACCACGTGTACGTTAAGCATGGGAGGGTCTGCCGTTACGACGATGGACGGGTTCTTGGCGTTGGTCGTGCTGCTGAGGCGGACTTCGTTCGACCAACCGCTCCCGGTGTTCTTCGTGAACCAGACTGAGCCTGCGGAGGTGTAACACGCAAATGATGCGCCAGAATGGACAACGATCTTGCGCTGGTTGTTGCAGGAAGTGGCGCTCGAAGTGGACGAGACAAGGTAACCTTTGTAGTTGGCGGTGACAATTCCATTCGCGCCGGTAAATACCACAGCCTTTTGATCATAACCGCTTGGATTGCTTCCGGCTTGTTGCAGAGTAGCTCCATTTGAAACCCAATTTTGAAAAGCGGACGCGAATCCACTGACTGTTTGTGTGAGCGGTGCGCTGACGGAGTAGTAAGGATTCCCGGGAATGTTGGGGTCTTGATTCAAGAAGACGCCCCTGTAAATAGTGTTGACGCCCAGATTGTAGGGATTCTGCGGATCGTAACTAACTGATTTGAACTGGGCGGACATTCCTGAACTTCGATATTCCGCTCCAAATCCCACTTGATCCTCCAGCCAAGGGTCGCGAAAATCTGCTGCATAGGATGTTGATGGATTCTCTATCAGCTGTGTGCGAACCGAAGCGTCATATTGAGGCTTGTGGCGAAACGTCAGAATATTTGCGACATGGCCTCCGTTTGGCCCGTACGAGACTGGATATGAACCGTAATTCAAGTACTGGATGTCTCCGGAATTATGTTCGCCTCTATAGAATTTTTCTCCAACTGCAGCGTTGTATCGCACCTTGAGGAATTCTCCATCGCTCATAAAGTGTTTTCCAGTACCGGTGGTCCCGGCGACCTGCCACAGATATCCGGTCCACAGTGGTATACTCACCTGAGAGAAACTCAAGGCTGATCCATCTTCCCGCACAGGAAAC
>CAYIHQ010000041.1:0-10333 GCA_964362905.1 uncultured Ignavibacteriaceae bacterium
TTCATCGATAAACTGCATAGGAGAGAACCAAACGTACCAAATGGCCAAACAATCCAAACGTTCCCCGCCTTCGCTCCCGCTACGGCGGGCAGGCAAACAAACGGCCAAATCAAGAAACCTAACATCTCAAACCGCATTGGAGATCATCAATGAACGGCCACTGTACACAGTTGCCGTGACATCAATGAGGCTTGCATACCTCCATACCTCACCAGTTTTCAACTTGGAAAGAACCGAGTGTAGACACGGTCGGTGAACTCGACGCCCTCTTTTGAAAAGGGGTCGACATTGTGCAACACGAAGAGATCGTCCAAAAAATGTGACGCGTCGTCCCACACGACGAAGCGATTCAGGTCGTCCAGGGTCGCACGGAACGCCTGCTCATCCTTGTGAAAGATGCTTTTCACGAACCGTTTGACGTCGGACTTGGAGAAGGTCTCATGAATGTCTGCCAGCACCGCCGACGGCTCAGTCTCGGGGATCTGTTCGACCACGGGCAGCGGAGACGCTTCTTCCCCGCGCCTCTCAGGAGTCGCCTCAGACACTTGGACGGCGGCCTCCTGTTGCGCAGGAGGAGCCGTGACCTCCGGCTCGCCGTTCGTTGGCCCCAGGTTCAGCGGTTCCTGAACCGGGTCCGCCTCGGGATCTGTCCGCACTTCCCGCAGGATCGCTGCAAGTTCGTGAAGTGTCAACGATGTGCGACCGTTGCGATCCCGCTCGGCCTCGAGCCGCGCCTTGATCTCTTCCAGTCGCTTGTCTTCGAAAAAGACGATCGCGGCATTCGTCGGCAGAGTCGGCTGGTTGTCGGGCCCGTGGGGGCTCGCCTTGCCGAAATCGACAAAGGAGATGAGACTGCGCGTCATGCCGGCGAGCTCGGCGGCCGAATGGCGCTTCACCACTTCAAGGTCGATGCGTTCGACCAACGAGCGGAATTCCTCGTAGGTCAATTCCGCCAGTCCATGGTCGACGCAGTACCGGCGAATGAGCTCGGGGAAGTAGCGGTAGTCGACGCAGCGGGCAAGTTTTCTCTCGACCTCCGAGATGCCCACGCGGCGGCGTTCGCCGACGATGTAGTTCAGGAGCGTCCACTGCGGCCGGCAGAGATAGTTGAACTGAAAGTGCACCGCCTCGTCGAGGACGCGCTCGAATTCGTCCTGGGTGAATTCGTAGTGCTGGACGAGCAGCACGTCGATCTGCCGCTGGAGGCTGGTCACATCGGAGAGCGAGTACGGGAACCGCTTCGAACGGTGTTCCTTGCTCCTCTCCTCTTCCAGGATCTTCTCCACTTCTGCACGGCAGTAGGCCTTCAGCGCCGGATGGATCGGACCGACGAGCAGCTTCCGGAGGGTGATGCTCTCCGATTCGCCGATGGTCTGGGCCCGGACGGTTGCGAGGATCTGGTCGATCTCCTGTTCGAAGATAAAGCCCACGTCAGTTCCTCTTGCCGGTCAACTGGTTCACGCGGTCGATCTCGCGCTGGGCCGCCGTCTTGAACGTCGGGTCGATGCCCGGCCGTTCGATGATCTGGCGGTACATGGCGATCGCCTGATCAAAGCGGGACATCTTTTCGTACGACTGGCCGGCCATGTAGTACGACGTCGAGACCCAGTCCACCGGCCCACGGCGTGTGACCAGATACGGGACCTTTAGAAACTCGAGAATGGCCTGTTGATGGTCTCCCTTGAAGTGGTACGCTTCGCCGATGTAGTAGCGCAGTTCCGCTTCCAAGTCCGACCCGGCGCTCTGCATCAGGTTTTGCAGGTGAGTGATGGACTGATCGTAGTATCCCAGTTTCTGGTACAGGACGCCGATATCGATGCGCTTGTTCATCAATTCCGGGTCGTCTGGATAGCGCTCGATGTACGTCCGCGTCAATTGCAGCGCCGCGTCGAACAGATTCTGCTCTTTGTACGTGAGGATCAGATTGTTCATCGCAAATTGGGCGAACTGGGTATACTGCACGGACTCCGGCGCCCCCTGCGCTCCGTCGAGGACCGACTTGAACAGAAGAGCAGCCCGTCCCCACTGCTCGAGCGTGTACAGGACATTGCCCAGGCTCAGCCGGAGACGCGGCGTGATGGGATGGTTCGGATACCGCTGGAGAACGCTGTCATAGACCTCGACGGCACGTGGAAGATCCTGGTCCAGCTCATACGTCCTTCCGAGCCAATACCATGCCTCGGGCGCCGTCGGGGAAGCGGCATACTGCCGCACGACTAGCTCGAACCGTTCCCGTGCGAGGTCGGTCCGCTCCTTGCGCAGCAGGTGCTTACCGCGTTCAAATTCGAATTCCGCAACCTCGTTGGCCGCGCGCGGATACTTCTTCACGAATGCGCCGATCCTGCGGTCGGCCTCCCTGAGGTTGTCGAGACGAAGATAGGAGGTGATGGTGCGGGCTTCGAGCCTCTGTCGGAGAGAATCGGACGGATTGCGCGACTGGAGGTCGCTGTAGCGCGTGACGGCGTCCGCGTACTGCTCGTTGCGGAACAGCAGGTCGGCGCTTTCCAGAGCCACGGCATTCGCATCGCCCCCTGCCGCAGCGGAAACGCGCGCAGCTTCCTGCATGTACGAGGACGCACGGGGCAGATCATTCCGCGCCTCGGCGAGCATCGAGAGGGCGGTGTAGGAGGCCAGGAGCACCTGCGGGTCGGATTCGCGCGTCACAACCTCGCCGAACAGGCGCGATGCCTCATCGTTCCGGCCGATACGCTGGCTGGCAATGGCCATTCGAAAGGCGGACTCCGCCGGCATCCGGCGAGCCACGATACGATCCTGTTCAATGGCCGTGCGAGCCGCGCCATAGAGGTCCGCGGCGGCCTGCCACGCTTGTGCCGCGAACGCAGCATCCGCCCGCAGGACGAGGACCGAAATGCGATCCACGGCATAGGGAGCAGCGCGCAACGCACGTTCGGTCAGGCGATCGACCGACGCACGGTCACCGCGCACGGCGGCCAGATTCGCCGCCAGCAGTGCCGCTGCAACGGCACGCGGATGCGCCGCCGAACGCTCTGCAATTTCGTTAAGGATCGTGAACGCCGTATCCCGGTCGCCACGCGCGGAAAGCAGTGCCCCCGTACGGTATCGCGCTTCGACCGTGCGGCCCTGATCCGCCGACAACCCGGCTGCGCGCGTCCACCATCCCAACGCTTCGTCCGTTGCCTTGAGCATCTCCGCTCGTTCGGCGAATGCGGCGAACATGCGGTCGCGCCACCGATTCGTGGCGAACACCGAATCGACGCGTTGAGCGAGTGCGCGAAGTTCCGCCACCGAGCCGACACGTTGAGCCCGCATGATGGTGGCTGCCACGACGGCCTCCTCCGCCAAAGGATGGTCCCGATGATGCTCGATCAGCGAATCGTACAGCGCGATCGCATCCGTCTGCATGCGCTCCCGGACACCACGTGCGAGGCCGGGACGTTCGGACTCTGCCGAAGCGGACCACGCCGCCTTGTGCCATGCCACAGGCCGCAAGGACGCATCCAATCCATCGTTTAAGGCGCGCAGGTACTGCGTCCGTGCGAGCTCGTAGTTCTTGAGTTGAGCGAAGGAGATCTCCGCCAGGCGGTACGCGAGCGCAGACCGTTTCTGTTCGCCGATCACGTCGCCGAGCAGCAACGCCAGCTGTTCGGTTCCGGTTTCCCTGTCCCGCAATTCAAAGAGCGTGATCGCACGCAGGTCGGCGGCGGCGGCGGTCGCAAGCGGACTCGCGCCATACCGAAGGGCAAACTTCTCGAGGCGGCCTTTGGCCTCGGTTGCGTCTCCCCGGTCATGTGCGCATCGGGCAGCACCGTACGCAGCAGCATCCGCGACAGCAGAACCGCCGGGAAGCGACAGGACACGCTCATAGAGGAGTTCTGCGGCGCGGGGATCGCGCACACCATCTTCCAGAGCCATCGCCCCCCACAGAAGAACGGTCGGTGCAGCCGCGTCGTCGGGGACCGAGTCCGCGATGTCGGTGGCACGTCGCACCACATCATCCCATCTTCCCTGCCACCGTGCCGCCTTCACGCCTGCCACCATCCGGGAGCGTCGGTCGCCGAGTGAGGATGTATCATCCGCTGCTCTCTCGAACCAGATCGCGGCTGTCACTGTGTCGCCGGCCATTTCCGCGATCCGGCCCGCTTGGAGGGCGGCGATGCCGCCTCGCGGACCCGGGATACGGCTCGCGGCTTCATACGCCCGACGGGATCCGGCCGCGTCACGCCGGAGGGCCTGGGCCTGCCCAATACGAATGAAGGCATGTTGGCGGAGCTCTGCGGGCGCACGTAACGAGTCGTCGGCCACCGACCACCAGGCCGTGACGGCATCAGTAAGGTCGCCCGTAGATTCCTTCAATTCGCCGAGGAGGAATAGGGCGCCGGGGAGCGCTGACGTCGTGCGGAAATTCTTGACGATGTCCTGAAGCGCTGCTTCGGCCGCGCGGGGGCGCTGGACCGCCAACGCAATACGCGCAGTAATCAGTTGGGCGTCGGCGCGAGCGCCCACATCCTTCGTCCCTTCGATGACTCTGCGCGCTTCCTGTCCCGCCGCATCGTATTGTCCCGCGTCGACGAGATACGTCGCCAGCCGAAGCCGCGCACGGACGACGTCTCCGGATCCGTATTCCTGTGTCAGTACCTTCAGGACGCGCGTCGCATTCGCCCGGTCCCCGATCTGTTCGAACAGGTCTGCGGCTTTCTGGAGTGCATCAGGAGCTTGTGTGGCACGAGGATGGAAGGTCCGGACGCGTTCGTACGCCAACGCAGCTTCGCGCAGGTTGGCGGCCGCAATGAACGACTCTGCCACACGCATCCACGCTTCAGGAGCTTTCGGATTGTCGGGGTACGAAAGAGCGAAGTTCTGAAATGTGAATCGGGCGTCGTCGTGGAGACCCAGATGCGTCTGCGTGAGGCCGAGGTAGTACCGGGCCTCGAGCGCCTGGGGAGAATTGGAATAGAAGGAGATGAACTGCCGGAACTGCTCCAGCGCGAGGTCGTAGAACTTGTCGTTATAGAGATTCAGCGCCAGTTTGAGGTCGGCGTTCTCCTTTGAGTCCTGGGCCTGAAGGACCGGAGAAAGGGAGAACGAAGTGAGGAGGGCTATGGTAAGGAACCGGCGCACGAAGGACAAAATACGATACATCTGCCCTGTTTTCAACGGAATTGAACGGGAATCGGTGGTTCCTTCGCGGGGGTATTTCGAGAGAATGGGCGTTTCCCCTCTCCCACCTCCCCGCTCTCTCCGCGCCGCTTCACAACCCCAACACATCCGGCAACGTCACCGTCGACGTGTCCGTCGTGACGATGGCGAACAGCCCGCGGCCGTTGGTGATGTTGGAGACATCTGGCTCGTCGGTCCGGATCGTGAACTGATCGTTGAATCCGTTCACGGTTTTGACGTAGCGGTAGAACGCCTCGTCCGTTTGGTATAGAATGGCTCGGGCCCGGAGGAAGCGAAGCGCTCCAGCGGGCTTGTAGCGCTGACGGAGCAATTGGACGATGCGGAAATACGGTCCGGCGAAGAACGTCTCACGCTCCGTGGTCGTGGTCACGCCTTGCGTTGTTCGTCGACGTAGTTGTGGATACGTGCCGATCATGGTTGCGATCGAATCGTCTCGGAGCAGTGTGCGCGGTATCTCGATCGTGCGCGCTTCCCATCCGCCCGGGACGGCAACCTCATAGTCCACGAGAAGGCGCATGAAGAAGCCGTACGTAACCGGGGACAGAATGCTGCGGAAGTTGATCTCCCGGTTGCGTGGGGAGTTCTGGGGTGCCCTCAGGACCATGTCGTCCGCCGTGAACACGTACGAAACCGTCGGCACGGTCACGGAGGCCGTGGCCTGACCCAGAGGGGACGAGACGAAGAGCGAGTAGATTCCTCCGCGCTCCACCCTGAATCCCGGGGCAACGAACGCCGGCACCGGCGTCGTGTAGCGGTCGTTGTTCCAGCGCGTCAGGAGCGTTGGCTGGAAGAACACGGTGGTCCCGTTGGCCGGCGTGCCGCCGATTACGACCACAGAAGTACCCGTCAGCGCGGAATCGGTCGTTTGGTTGGCCGGGTTGTGCTCGGGCGGATCGTAGCTGGAGGATACGCGCACGTACTGCGTGTCGCGCGTCGTCTCGAGCATGCCGTAGATGATCATCTGCGGCTGGAAATCCTCGACCGGATTGAACGGTTCGTCGCATCCTCCCACGAGGACGAAGGCGAGGGCGGTGATCGGTCGGAGCAGGCGTCTCATTGCCATGTCAGCTCCAGCGTTGCGGTGGGATAGACACGCAGCATGTCGATCCGTTGTCCGGTGCGGCGGTCAAAATAGAAGAGGTTCCGACGGTCGTAGATGTTCACCACATGCATGCCGGCCACGCCGCTGAGATGTCCGAGGCTGAACTTGTAGGACAGGCTCGCGTCGAGCCGATGGTACGCAGGTAGTCGCACAGCGTTCTTGGAACCGAGCATGACATATGATGGCCCCGTTTCTCCGTGGAAGCCGCTGTCATAGACATCCGCGAACCGGAGACGGTCGTAGAAGCCGATGGTCGGTGTGTACGGAAAGCCCGTGCCGAATTCCCAGCGCACCGACAGCTCCAACCCGCTGACGATGGAGAGAACACCCAGCGCCTTGACGGTATGTCGTCGGTCGTATCGCGGCGCGTACGTGAACCCGTTCTGCGTGAGCATCACTCGTGCGAACGAATAGGCCAGGTACAGGTCGATGGGCGATTGCCCGTACCGGATCATGGCTTCGGCGCCGTAGGCCGCGCCCCGGCCAGTCACGTAGTCCGGGTCGTTCTCGTCCACTTTGTTACGGTTGAAGGCGACGAGGGACCGATAGTTCTTGTGGTAGACCTGGAATTCCGTTCCGACCGATGCCGTCACATTTCCCTGCAGCGACAGAATGACATGGTCGGCCTTCTCGCTGGGCAGCTTTTCCGGAATGACATTCCACGCCTCAAAGATGGAGATGAGGTCGTCCTCATTGCCGACGGTGATGACATTCTGAGTGTGGCGGCCAAACGACGCCTTGATCCGCCATTGTTCGAGCACAACGGCGCTGAGGTGCAGTCTCGGCTGGAAGAGATCGAGGATCTCGGCATTGTTCCCCAACGCACGTCGCGAGTGAGTCCGGTGGGATTGATGAGATTGTATTCCACCGTCGGGAATGAGAAATCGAAACCGACAAAGTAGAGCGATCCACCGTCGGTGTAGATGGTTCCGTCGGCCCGCAGCGCGAATTCCTTCACCGATGTCGATGCGCTCGAGACCGGCGCGATCTCTGAGACGGGCGTCCGCGAGGCAGCGGCCGACGAATAGGACAAGAGCGTGTTGACATAGACACGATCGCCGAAGAGCGTCGTCGCGCGAACTCCGTAGAGGCTGTTGCGCCACCGGTACTCGGGCTGCATTGGGTCACCCGACGGCAACGCGTCCTCCGTCTGAAACGTCATGAAATGAAAACGCGTGTGCGGGCCGGCTCCGTCGGTGGTGAGTTTGGCGAACAGGTCATAGAACGAGACGGGGGTCTTCGTACGCAACAGCCGGGTGAAGGCGGCCGAGGAAAGAGACTTGCGCCCGTTGACCACCGAGGATAGCCGGCCACCGAATCCCGGCGGGAATGCGCCGGTATAGACCTCCGTGGCCTTGATGATGTCCGCGTCGAAGATGCTGAAAACGCCAAACGCATGAAACGGGCTGTAGACGCGAATGCCGTCGAGGAGGATCAGATTCTGGTCGGAGGCGCCGCCGCGCACGTAGAACTGTGCGCTCACGTCGCTCGAGGAGACGACGCCCGGTAGGATCTGGATGCTGCGGAAGACGTCGGACTGCACCGTGACCGGCACGATCTTCAGATCCCGGCTGTCCATGACGTGAATGCTGGTCGAGATCTCCTTGAGCTCGCGATGCGCTTGTTCCCGGACCACGACCTCGTCCATCTGGACGGCTTCGGGGGGGATGCGAAACTCAAGATTGATCGGCTCGCCGCCGCGTACCGTCACATCGCGCACCCGACGCAGGTATCCGACAGCCCCCGCAGCGACCTGATAGTTGCCGGGCGGAACATTGGCGATCAGAAAGAAGCCGTTGAGATTCGTGGCGGCCCCGCGTTGTGTTCCCAGGACCATGACGCTGGCGAACGGCACCCGCTCGCCCGTGACACTGTCGACCACAGTTCCACGAATGTCGCTGCCCTGAGCGAATGATGCGGCCACACCCCCTCCCACAAGGAGAAGAAAGAGAAGAGTCGCTCGGCCGGGATGAGCGGGACAATTCATAAGACTTATAATATAGAACGAATGCTCTGAACCGCAATCGCAAAATCGATATCGGCATATTCGGAACGTCTCTCAGATTCTCCCCTTTGCGCTTTGTTCGCATTCTACCGAACATTGACACATGAGACGTCGCATCAGCACGGTGTCCCTTCTCCTCGGCGGATTGAGCATCGGATCCTTCGCCCAAACCGTGACTCCCTGGACGTGGAGCAATCCGCTCCCCGTCGGCGAGGACTTGAATGCCATTGCGGCCTTCACTGACGGACGCGTGCTCCTCTTCGGTGAAGGGGGCACCTATCTTCGATCATTGGATAACGGAGCACACTGGACCCCGCGGGATTACCCTGCGGGCCTCGTACGGATCACGGCCGTCAATTTTCCCTCATCCACCGTGGGCTATATTCTCGGGGATGATGCAGACCTCACGGGAAAGGTCGCCAAGACCACCGACGGAGGGATCACCTGGTCCATCCTGCCCAACAACAGCATTGCCATCCTGACGTCCGTCTCGTTCGTCGATACTCAGAACGGATGGGTGAGCGGCTCCGGCGGCGTTGTGCTGAAGACCACCAATGGGGGAACCTCGTGGACGCAATTGACCACGAACCGCTTCGACTATCTCGCGTCCATCCATTTCACTTCCTCCAACAAAGGCACGGCAGCTGCACAGGGAGGTTTCGTGCTTGAGACTGCCAATGGCGGATCGTCCTGGTCATTGCGCACGACGGGAACGACCTCGGATATTGCCGCCGTTCGATACACCCCCTCTGGCATCGCGTATGCAGTCGGCCCTGCGGGACACGCTGCCAATCGCCAGGTCTGATCAGATTTCCTGGACGAAACTGACGACAGGCGCGACGACGGGTTTTCGTGCCATTGCCCATTTGACGAATGAAGCGACGCTGTTTGCCGGTGACAGCGGGACGGTGGTCCGGAGCAGTGAAGGCTTTTTTGGATGGCAAACCTCCTCTGCCGGCACGTCTCAGCAGTTGAACGCGATGGCGTTCAGCGACACTTCCAGCGGATGGGTGGCGGGGACGAAGGGGGCGATGGCACAGTCGACAGACGGAGGGCACTCGTGGGCGTCCAAGTCATCGGGCCCCACGACATCGTTGAACGCCGTTGTATCTTTGGGAGGGGACACGGCAGTGGCTGTAGGTACGACAGGGGCCATCCTTCGCCGCGTCTCGCGGCAGCAACCCTGGACGACAGTCACTTCCGGGATCTCGTCAACGCTCCAGGCGGCCACGGTCACTCCCGACGGTAGCATCTTTGCTGTCGGGAATTCGGGCCGCATCCTGAGGAGCACAGACGCCGGCCTCACCTGGTCTTCGATCGCGTCCGGATCGACGACCACCCTGTATGGGATCACATTTCGAGATTCAATCGGCCTGATCGCCGGGAACAATGGAACGCTGCTGCGTTCGACCAACGCGGGAACAAGCTGGTCTCCGGTGACATCGAATACCGCGAATATGATGCGGAGTGTCGCCTTCGCCACGGACTCGATCGTTGTGGCTGTTGGCATGTATTCTGCGACAGTCCTGCGCTCCACAAATGCGGGGGAGACCTGGGCGGGGGTCTACACGCAGGATTTTTCGCGATACAACTCCATCTCCTTCGTGGATTCATTGCGCGGAACCGCAGTCGGTTCGGCGGTCGACTACGGGCTTCCCCCAACCGTCCTTCGCACGACGGATGCCGGACTGACGTGGTCTCCCGCCCCCCTTCCCCCGACGGTGCCTCTTGCTCCCGCCACCATCGTGATGGGGTTGTGGAGTGTTCGGTTTGACGGAAACGGATCTGGTATCCTCGTGGGGGATGTGGGATTTCTTTTTCAATCGACCAACGGTGGAGAAAGTTGGACGCGGCACCTCGTGGGGACGGGACTCTCATTGAAAGGAGTTTCACACGCATCCGACGGGCATTGGATCGTTGCGGGATCCAATGGTGCAATCCTGGAATCCACGCCCGTTCCGAGTTCGGTCGCTCTGGATAACGAGACTGCAGAACCGAGTTCGTTCCTCCTCATGTCCAACTTCCCCAATCCATTCAATCCGGAAACGAGGATAGAATATCGGGTA
>CAYIHQ010000042.1:0-8917 GCA_964362905.1 uncultured Ignavibacteriaceae bacterium
GCGGAACGGGGCCGGCGCCCCCCCTTCCGGGCGAAGCGGGCTTGTAGCTGCGGGGGGGCGGTAGGGCGCGGCGGGGGGAGGCGACGATTTCTGCTTGGATTTCGTCGGGCGAGGCAACTTCGCCCTCTTGGGGATGGATTTCTTTGGCATGGCAGGATGGGGCTGATTCCAGGGAGAACGAATGTGGCGGGAATGTACGCGGGAAAGCCAGAGGATGCAACGAACAGCGCAAAAGGGTAGTGTTCTAGTCTGCCCAGACTCTGGGCCTTTTGCCATTGTGGCTCCCAGATACAGG
Organism: uncultured Ignavibacteriaceae bacterium; assembly: GCA_964362905.1. Taxonomy (GTDB): domain Bacteria; phylum Bacteroidota; class Ignavibacteria; order UBA10030; family UBA10030; genus 2-02-FULL-55-14. Next base: position 296 of record CAYIHQ010000042.1, read on the forward strand.
CTTGCGGCCAGGCCGTAGGGGTTGCTGCGGCGCGTACATGCAAAAGCCCGGAGGGTTGGTCCGGGCTATCTCTCTTCAGACCACGGCCAAGAGGGGGGAAAAATCAGCCGCACGTCAAAAAACGACACTAGACATTGAAAAGGTCTATTCCTTCAGACTTTATCCGCATCTGAATTACTTTGCCTGACACATTGAATCGCCCACAGATGGTTCTAGCAACCGCTAGAGCTAATGCATCATGTTCAATATCCGGGATCTTCTTTGCCCCGTCTAGCTTGGCTTTCTCTTTGCCTATTTCGGTAATCAGTGCTTCTTTGGGTACCAATAACCTCCCCGCAAACTCTCTTGCTTGAAACTCAGCTCGTCCCCATTCCAAATCAGGGAGATTGTCGATCGTTTGTTTCCATTCGGCATAGCTCCCGGACCTCAGTGTGGTGATTTGACCCGGATGCATCACTACGTGCCCAAGTTCATGGGCGACTGAGAATCTCACTCTCACGTCTATCGATGCGGGGTCATAATGAATCTCCCTGAGGTTCCCGGTAACATAGGCATCCAAATTGACCATTGAGGACAAGCTCGGGATCGGAACAAACAGCAAATCGAAACAACGTTCTGAAATCACATCAATGTTGACAGGTATCGTGCTATCCCAACACTTTGCCCGGACGGCTTCGGCCTCCTTCCAGATGTCGGGCAAGCGTAGAAAAGGAACGGCAACGGACTTGGCCAAGAGTTTACCTGTTTTTCAGAAGGTGAATCAATTTTTCAAGCTCTTCGGGGGTAGGCTTGCCTCCTCGAATGGTTCTGAAGAAGACAGGCAAAACCTCAAGAACCTCCGCGTCAGTGTAAATGTCCGCCGGAAATCTCTTTTGCGCTACTGATGCGAGGGCGAAGAAGTTATGCCAATCTGAAGACCCAGCCTCGATCCCCGCTAACTGTGCAATCATCTCCAGCTTTGCCCTGTCATCAAATAGGGGCAATCTGTCCCGTTCAACTTTGCTCCAATTACTTGGGTCAACTTCAGCTAGTTTGCAAAACTCTCGGAGACCCAAATTCACCGAAAGCCGCTTTTCTCGTACAAATTGTCCGAATGTCATTGCTGGCCTCTGCGAGTTGTGCATTTGTCCCGCTGTGCATGGTATGAAATTACCCCAACCAGCGACAAAACGCAAGAGTTGTAACTTATACACCTGTAATCACTTGTGGCGTTTGGGGTTGCACGATACCACAGCACATTAGATACGGGGGCTAATATGCTGCAAAATATCTTTGACAATACCCCTTGTGTGCCGTATATTGCGTGTAATGGCTTGGGAGAATATACGCATGGAGAACACATATCTGCAAACTCTCGAACGCAAACTAAGAGAGCTTGACGAGCAACGCGAAGCTTTGCTAAAGCTAATCGCATTCGAACGGGGCGGACCTTCTCATGCGCACACTTCAAAACCGGTTTCGTCTTCATCCTCTGTAAGGGGACGAATTGTTGATGCCATTATCGGGCTGATCCAAGACAAAGGCAGGCAGGTGAGAACAGAGGAAATCCTTGCACTGATTGACGATAAGAAGCTCAGTCTTGGAAACACCAAAAACCGAGAGGCATCTCTTGCCGCTATTCTCTCTCAGGAAATCGCCAAGAAGAGCGCAAGACTGCGAAGAGTTGAGAGGGGCGTCTATGACCTCAAATAACAAAGCCGACCCGAACACCTTGTAAGTTGAGGTTGGCCTTACGAACCAAGTCAATCCCATGGTCACAACCTCCGAACGCGACGAGATCGAGCGCGAGATCTTACAGGCCCTTGACAGCTACGCGGAGCAGGACAAGCTCACGTCGGCGGATTGGGCCTTTGCCGATACAGATCCCCAAGTGTGGAATGTGTTGGCTTGATTTGATGTTCAGGCCCCGCACTTCCAACGCCTCGGAGCATTGCTGCTGCCGGGGCGTTCGTTCTTCAGTTTAATCTGAAGTTAGGCGCCTGCCGCCTACTACGAATGCATGACGCCCCCCATTCTCATGAAGGATTTTCCGACGAGTCACGCTTCAATGTTGGCCGATATCGCTCACTTGCTCTCATTACGGTCGCATGCGACGATGTTCAAACTCTGAGACAAGATCTCTCGACCATTATTCAGGAGTCGAATCTCCGTGAGTTCAAATGGCACAAACTGCGACAAGCACGAGACAGATTTGCGGCAATTTGCATGGTTGATTGCGCCCTTGATTATGCATGTTCGGATCGCATACGAATCGACGTCTTGGTTTGGGATACGCAAGACTCTCGCCACACAATCAACAACCGCGACGATATTGCCAATCTCGGGCGAATGCACTATCACCTTTGGCGTAATGTCATGAGGCTCAGGTGGCCCAATACTTCAACTTGGACGCTTTTTCCGGACGAGCATTCGGCCATCGATTGGACTAGCATCTCCGATTCGTTACAGAACAAATCCGTCCGTATTGAAGTGCGCAAAAAGGATCTATTTGAGCCATCATCCAACTTCTCCTTCAGGATCATAAAGGACTTTGGAATCAATGACATCATCCAAGTTCATTCTCACGACGAACCGATTTGTCAACTTGCCGACTTGTTTGCTGGCATAGGTGCGTTTTCCTACGATTCATACGAACGCTACTCGCTGTGGCTCCAACAGGAAGCGCCTTCACTTTCGTTACCATTTGACCGCGAACCTCCTGCGACTTTCACCAACAGTGAGGTTGAGCGATTTCGAGTTATCACACGCTTGTCCCAATCCTGTAAGAGCCGAAAGTTCGGGGTTGGTTTAGAGACCTCGAAAGGATTCAAGACGTACCAGCCCAAGCATCCTATCAACTTCTGGCTGTATGTACCTCAATCAGACTTGGACAAGGCTCCAACCAAACGGGCGGCAGGCGCCTAACCAGTCGCTCCCGCCTACGCTAGCGCTTCCGCGGGCAGGCCCCGACCGACTGCGTCGGGGTAAACAAGCTGACGCCGAAGCTTCGCGAAGCGGATTGGACTCGATCTTCGGTGGGAGGGCGATTCGAAGGAAGCAACCAACAGCAGTCTCAACGTGAAATCATAACCCACCACTTGCCGATGCAGCGCGTCCCTGCCGATCGACAGAGACGAGGCCTCGTCCCCGCCGCCCTCCAAAATGTCCAACACGACTCGCATAGGAAGAAACGATCCTTGTTGGTGCAACTCCGGACAGAAGTACAAATACTGTCATCTCGACCGCGAAACTGAGATTAGGTTACCACAGTCAGCCCTCGCTCACAATGTCGCAAAGAAGTCTCGCCTTCTCGAGTGTTTGCATCCAAGTGCAAGCCCATCCAATTGCACACAAATCATCTCCGCCCATACAATTCAGTCGTCAACTACACTTCAAGCCATTGCGGACGACACTCACCACGTGTTGTCTTTCCATCCTCCACAAACCGATTCTAGCGGGCGCCGCCGACTGAACAAGGTGGGTATCAATAATGCGTCGACATTTGAGGGCTTTTGTAGCAAGCACGATAATGAGACTTTCGCTCCAATCGAAAAGAAGGAGATCGAACTTTCTCCCCAACAATGTTTCTTGCTACTCTACCGCACCACCTGTCATGAGTACTATCAGAAAAAATCGATACTGAAGAGCGCTGAGTACATGAAGAGGCACATTGACAAGGGGCTACCGATACACCATCAATACTATGCGCAGAAAACCCTCAATACCTGGCGCGCAGGCGTAAAAGAAGGATTCCGTGAAGTTGCTCTTGAAAAAGCGAAGCTCGACGAGGCCCTTCTTTCGGACAATTTCTCTGGATGGAATCATCTGGCATTCTATTGCGAGGGGGCTCCTTTCTACTCAACCGCGGGATCGCCAACCCCAAACTTCGATTTCAGCTCCAATAAGATTCAAAACCTCGAGGATCCAAAATCATCAATCCAACCCCTTCATTTTTCCGCTCTAACGATCTTAGGCCGACAGGTAGTATTCTTCAGTTGGCGTATTGAGCACACCGCAATCGACAGGTTTATGGATTCACTCGAGACTTTGTCCGGCACTCGGCTACCAACGGTTCTTGTGCAACTTGCGTTCCACTTTGTCGAGAATACGTACTTTTCCTCCAGTTGGTGGAACAGTCTCTCGACTGATTCGCAGAATCATATTGAGTCTATTGCCACCAATGGTAACCCATACGCTGATCCGATTCCCCATTTCCCCGATGTCCCGACTCCATTGACCTTCCTATCAAGGGAGAGGCTTGTCACCTAGCACGGCGGCGAGCTAACACGTCGGTCCCCCCATCCCTCGACTCCTCCTCGACTCGCTTCGCTCGCTCGGAGTCGCTCGGGACGTCAGGGCAAGCCCCGACCGAGAGCGTCCGGGCAGACTGCCGGTGCTACGGGTTACGGCTCGGCAGCTGAATTCGGGCAGAGTTCTACAAATGGAGTTGCCAGGTGGTGTGACTCATCCCCTCTTCGTGAGACCTTCGTGAAGCTTCGAGTCAATCTTTTCTTCCCACCAATCGGCTCACCAGTTCCACCGCTTCACCTGCTGTGCGTGCACTGCCTGCCGCACCGATACTCTCCGCGAATTCTGCATTCACCGGGGCTCCTCCGACAATCACAGGCAGGGTCTCACCCGCCGCCCGGATCGCATCGATGACGGTCTTCATGTAGGTCATTGTCGTGCTCAGGAGGGCTGACAAGCCCACCACGTCGGGCCGATGGTCCCGCACGGCCTGCACGAACTTGTCGGCATTGCACCCGGTGCCGATGTCCACCACCTGATATCCGGCGCCGCGGAGCATGACGCCCACCAGGTTCTTGCCGATATCGTGCACATCCCCCTTGACCGTCCCCAACACGACCTTGCCTTTGGCAGCGTATGATCCGGCTGCGAGGAGCGGGTCCAGCAAGGCCATGGCCGATTTCATTGCGCGTGCGCAGACGAGGACCTCCGGAAGGAATATCTCTCCATCGCGAAACCTCTTCCCGATGACTTGCATCCCGGGAAGTAATCCGCGTTCGAGGATATCGACGGGACCGGCGCCAGCTGCGAGCAAGAGACGCGTCTGCTCTGCGGTGGCCAGGTGGTCCCCGCGGATCAGGGCGTTTTGGAGGTCGGAGAAGTCCATGTGGTTGAGAGAAGATGTTACACAGAGATCCACAGAGGAAAAGAGAAGTCCCACAGAGTTGAGGAATATTTCTTTCCTCTGAGGAACTCTGTGTGATCTCTGTGGACCTCTGTGAAATGTTCTTTCATCCCTCCTCCTCCACCAATCGCCGCAGCATCTGGATCCGCTGCGGTTGAACACCCGGCGCGATCGAGCAGGCCGTCGAAAGGATGAATCGTCCATACCGCTTGCCGAGACGCAAGCGTTCTCGCGCGTCGTTCAGAGCCGCCTCCGCCGTCCCCAGCAGGAGCGAGTGAACAGAATCGATGTTGCCCTTTACAAACATCTTCCCACCCAGCGATTCCAGGGCATCGGCCAGTTCAACTGTTCCGAGCGGTGGAGGATCCAGGCATTCCAGGCCGCGAGCCCCGGAGCATGCCATCAGGTCCAGTCGGTCGCCGATGGCGCCACAGGTGTGCAGGTAGGCGGGCTTTCCGAAGGACTGTATGGCCTCCACCACGCGCCGCTCGTACGGAAGCACGAATTGTTCGTAGTGCGACCTCGAAAGGAATCCCGCACCGGCGAACGGAGACGAGATCTTCACGGCATCGATGTCCTCCCTGCACATCGCCGCGGCGATCTCAGAGACACCGTCCGCGAATGTTTCGAGAAGACTTTCCATATGCGAAGGGTCGTCCAGAAGGGCCATCAATGCCTGTTCTATGCCGAGAACGTCGAGCAGATAGTCGAATGGCGACGTCACCTCTCCATGGATGGCAACGTCGTTCCCCGCCAGGCTCCGCACAGTGCGGAGAATGTCGAATCGGTGGATTGGATGGATGGCGAAATGGAGTCCCTGGCTTACCGGAATGTAGGAGAGCGGCCGCGGGACGATCTTGGACCTCGCCTCGGCACGTTCGACCGCAGGATGGTGCTCCGGAAGATCATCTCGTCGATAGAGCGTGCGGCTGCCGTCCCTCCACTCGATCGTCTCCCCCTCCGGGGACGGTTCACGGCGCAGGATGAAGGATCGCCAGGCAGGATCGTGTCCGTGGAGACTGACGAGGATCCCGTCGAATCCGTATCGGGCCCGGAGTTCCACGAGCCCTTCTGCGAACACGTGGATGTCATTCCAGACTTCCACGGGTGAGACCGGCAACTGCAGCAACATGTGGCCGATGCTCATCTGGCACATGAAAGGAACCCGGTCGTGCGGGCGACCATCCATTGCTGCGGCAATGCGTTCTCGTGGCGTCATGTGGGGGACTTCATAAACGTCAAAAGTTGCCGGAAATGAAAACCCAGGCGAACGTCGAGGAATTAGATTCCCCTTCGGACTCCTGGGTCAAGTGTACGGTTATTCGGTAGCAGGAATCAGGGACTCGGGACCGGGGACACGGGCTTTTACCCAATACCCGATGCCTATTACCCGATACCCAATCCTCGATACCCGCTACCTCTTCTTCCCTACATCAACATCTTATACCTATTCAACGCCTTCATGTAGTTGGCTCGCTCGAACGCCGACGGGTCGCGCACCGACTTGTGGCTCATGCTTCCCTTCATCTGTTCGACGGACACATATTCGTGCTCGAACATCCACTTCTCGATGCCTTCGAGCACTTCCTTGAGATGTTCCGGCCCGCGCTTCAGGAGGGATGAACACATCATGGTGACGTCGGCGCCGGCCATGAGCAACTTGATGGCATCGTCGGCGGTATGAACGCCGCTGCTGGCGGCCAGGCTTGCCTTGACGCGCCCGTGCAGGACGGCGATCCATCGCATCGGCAGCGTGATCGCCGACGAATCGCTGAGATGCACATGCGGCGTCACTTCGAGTTCGTTGATATCGATGTCGGGCTGATAGAAGCGGTTGAACAGCACAAGCCCGTCGGCGCCGGCGTTCACGAGCCGCTGGGCCACGTTGGCCAGGGCCGTGAAGTACGGGCTGAGTTTGACGGCCACCGGGATCGCCACCGTGCTCCTGACCGCATGGAGCACGTCGAGATAACGCGCCTCCACATCGTCGCCCGCAAGCGCTGGGTCCGTCGGGATGTAGTAGACGTTCAGCTCGATGGCGTCCGCTCCCGCCTGCTCCATTTGCTGCGCATACTTGATCCAGCCGCCGGTGGATACGCCGTTCAGGCTGCCGATGACGGGAACCTCCAGCGACTCGGAGGCCTTCCGGAGCAGCTCGAGGTACTGGTCCGGCTCGAGGTTGTACTCCTTCGGCTCGGGGAAATATGTCAGCGCCTCGGCGAACGACTGCGTGCCGTAGGAGAGATAGTGGTCGATCTCGAACGATTCGTGCTCGATCTGCTCTTCGAACAGCGAATACATAACGATGGCCGCCGCTCCCGCATCTTCCAGCCGCTTCATGGAGTCGATGTTGCGCGACAGAGGACTGGCCGATGGAACCAACGGGTTTTTCAGCCGTTTGCCGAGATAATAGGTGGAGAGATCCATAGAACACCTTATGGCGATTTCGGATTTCGAATTGGGGATTGCGAATTATCAGGAAGACTTCCGTGCCGCTTCTCTCGTCTCTCTCCTTCTTCCTGTCTCCTGACTCCTTACTCCTTACTCCTGCTTCTCCGGAGGCTTCTCCACCGCACCGCCGCCTTCGTGCGCGTATTGCTCGTACAGCGCCCATCGTTCCTTCACATCCGCCTGAGCCAGCACCGCGAGTTTCCTAGCACGGTCGGGATCGATCTTTTCGAGCATTCGGAAGCGGGTCTCGAGCGATGTGAATTCCTTGAGTGGCTTCGACGGCGGCTTTGAATCCAGCTTGAAGGGATTCTTCCCTTCGACCGCCCACAGCGGGTTGTAGCGGAACAACTGCCAGTATCCCGTTTCCACCGCGACCTTCTGGTTCATCATGCCGCGCGCCATGTCGATGCCGTGCGCGATGCAATGGCTGTACGCGATGATGATGGACGGTCCGTCGTACGCTTCCGCTTCGAGGAACGCCCGGATCGTCTGCGCGTCGTTCGACCCCATCGCCACCTTCGCCACATACACATTGCCGTACGACATGGCGATGAGCGCGAGATCCTTCTTTCCCGTCGGCTTGCCCGATGCGGCAAACTTTGCCACCGCCGAGCGCGGCGTCGCCTTGGACATCTGGCCGCCGGTGTTGGAATACACTTCGGTATCCATCACCAGGATGTTGACATTCCGGCCGGACGCCAGCACATGGTCCAGGCCGCCGAAGCCGATGTCATAGGCCCATCCATCACCGCCCATGATCCAGATGCTCTTCTTGACGAGGTAGTCGGCCAGACTCAGCAGGTGCGATGATTGCGAGTCCTTCATGCCCTGCAACTTCTTCTTCAACTCCGCTACCCGTTCGCGCTGCTCATAGATGCCGGCTTCGTCCACCTGTTTCGCGTCCAGCATGGCGGTCACGAAGCTCTCACCCAGTTTCGGCGCGAGATGGCGCAGCAGTTCCTCCGCCATCTCTTTGTTCTTGTCGACCGTCAGGCGCATGCCCAAGCCGAACTCGGCATTATCTTCGAACAGCGAATTGG
>CAYIHQ010000042.1:8927-10263 GCA_964362905.1 uncultured Ignavibacteriaceae bacterium
TGGCCCATGCCGGTCCACGGCCGTCGTTGTTCGACGTCCACGGAGTCGTGGGCAGATTGCCGCCGTAGATCGACGAGCAGCCGGTGGCATTGGCAACGATCATCCGGTCGCCGAACAACTGCGAGGCGAGCTTCACGTACGGCGTTTCTCCGCAGCCGGAGCAGGCGCCCGAGTATTCGAAGAGCGGCTGGAAGAACTGCGTTCCCTTGACCGTGTCCGTGCGGACGGTTCGCCGGTCCACTTCCGGCAGGTTGAGGAAGAAGTCGTAGTTGGCGCGCTCCGGCATCCGGAGCGGTTCCTGCGGCTTCATGTTGATGGCTTTGACCTTCACCTCACGTTTGCTCTTTGCGGGGCAGACCTCGACACAGAGGCTGCAACCCGTACAATCTTCGGGGGCCGTCTGGACGGTGTATTTGAGGCCCTTGTGCTCCACTCCTTTGTAGTCCATGGACTTGAAAGTGGCGGGAGCGTTCGCCAGCAAAGCGCCGTCATAGACCTTGACGCGAATGGCCGCGTGCGGGCAGACGAGGGCGCACTTGTTGCACTGGATGCAGATCTCGGACTCCCACACCGGGATCTCAAGGGCGATGTTCCGCTTCTCCCACTGCGCGGTGCCGACGGGGTACGTTCCATCGTCCGGGAGTGCGCTGACCGGAAGCCGATCGCCCTTGCCGGCGACGATGGTGCCGATCGTCTTCTGCACGAATGCGGGTGCCTGCGTCGACACGGCGGGAGGCAATTCCATCGTGCTGGACGCGGTCGCGGGCACCTTCACTTCGAACAGGTTGGCCAGCGTCTGATCGACGGCCTCGAAATTCTTCTGGACGACCTGTTCGCCCTTTCTGCCGTAGGTCTTCTTAATCGAGTTCTTGATCGCCGCGATCGCTTCGTCCTTCGGCAGAACGCCGGAGATGGCGAAGAAGCAGGTCTGCATGATCGTGTTGATCCGTCCACCCATTCCGGACGTCCCGGCGACCTTGGTAGCGTCGATCACGTAGAACTTGATCTTCTTGGCGATGATCGCTTCCTGCGTGATGCGCGGCAGGTGTGGCCAGACCTGGTCTGGCCCGAACATGCTGTTCAGCAGGAACACGCTTCCCGGCGCCGCCGATTCAAGCACATCGTAGCGTTCGAGGAAGAACCATTGGTGGCAGGCGATGAAATTGGCGCGGTCAACCAGGTATGGCGAATGCAGTTGCCGCGGGCCGAAGCGCAGGTGCGACGTGGTCGTCGAACCCGACTTCTTGGAGTCGTAGACGAAATATCCCTGCGCGAAAAACGAGGTCTCTTCGCCGATGATCTTGATGGAGTTCTTGTTCGCCCCGACCGTGCCGTC
>CAYIHQ010000043.1:0-10220 GCA_964362905.1 uncultured Ignavibacteriaceae bacterium
ATCGGACGGCAAAAGGACGTCAGTCGGGCTTGGGTGACGAAGGTGATAAGAACGGTGACCACCCCCTGGTGTTGTTTCAAGAGACTGGCCGCGCACATCATGGCACGAAAAAGCCTGCGCGGTTGACTCTTGCTGTTGGATTTGGTATGGTATTGAAGAGCTAGACAATGAAAAGAGCCCTCAATACTGCCGTCACTCTGGTTCTTCTCACCACCTACCTTCATTTGGGGGTGGTTGGCCACCTCATAAGATGGACTGCCAACGCCGGCTGGGGACAGAATGGACAGCAGTTTACAAGGGGCAAACCGGCGCAGCCGACACCGGCGAGGGTCTATTGGACACAAAACAAGCATCTCCCATCGGTTGCCAAGACTACCGTTCCTGCACCGGGCATTCTTCCATCGGTTGTTCCGACTTCTCCTGCGTTCGCAGTTTGCGGTCATGTCTACGCAATAGACCAACAAACTCTCTCCGCAACTAAGCTTTCGTCCTCAGATCGCGCTCCTCCCTCCTTCGCCGCATCTCTCTAATCACTCCTGCCGTGGGCCTGATGCCAGGTCGAGCGACTGCTCCTTTTCTCACAATTGTCTGGGCCCGATCCCTACGTTGTTGGGGTGTTCGATCCCAGCGTGATGAAGAGGTCAATCTCACTTCATCCGTTTGTCACGTTTGGCAATGCGAGATGAAAGAGATGTCCATTCCATTCAGTGGAGATCGTCATGAATTCAAAACAACTCCTGTACTACCTGATTTTCTATGGTCCGATTGCTCTGATAATTGGGATCATGTGCACCGTCGCATACAGCTTCGAGTTCGAAACATCGGTCTCGATCAATTGGCCCATCGCTGTTTTGATAGGTCTGGTCATTGTGGGTATTTCAATCGTTCGCGACAGACAAGACCAACAGAAGTCGGATCAGTCACCTCGACATGGGAGCAAGCCATAGATGTGGATGAACCTATTGGGCAGCCGAAGAGGAGGCACTATGAGCTCAATTGACCTTAAGGATTTTGAAAAGCACATATTCCTGCGAACCATACGTCCGGAGGACTATGACAACATCGTCAACCTGCAATTGAGGTGTTTTCCCGGGATGAAGCCCTGGTCGAAAGACCAACTCACAAGTCAACTTACCATTTTCCCCGAGGGTCAGGTGTGCGTAGAGTTTGACGGCCGCATCGTGGCCTCAGCAAGCAGCCTGATCCTGGACTTTGACCTTTACCGGGATTGGCACAGTTGGAAGGAGATCGCCGACGGCGGCTTCATCAGCAATCATGATCCGCACGGCAATACTCTCTACGGCATTGAAATCATGGTCGATCCAGATTTTCGCGGCTCCAAGCTCGCACGCCGGTTGTATGACGCGCGCAAGAGGCTTGCCCGAGAGCGCAATCTCATGCGCATCATTCTCGGAGGTCGCATTCCTGGCTACGCGGCTCATGCAGACAAACTGACGGCGCGAGAGTATGTTGACCGCGTGATCAGCAAAATTCTCGTCGACCCTGTGCTGACGACACAGCTCTCCAATGGGTTCATTCTTAAGCGTCTCATCCCCAACTATCTTACGTCTGACAAGGAATCCCGGGGAAATGCAACCTGAGAATACGGCAGTGGCAGGCAGAATGGAAACCAAGAACATCGTCTGCGCGATGAATCTCGGGGAGGTCAGCGCAAACACGTTGGCCGCGGCCGCGTCCCTCGCTGACACTCATTCAGCCCATCTCACGGTGGTTCATGTCCTCGAGGCCGCTTGGTTGAATTGTCAATGGCCCATTGCAGGCATGCCAACGCTCCCTCCATCCTGGGTAGATCTCATTCTAGACGAGCGGTGTATGTACGACATTCTCCGTTCGACAACCCGGCAGATTGTGCCACCACGCGTCGCAACGACCTTGCGCATTGTCCGCGGCGAATGTATCAGGAGTGTCGTGGCACTTGTTCAAGAGGTTCAAGCCGATCTGCTCGTCATCGGCGCACAGCGGCGACATCCGTTGCTCCAGTACATTCCGACACTCTCTATTGTTCGACAATTTATCGATGGAGTTGGTTGTCCAGTTCTCGTGGTGCCGTACGGCACGTCACGGACCTTGTATGCACGTCGTACAGGCGGCACGATGGACCAGGGATCTCGTCCCGTCGATGGCTCGCCCGCTGAATAGGTCCCTTTGTCAAAGGAGGTTTCTATGCCAAGTCAACTTGAGGTTGCCGTTCAGTCGCTGACGTCCTTCTGGTCTCAGCTTATGCGCACAGTACCCCACTTTTTCGTTGGGTTGTTATTGTTTGTGCTGGGAATCCTGTTGGCTCGGATAATTCGGGCCATATTTGTCAGGTTGATGAAAACCCTGCGCTTCGATGTCGTCGCGGAAAAAGCAGGTCTCGAGGAGTTTCTGGTCCGTGGAGGTTTGCACAGGACTTCGTTGGAGCTCCTCGGAGATCTGGTCTATTGGGTCCTGCTGTTTGTCTTTGCACTCGCAATCCTGTCCAGCCTGGGGCTCGACATAGCAGGGGAACTCTTTCGTTCGTTCGTCCTCTTTGTTCCTAATCTCGTTCTTGCCATCATGATTCTCGTCTTCGGCACATTGGCGGCACGTATTGCCCGCGGGGGACTGTACTCTTCGCTCAAAACGTCTGGCATCGCCGGAGCAGAGGTGGTCTCAAGCGTGGCCTATTGGATTGTCGTCATGCTTGTCGTTTCAGCCGCATTGCAGGAGATTTCAATTGGAGGCCAGGTCCTGGTTGCAGCCTTTGAGATAGCATTCGGCGGCCTGTGTCTCGGACTTGCGATCGCCTTCGGTCTGGCGGGAAAAGAGTGGGCCGCTCAGATTCTGGAGAAACTCTGGAGGCACAGTCGCTGATGGTGCAGAGGATCTGGCAACGGATGACAAAGGACACTCGGGGTAAGGTGACATGAAGATTACCTTCCGTCTTATTGTATCGCTTCTCCTTGCAGCCGCAGGAGTCGCAACCGCCTTTACGTACATGCAGGTGCAGGCCGAACGCGAAGTGCTTGTGCGAGAACTCGACGTGCGGGCTGGGGTGCTCGGTGAGGGCCTTCAGGAGACTATCGGAGGATACCTACAAAGGAATTCAGCGGAACGACTCCGCCGGTTTGTTGACCGGTTTGGCCGTCAGGCGCGCCTCGTCGGTATTGCGGTCTATGACAGCCAGGGTATATCCATTGTCTCAAGTCGGGCTTTGACCGGTCGGTTCTCGGCGACACCTCACCAAGTTTGGGAATCGATCACCCGCAATCAGGTGGTGTCGGAACTGGTCGACCACGTTGATTCTGCCGCCCATGTTACGGCATTTCCGCTTGACGTCAACGGGAGAGTCGTCGGCTCGATACTTTTGTATCAAGATGCATCGTTCATCGAGGGGCGCCTTGAAGCCATCTGGCGCACCAATTTCCTTCGCCTTCTGACTCACATCTTCCTAATCATCATCACCACTGTGCTTGTCGTGCGCTGGAGTATCACTGGCCCGATCGCGCAGATCGCCCAATGGATGCGTGGACTTCGGACAGGGAAAGCGCCCCCGGCCATCGTTATGCCACGGGGAGACATCCTCTCTCCGCTGACGATGGAGGTCACCCTGATGGCGAAGAGTTTATCGCAAGCCCGTGCGTCGGCCCAAGAAGAAGCCCGGCTTCGTGTCGAAGCTGAATCACTTTGGACAGCGGAACGATTGAAAGAACATGTCCGAGTGGAATTGAACGGCAAGAATCTGTACATCGTGTCGAACCGGGAACCGTACATGCACACGAACCAGGGTAACACCGTCGAGTGCATCATGCCGGCCGGAGGACTCGTTACCGCACTCGACCCGATCATGCGTTCGTGCGGCGGTTTGTGGATCGCTCACGGGAGCGGGAATGCCGACCGTGAAACTGTCGATGGGCGGAACTGCATTCCGGTGCCTCCGGACGAACCTCGATACACGTTGAAACGGGTCTTCCTTTCGAAAGAGGAGGAGGAAGGGTACTACTACGGGTTCTCGAATGAGGGCATCTGGCCGCTCTGTCACATTACGCACACCAGGCCATCATTCAGCCTCGACGATTGGATCCAGTACCAAAGCGTGAATCAAAAATTTGCCGACGCTCTCCTGGAGGAGATCCACGGCGAAGAATCACCGCTTGTTCTGATTCAGGACTATCACTTTGCCCTCCTCCCTCTGCTGATCAAGTCGAAACGACCTGATGCACGTGTCGCCATCTTCTGGCATATACCCTGGCCAAATCCAGAAGTCTTCGGAATATGCCCATGGAAGCAGGAACTCCTTCTCGGACTCCTGGCTGCAGATCTCATTGGATTTCACACTCAGTTCCACTGTAACAACTTTCTCGAGACCGTCGATCGCTTCCTGGAATCGAAGATCAAATGGGATCAATTCGCGGTCGAACGTCACGGCCAGATTACCCTCGTGCGGCCCTTCCCGATCAGTGTTGCTGCACCAATGGAACACGACTCCGAACACGAGAAGCGACTGGACCCATCCGAACGCCGGAAGACGATCTTCAAGAGACTGGGATCGACAGCCCAACGGCTTGTCGTCGGCGTTGATCGGATCGACTATACGAAGGGCATCCTCGAGCGTTTTCAGGCAGTTCAGCGCTTCCTTGAAAAGTATCCTGAGTATCAGGGACAAGTGACCTTCGTGGAACTCGGGGCTCCGAGCCGGACACATATCAAGCGGTACCATGACCTCATGGGCGAACTGGATGAAGCCGTCGATCGAATCAACTGGTCCATGCAAACGAAGGACTGGAAACCGATCGTGTTTCTCAAAGCGCATCACAACCACGAAACGATCACGAAGTACTATCAGGCCGCCGACGTATGCATGGTGACATCTCTGCACGACGGCATGAACCTCGTCGCCAAGGAGTTCATCGCGTCGCGGGACGATCTGCACGGGGTACTCATCCTGAGCCAGTTTGCCGGTGCTGCGCTTGAGTTGCGCGATGCACTCGTGGTGAATCCATACGACATCGAAGAGATGGCGGAGAGTCTCCATCGGGCGTTGACGATGGACGCCAAAGAAGTGCGCGAACGGATGCAGCAACTGGCCTCGGTCGTCAAGGAACGAAACGTGTATCGATGGGCCGCGAACATCGTCACCACGCTCGCACGTATCCGAATCCCCAAGACGCCCCTGAACGTTGAAGAATGACCTCCTCTCGTACTCGGCCGATCCTTGACGCAACGGGCAGGTTCACTGCTCGCGCCGCGGCGCAGATAGAAGAAGCCCGGCATGTATCGCTTTTCCTCGATTTCGATGGAACGCTGGCACCGATCCGGAGGTCACCGTCGGCAGCCAGCCTTCCGCGTTCCACGGCAGGACTTCTCCGTGCGCTTGCACACCACCCGTCCGTCTCCGTCTCGATCGTCACCGGGAGGTCTCTCCGTGATATCCGCCGCCGTGTGCGGGACCGAAAAGTCGCCTATGCTGCCAATCACGGTCTCCACATCATCGATACCGCGGGCGTGGAATGGATCCATCCCGGTGCCCTTCGGGCCAGAAAGCGGTTGAGAGCAATGGGTCTGGTGTTGTCCGAACGCATCGCGGCGTACGCCGGCGCCTTTGTGGAAGACAAGGATCTCACGGTGGCCGTCCATTTCCGAAGAGTGCGATCGCACCGTGTTCGCGGACTTCGATCCCTCGTCAACCGCATTCTTCGCGCAAGCCCCAATCATTTCAGAGTCGTGACAGGAAAGAAAATCATCGAGGTACGTCCACCCGTCGATTGGGGAAAAGGAAACGCCGTTGCGCGGCTGTTGAAGGGACATCGGGGTGGATCACGACGTCTCGTCGTTTTCATCGGAGATGACAGGACCGATGAAGATGCCTTCGCCATCCTTCGGTCACGCAGCATCACGATACGCGTGGGTGACGTGCACAACACGTCGGCCCAGTACACTGTTCGATCGACGACGGAAGTGCGCCAGGTCCTCCGTCTCCTGCTTCGGTCATTCCTCCAGCGCACTCGCGGAAGAGCCTAGCTCGAACGTCTCTGAAAGGAGTTCCCATGGCAACCTTAGAAGAATATCGCAGCATCGTTGGAGACGATGTTATCGCTGAGATCTACAAGACTGCCCGTCCGTTGTATGGGAAGCGGGTCCTGCATGTCAATTCCACGTACTATGGCGGCGGCGTGGCCGAGATGCTTCATTCCATCGTACCGCTGCTGAATGCCGCAGGCGTGGAAGCTGATTGGAGAACGCTTCGCGGGACCCCGGAGTTTTTTGCGATCACGAAGAAGTTCCACAACGCCATCCAGGGTGAGTCGATTCACATGACGGAGATCAAAGCGTCCTTGTATGTTGAAAACAATCGGGATTTTGCGGCGTATTGCAAGATCGACGCAGATTGCGTGTTCATCCACGATCCACAGCCGCTCCCGTTGATCCGGTTCTATCGAAAAGCCCAACCTTGGCTGTGGCGTTGTCATGTCGACCTCTCCCATCCAAATGAGGCATTGTGGGATTTTCTCAAGGGCTTCATTCTGGCGTACGATGGCATCATCGTCTCCGACGAGCAATATGTTCGTGAAGATCTGCCCGTGTCGTACAGTATCATCGACCCTGCGATCGACCCCCTTTCCACCAAGAATCGAGATATTCCGGACGAGCTCATCCAGCGGACGTTGGCAAAATACGGCGTGCCCGTCGACAAACCGCTCATCACTCAGATCTCACGGTTCGACAAGTGGAAAGACCCCGCCGGAGTCATCGAAGTATTCAAGCTCGTTCGGAAGGAGTGCGACTGCCGGCTTGTGCTCTGCGGCAGTATGGCCACGGACGATCCGGAAGGCTGGGATCTGTTCGAGAAGACGCGAGCTCTCGCCGGATCAATGCTCGACAACAAGGATGTCATGCTCATCACCGCGGAGGACAACATCCTGGTGAATGCACTCCAGCGATCGTCGAACGTGATCCTGCAAAAGTCACTTCGCGAGGGATTTGGCCTTACCGTGACCGAGGCACTCTGGAAAGCGAAACCAGTTGTGGCCTCCAATGTGGGCGGAATTCCCCGGCAGATGATCGACAACTCGACGGGCTATCTCGTCGACCCCCACGATACAGCTGGATGGGCAGAAAGAATCTGCCATTTGTTGAACCACGAACGGATCGCGCGGACGATGGCGGAAATGGGAAAGGAACACGTGCGGAAGAACTATCTGATCACACGGCATGTGATCGACGATCTCCGGCTCCTTTCCAAAGTATTGTCGTAGATGAGGACATTGAGCGCATCGTCACATCAAGAACCACGCCTCACGATGCAGCGCCACGGCCCGTCACGGACAGCCTCAGAAGGATGGACGTTCAATGTCTGGGCTCCGCGACGGAGCGCGGTTGAATTGCAGTTGGAGGGGCCTTCCCACATCCGAATACCCCTGGCACAGCTGGACGAGGGCTACTGGCATGCCAGTGTTGACTCCCTCCCCTCCGATGCTCGCTATCGCTTCCTTCTCGATCATGACCTCCTGCGGCCCGACCCGGCCTCACAGCGCCAACCGGAGGGCATCCGCGGTCCCTCTCAAATTGTGGACCATACTCGGTTTCAGTGGCAGGATGAAGATTGGAGGGGCCTGAGGCAGAGCGACCTCGTTTTCTATGAAATCCACGTTGGCACGTTCACACCGGGCGGCACCTTCGAAGCCATTCTTCCGCGGATCGAAGAGCTTCGGGCCCTTGGGATCACGGCACTTCAATTGATGCCTGTCGCACAATTTCCCGGTGCTCGTAACTGGGGGTATGATGGGGTCTTCCCCTTCGCCGTCCAAAACACCTATGGAACGCCGGACGATCTGAAACTGCTGGTCGATACATGCCATCGACGCGGTCTTGCAGTCTTTCTTGATGTTGTGTACAACCATGTTGGTCCAGAAGGAAGTGTCTTCGAGGATTTTGGCCCATACACTTCACGCCGCGGGGAAACCCCGTGGGGTCCCATACCGGACTTCGAAGGCCCGAACAGCGATCCCATCTGCGCGTTCTTCGTTGAGAACGCCGTGTATTGGCTTCGGGAATTCCATATGGACGGCCTCAGGCTCGATGCGGTGGACCCTCTCCTGAAGAAGGATGCGTCGAGCACATTCCTCAGACTCCTCGCGAAGGCAACTGAAGAGCTGTCGCAGGCGACAGGAATTTCCCGAATTTTGGTCGCGGAAAGCGACCGCAATGATGCGCGTCTTCTTGCCCCGCCCGGCGATGGTGGGTTGGGTATCCATGCCCAATGGAACGACGATTTTCATCACTGCGTACATGCACTATTGACGAAGGACCGGACGGGCGTGTACCAAGATTATGGGGATCTGGACCAATTCCTCCGCTGTCTTCGCGAGGGTTACGCGTTCTCGGGTCAGTTCTCCCGCCACCGGCGACGGCCTCACGGAACTCCTTCGTCTGAGAGGAAGAGCAATCAATTCGTCGTCTGCACGCAGAATCACGATCAGGTCGGTAACGTCTCCGGTGGTCGCCGGTCGTCAACGATTCTTTCTTTCGACGGGATGAAACTTGCCGCAGCCCTGACGGTGCTTTCCCCCTTCCTTCCGATGTTCTTCATGGGGGAAGAATATGGTGAGGAATCGCCCTTCGTGTTCTTCACGTCGTTTTCTGATCACGACATCATCGAGCATGTTCGTAAGGCCAGGCATGTATCATGGATCGCTTCAGGATCAGCCGAGCCACCGCCCGATCCCCAGGATCCGGAGACTCTCCGATCATCGATGATCAATTGGGAACATCGATACGAAGAGAAACCACGTTCTCTCCTCCAGTTCTACGCGGAACTGCTCGCAATCCGAAGCACTTTGTTTCACTCGAGGTGGATCATGAATCAGAACGTGTTCGTCGACAGGATCGGAACTACATCTGTCCTGTCGATCCGGCGAACGCTGGCAACGGGGGCGAGCGTCGCGCTGTTCAATCTTGGCGAAGAGGCCTCACCCGCTTGCAGCCCCTTTTCCGCGGGTCGCTGGAAGAAGATGCTGGATTCGACGGATCCTCGCTGGGCTGGTCCCGGATGCACGCTGCCTGATGGTGCCGGTGAGGCGACGATCGTTGCATTGCCTCCATATGCGGTCGCCGTATTCAGAACCACAGAGCCCACACCTCCGATCTGATCGTGGCGGTCGCCATCCCGGCAAGACTCTAGGCAAAGGAATTCCATGATTCGTTCACCGATGACTCTTCTCCGATCTCAGTTCCAGAAATTCGTGGCCCTGGAGTCCTCGGCCGGCATCGTCTTGCTCGTCTGCACCGTTGCCGCGCTGGCGTGGGCGAATTCTCCCTTCGCGGCAAGCTATCACCACCTCTGGCAAACAGAGGTGGGCTTTTCGGCGGGAACGTGGTTGCTCTCCAAGTCGATCCACCACTGGATCAATGACGGATTGATGGCCATTTTCTTCTTCGTGGTTGGCTTGGAGATCAAGCGCGAGATCCTTGTGGGCGAGCTTGCATCCCCACGTCGCGCTCTGCTTCCTCTAGCCGCCGCCGTCGGTGGAATGATCGTCCCGGCGGTGATCTATGTTGCCTTCAACAACGGAACCGAAGGAGCGCCGGGTTGGGGGATTCCCATGGCCACCGACATTGCGTTCTCCCTTGGCGTCCTTGCATTGCTCGGGTCTCGGGCGCCGTTCGGGCTCAAGGTGTTCCTCACGGCATTTGCCATTATCGATGACCTTGGGGCAGTGCTTATCATCGCGCTGTTCTATACTTCGGAGCTGTCTTTGACGGCGTTGTGGACTGTGGCGGGAATTGTCGCGTTGTTGGTAGTGGCAAACTGGAGGGGCGTCAGGAATCCCTACCTCTACGGTGGGCTCGGCGTGCTGCTGTGGATGGCGTTTCTCGAGTCTGGGGTCCACGCAACGATCGCGGGCGTCGTGCTGGCGATGACTATTCCTGCCCGCCCGAAGATCGACCGGGCACGATTCTTGAGTGAAAGCCGCGACCTGGTGAGCGCATTCGAGAACGCGGCGGCCGGGAACCAAACACTGGACGGCAGCCAACAAGCCGCGGTACAGGCATTAGAGGAGCGATGTGAGGCCGTGCAATCACCAATGCAGCGGCTCGAACACGGCCTCCATCTCTGGGTGTCATACTTCATCATGCCCGTGTTCGCACTCTCGAATGCCGGTGTGTCGCTCATCGGTGAGGTGCGCGACGCGGCCTTCCATCCGGTGACACTTGGCATCGTGCTGGGACTCTTCCTT
>CAYIHQ010000044.1:0-10182 GCA_964362905.1 uncultured Ignavibacteriaceae bacterium
CGAACGATCTCCGATCGCTCCGGACGCACCATGTAGTATTCACCGCGAAACGGGAGGATACGTACATCGATGTTTGGGTCTGTCATGCGCGCGACGCGGTCGGAATGCAATCCCGCACACGTCACCACTCGTTCAGCCACAAATTCCCCCTTGTCGGTTTCCACCCGCACAGACGCAGGATCGGAAGTAACCATGCGCTGCACCCGCTGGTGGAACAACACCTCGCCCCCCAAACGGCCGATCTCAGCCGCCAATGCGCGGGCGACACCGACAAAATCAACGATGCCTGTCGTAGGAACATGCAGTGCGCGCAGTCCATGTGCGTGCGGTTCTACTGCGGTGATCTCTGCACCCTCCAGCATTTTCAAGCCCTGGATGCCATTCAGCATTCCTCGCCGTCGGATCTCGTCCAGACCGGCGAACTCCGAAGGGTCCGTTGCCAGGATGATCTTTCCACAGATCTTGTGTGGTATCTCGCGCGCGCGACAAAACGCGACCAGATCCCTGGCCCCTTCAACGCACAAACTTGCCTTCAGACTTCCGGGTTTGTAGTACACCCCGGAGTGGATGACACCGCTGTTATGCCCCGTCTGGTGGGACGCGGCGGCATCCTCTTTCTCCAGAACAAGCACCTTCCAGGATGGACGACGTTGCAGAAGGCGATAGGCTGTGGCCAACCCGACGATCCCGCCTCCGACGACCACGACATGTGCGTTCATTGATCTCTGTTCTCTAGTAATGCGTACAAAACGTGTACCGCCCCGCCTGCCCTCTTATATCCTCGGCGGCGGGCAGGCAAGGGCGCCAAGTTCTGTTGAGGAGCGATCCTCGCCAAGCACGCCAAGAAATATGGAGATTTGTCCAGGAACAATTCACAATCGCCTGTGTCCCAGGCAACAAGATTTCCTTCCATGCTCGTGGCGGACTTGCCTGCCCGCCTGCCTGCACTGCCGTACGAGACCACAATCGGCGGGCAGGCAGGCGGGGCGGTTCATGACTCTCCTTCGAAATCAAAATGGTCTTTGATCTTCGCGGCCACCCTCTCTCCCACCACCTCTGTCAATTGCTCGATAGAGGCGAACTTCACGCCCTGAACGGAGCCGAACGCTTCCAACAACTCCGTCGCCCGCTTTCTCCCGATCCCGTCGATGAGATCCAGTTCCGTCGAGAGGATCCTCTTCGACCTTACCTGCCGATGGTAGGTCACGGCAAAACGGTGCGCTTCGTCCCTCAATTGCCGGAGCAACTTCAGCGACGATGATGTTTTTGGAAGCACAACGGCATCGGCCTGATCCGGCTGGAAAATCTCCTCCAACCGCTTCGCCAATCCGATGATGGGCACGTTCTCCAAACCAAGTTCCCGCAGCACAGCCACCGCGCTCGACAATTGACCTTTTCCGCCGTCGATCACGATCAAGTCCGGCACCGGCACCTCCCCTGCCACCACGCGCCGATAACGTCGGCCCACGACCTCGCGCATCGTCTCGAAATCGTCAGGTCCCACGACGGTCCGCACCTTGAACTTGCGGTACTCACTCTTGCGGGGCTTCCCGTCGACGAACACGACGAGGGACGACACCGGGTCGCTCCCCTGGATGTTTGAGTTGTCGATGCACTCGATCCTCCGGGGCGGACCTGAGAGGCGCAGGTCCTTCTGCAGTGCCTGCACCGCGTGAGGGACGGACTCTCCGCGCTTCAGGCGCTGCACTTCCAGTTCATCCAGCCAGAACTGTGCGTTGTTCCGAACGAGCGCGACCAGTTTTGCCCTCTCTCCGCCGTGCGGCGTTTCGAACGCGACAGCGTGTCCGCTCCGTTCCGCCAACCACGCCGCCACGAGACCCTCGGACGGCAAGGGAGAAGACACGAGGACCTCGGGAGGGATGTCTTCTTCGTCGAGGTACATTCGTTCGACGAGTTGTTCCACCAATTCGGCCTCGAGCACATCCTCGACATGCGTCATGTACACATGCCGGCTTCCGACCACCTTTCCCTCCCTCACCTTGAACACGACCCCGCATGCGTCGTCGCCCTTCGCCGCCACCGCCACCACGTCCCGATCGACATCACGCGCCTCGACGACGCGCTGTTGTTCCGCATAGACCGACAACGCCCTGATCTTGTCCCGCAATTGTGCTGCATCTTCAAACCGGAGCAGTTCAGCGGCGTGCTCCATCTCCCGATCCAGGGACTCTACGACCGACCGTGTTCGTCCCCGCAGGACCTGCGTCACCTGGTCGATCATCGCCTGGTAGCGTTCCCGGGACACAAAGGCCTCGCACGGCCCCTCGCACTTCTTGATGTGATAGTCCAGGCACACCTTAAATTTGCCCGCGGCAATGGAGTCATCCGTCAGGTCGTAGTTGCAGGACCGGATCATGAAGATGTCACGGACGGTCTTGAGCGCAAAGCGCATCGTCTTCACGTCCGTGTACGGGCCAAACATCCGGGCGCCGGGAACGCGGCGGCGCGTGACGAACACCCGCGGAAACAATTCACGCGTGATCACGATGTACGGAAAGGACTTGTCGTCCTTGAGGAGAACATTGTACCGCGGCCGCAGCTGCTTGATGAGATTTGCTTCGAGAATGAGGGCTTCCACCTCGGAGCTGGTCACGGTGAGTTCGACGTCTTGGACCTTGCGGACCATCGCGTCGATTCGGGGTTCCGTCGCGCGGGAGCGCTGGAAGTATTGGCGGACGCGACTGCGGAGATTCGACGCCTTGCCAACGTAGAGGACCTTGCCGTCGGCGCTCTTGAACTGGTACACACCCGGCTTGGGAGGAAGCGACTCCAACTTTTCGGCCAGCGTCAGGTCGTGTGCACCGATCACAACGTGCCCGGGATCGACGCCTTCACGCGGTCCCAACATCGAGGAAGGGTCAGCCGCCATGCGCGGCTTCGATCTTCTGACCGAGTTCGATCAGAACACCATGAGCGGACTTGGGATGCACAAAGGCCACGAGAAAGCCTCCTGCGCCGCGGCGCGGCTCACGGTCGATGAGCTGGAATCCGGCCGCTTCCAGTCGACGAAGTTCGGCACGGACGTCGTCCACCACGAACGAGATGTGGTGCATCCCTTCTCCGCGCTTCTCGATGAACTTCGCGATCGCGGAATCGGCCGATGTGGCCTGGAGGAGTTCCACGGACGATGGCCCTGCGGCAAACATGGCTGTTCGAACGTTTTGGTCGTTCAAGTCTTCACGATGATCGTGTCCGTGCCCGAAGAGCGCCGAATAGAGGGCAATGGTGGTCTCGATGTCTCGGACCGCAACGCCGATATGGGCGATGGAACGGAGCATGGCTACTTCCGTTCTTCCCCTATGCCGCAAGCGGCGGCAGTGAACGGGCAAGCAGAAAGTGCTTCGGGATCATTTCGCGGCATCCTCCCTCCGCTTGAGGAAGTACGTCCGCAGTCCCGGCACGTTCGCGACGAGGACTCCGGTAAGGACGAGGGACGCCCCGGCGAGGACCTCAACGCCCAGATTTTCCTGGAGCACCACCGAACCGAGAGTGACGGCGATGATCGGCGTGATGAACGCGGTCAGGGACAGCAGCACGGGGTGCACGTGCTTGATGAGCCAGAAGTAGGTGATAAAGGTGAACGTGGTGCCGAATGCTGAAAGGTACGCGATCGAAATGAGAGTCCGTGCGTCGAACACGGCGGAAGAGGCATCCTCCAGCATCACACTTAGGATGCTCAGGAAGACCGCCCCCACGATCATTCCGCCGAACGTGAGGGTGGCGGGATGAACATGCTGCGCCTTCATGCGGATGGTGATGAGCGCATAGGCCTGCATGAAGGCGCTGAGAACGATGGCGCCCATCCCCAGCGGCGAGAGTACCCGGTCTGTCAAGGTCATTTCGGTGGAGAAGATGGTGAACACACCGACGAATCCGAGGAGAACTCCGAGGACGCGCATGGCCGAGAGTCGCTCACCCGGGATCCGCACACGGGCTGCAAGAGCCACGAAGAACGGATAGGTGGCAAACAGGATCGCGGACAATCCCGACGGGATCTGATTCTGTCCCCAGTAGATCAGCGCAAAGGGGATCGCGTAGGTCAGGAATCCCGTTTCGCCGATCAGCGACCAGTACTCGCGCGACCGAGGGATCGATTCTCCCTGATGCCACATGACCAACCGCAGCAGGATCGCTGCGAGGACGAACCGGATCGCCGCGCTCATGAACGGAGGGACGGTGTGCAATCCCTCCTTGATGGCGAGCCACGTGGATCCCCAGATCAGGCAGATGCCGATGAACCCGGCGACCGCCGTCGATCGTGAATACGAGCCGGAAGATGGGACCATGGGCTCAGTCCTGCATAAGGTTGAACACGAGGCCGGAGAGCAGCTTCGGGTAGAAATACGTCGATTTCTGCGGCATGACGTGCCCTGCCCGGGCGGCGGCGCGGACCTCATCGAGGCGAGTGGCATTCAGAATGAACGACAGCTGCGCCTTCCTTTCCCGAACGGCGGCGACCGCCTCGTCGGCACCCTTCACGTAGTCGAGGTTCAGCTTCTTCTCTTGAGCCTCCGCAGAGATCCCGAGGATATCGCGCAACACGACGGTGTGGAGGAGCGCCACATCCAGTTCCTTGACCTCCACCGGCATATGGTCCGGCACGACCTGCGCGGCCTTCAACGTGGGCCTGAGAGAGGCCATCCAGAATTTCTGGTCCCCGGCGAACACCATTCCGAATGAACGGGACGAGGCAGCGCTGAGAGCCGCCTGCAGCGTGGCCAGCGAGTTCATCTCACGCGTGACGAAACTGGCCTCGAGCTTTTGCAGGAATGCCGCGCGGTTGAACGAGGGAAGCGAATGGACGATCCGATGCGTCGGATAGATGACGAGCCCCTCGTCTTCAAGATTACAAAAGAACATCATGATGTAGTTGTACAATTCCTCCCCCGTGTGGCCGGGATTCTTCGCGCGCATCAGATCGCGGTACGCCAATCCGGTCTCATACCGGTGGTGGCCATCCGCAATAAGCACCTGCTTGTCCGTCATGATGCGAACCACTTTGTTCACGATCGCCGGGTCGTCGACGCGCCACATGCGGTTCTGCACTTCTTCAAACAGCACTTCCGTGGTCGGCTGTTGTCGTGCCGCCCCGTTGAGCGCGGCATCCACGAGTTTTTCCGCGTCCCAGTAGAGCGAGAACACCTGGCTGAAGTTCGAATTCGTGGCCTGGAAGAGCTTGAATCGGTCCTCCTTGGCCTTCGACAGAGTTTTTTCGTGGGGCAGGACGATGCGCTTGTCGAACTCCTCCAGCCGACACAACGCGATGAATCCTCTTCTCGTGATCGGAGTGCCGGTCGGGCCCGCGAACGTCTGGTGGAGTGTATAGATCGCCGGTTGCTCGTCGCGCACCAGCACCTTCTCCGCCTGCCAGGCTTTGAGCGTCGCGGCAGCCGATGCGTACCGGTCCGCCTCCCGCCCGAGGATCAGGCGGACGACGTTCCAGGGGTGCCGCTCATAGAGGCGGTCCTGCTGATCCGGAGAGATGACATCGTATGGCGGTGCCACGACATCCCCGATGGGGGCGCGGGTGGTGTCGTACCGCAATGCGCGAAAAGGTCGAAGGACTGGCATACTTTCGTCTCAGGAGAATGGTTCTCGTAGAGTTCAGGTGTTAGGCGGTGAATACATCAATGAGGAAGTCACAAGAAACAAGAGACAAGGCCCAAGGAAGCCGCAAAATTCCACAGTTTAACCTTCCGCATACCCCAGGCGATTCAGCGCCCGCTCATCCTGGCGCCACCCATCGCGCACTTTCACGTGAAGGTCGAGGAACACTCTTCGGCTGATGAATGCTTCGATCTGTCTCCGGGACACTTCGCCCACCGCCTTCAGCGACGCGCCGTTGCGGCCGATGAGGATCCCCTTCTGAGAATCCCGTTCGACAATGATGTCGGCGGCGATGTACGCCGCACCTGCATCGCGTTCGCGGAAATCCCGGATCTCGACGGCCGTGGAATACGGCACTTCTTCGCGGAATTGCTCGAAGACGGCCTCGCGGATGAATTCGGCCACGAAGAACCGCTCCGGCTGCTCGCTGAGGATATCGTTGGGATAGAACGCGGGTTGCTCCGGAAGGGTACGGATAATCGTCGCCAGCAGGTCATCCAGATTCTGTCGCTTCAGGGCCGACACGGGAATGACCTCTGCGAATTGTCCCCGACCGACGAACGCAGCCATGATCGGCAAGAGCTCCGGCTTGTAGATCGCGTCGGCCTTGTTGATGAGTAAGAAGATCGGTTTGAAGCTCTTCAGAGAACCGATCAGGTCCTCTACCTCCGGAGAGAGCGACGTCCCGGCACCCGCTTCGGTCATGACGATGACGATGTCCGCATCCGCGACAGCAGACGCGGCCTGCGAGAGCATGCGCCGGTGCAACAGGTATTGTGGCGCGATCAAGCCGGGTGTGTCGAGGAAGATGATCTGGGCGGACGGATCGTTGTAGATCCCCAAAACCCGTTGGCGCGTCGTTTGGGGCTTCGCGGTAACGATCGAGAGTTTGTGGCCGAGCAGTTCATTCATTAGCGTCGACTTCCCCACGTTTGGGGCACCGACGAGCGCGACGTAGCCGCACCGGAAGGGAACAGGAGAGGGGATGGATTCCTGGGGCATGATGTTCACACTGCGTCCTCGCCGGACTCTTCCGTGCGAATCCGAATGACATCCTCCACCGGGAGGATGAAGATCTTGCCGTCTCCAACCTGACCGGTACGCGCCGCCTTCACGATCGTGGCAATGATGCGTTCGACCATTGAGTCCTTGGCGATGATCTCCATTTTGATCTTGGGGAGAAAGTCGATCTTGTATTCCGACCCCCGATAGACCTCCGTATGGCCCTTCTGACGGCCGTACCCCTTCACTTCGGTGAGGGTCATACCCTTGACGCCGATCTCGGAGAGCGCTTCTCGGACATCGTCGAGCTTGAAAGGGCGTATGATGGCTTCGATTTTTTTCATGGATTCCTCTGGAGCGAGCCTTTGAACTCCTGGGGGATGAAGAACACGTTCATGGCAGATGTCACTTCAGTCGACCAACTGCCCTGTCGAAACGACCAGAGTCCGTAGTGCAGAGCCGGCAGACGATTCAAGCAGCCGCGCACAGCCGAACTGTTTTCCATCATGATTACGGGCCGGGATCGCGCAATCGTCTCGCACGCACCCTGAATGACACGTTCTTCAGCTCCCTGAACATCCAGCTTTATGAAAGAGGGCGCCAACTGCAGCTCATCCAACGGCCTGAATTCGCACAGCGCCGTTTCAATCGTCAAATGGCGGGCCTGGAATCCCGCCAGCGTTCGCTCATTGAGCCAACGTGTTGCTTCCGACCGATCGATGGATGCAAGGCCAGTGAACACGTACTCGCGATAGCGAGGCACGAAGAGTGTCCGTGACCCCCCTTCCATATCGAGGCCGTACGCGTTCACCGTCACTCTGGGATCGAATGCGAAACGCCGACGCACCCGCTCCGCCAGGATACGGTTCGGTTCGAAGCAGATGATCGTCGCATGCGGGCGGTACAACCGCATAGCCCCCACCGCCAATCCGTTGTTCGCACCGACATCCAGAAGGATCTCGTGCGGCCGTTCGGGTAGCACGCGGAGCGCACAGAAGTCCGGATCGAACGGGCGCTGCAATCTCCTTTGAAGGCCGTGCTGAATGTCGCGCCGGAGCGTCTCGATGATGGGCAGACGCACCATCGCAGCCCGCAGGTGACGCTTCATGCCCTCATGCACGCTCGACCTCACGTTCCGTGGCAGTTCTTAAATTTCTTTCCGCTCCCACACGGACACGGGTCGTTTCGCCCGACCTTTTCTTCGACGCGCACAGGGGCTTGCGGTCGCGGAGGTCCCTGCGGACCGCGGAACGAACTCCCCGCGGGCGCTCCTCCCTCCGCCGGTCCGCCCGGTACCGGCCCGCGATTGCCTTCGAATCCGACACCCAGTGCGGAATCATGTGTCATCGTGATGTTCATCGGCCGGCGGATCCGTTGCGTAGGGAGTTCTTCCGGACGCTGCGGGTAAAGCTTGAAGACCATGTCCAGCGTTTCCGTCTGGATCTGTTCCATCAGATCCATGAACATCTTGAACGCCTCGGTCTTGTACTCGACCAGCGGGTCCTTCTGACCGTACCCCCGCAGGTGGATCCCCTCCTTCAGGTCGTCCATTTCCCGCAGATGTTCCCGCCACTTGCTGTCGCTGACCTGCAAAACGGCCATCTTTTCGAGCGTTCCCATCAGGCCGGGTCCGAGCTGGTGTTCCTTCCGGCGATAGAATTCCTCCGCACCCTCCACGATCAGGTCGGCAACGCCGTTCTCTCCCACACGCTGAAATTGCTCTGCCGTGATGTCGAGGTCCACCAGGAATCGGGCTCGGACGTCGTCCCGCAATCCCTCCAGGTCCCCCTCGGGGAACCGGACCTGCGCGATCTTGGAAGCCGCGTCCCGCAGCATGTCGAAAATGTCATCCCGGATCCGTTCGCCAAGCAAGGCGTGCCGGCGGCGAGAGTAAATGACCTCGCGCTGCTGATTCATGACGTTGTCGTACTCCAGCAGCCGTTTCCGGATGCCGTAGTTGTTCTCTTCCACCTTCTTCTGGGCGCGCTCCACCGAACGGGTGATCATCGGGTGCATGATGACCTCGCCCTCTTCGAGCCCGAGACGCTCCATGATCCGCGCGATGCGTTCGCTGCCGAATAAGCGCATCAGGTCGTCTTCGAGGGAAAGATAGAATCGCGACGATCCCGGGTCCCCCTGGCGGCCAGCCCGGCCGCGGAGCTGACGGTCGATGCGCCGGGATTCGTGACGCTCAGTGCCGACGATATGCAACCCGGCGATGTCCCGCACGCCGGCGCCCAGTTTGATGTCCGTTCCGCGGCCGGCCATGTTGGTCGAGATGGTGACGCCGCCCGGCAAACCGGCATGGGCGACGATCTCGGCCTCGCGTTGGTGGTTCTTCGCGTTCAAGACGTTGTGCGGAACACCCTTCCGCTTCAACATGCGGCTGATGGTCTCGGATACCTCCACGCTCGTCGTGCCGACGAGCACGGGCCGCTGCGCGGTTCGCATCTGCTCGATCTCGTCGATGACCGCGTTGTACTTCTCCCGCTTCGTCTTGTACACTTGGTCGTCGTGGTCCGCTCGGACCATTTGCTGGTTCGTGGGGATGACGGCGACATCGAGCTTGTAGATGTCGAAGAATTCCGCCGCCTCCGTCTCGGCGGTCCCTGTCATACCGGCCAGCTTCTTGTACATCCGGAAGTAATTCTGGAGCGTGACGGTGGCGAGCGTCTGTGTGTCGCGCTCGACCTTCACCCCTTCCTTGGCTTCGATGGCCTGGTGCAACCCTTCGGAATACCGGCGTCCGGACAGGAGACGGCCCGTGAACTCGTCGACGATCATGACCTTGCCTTCCTGCACGACGTACTCGACGTCCTTCTCATACAAGGCATACGCCTTCAGCAGTTGCAGGATGGTGTGGATCCGGTCGCTTCGTTCGGCGAAGAGCCGCGTGAGCGCGTCCTTCTTCAGCTGACGCTCTTCGGGAGCTATCGCATGATCGCCTTCCAGCATGCTCAGCTCGGTGGAAAGGTCGGGGATGATGAACAACTCCTTGTCCCGGCCCGGGTATGCCTGCGCCAGCTGTTCGCGTCCCTTTTCGGTCAGATCGATCGCGTGGGATTTCTCATCGATGCTGAAATAGAGCTCGTCGTCGATCTCGTGCATCCGGGCCGAGTTGTCCTGAAGATAGACCCGTTCGGTTCTCTGCGCAAGCATCTTGTGGGAGGGCTCGGAGAAGATCTTCAGCAGTTTCTTGTTCTTCGGAAGGCCGCGGCTGGCGCGCAAAAGCAGAACGCCGGCCTCTTCATCCTTCTCCTCAGCCAGCCATCGTTCAGCCTGGGCCAGGATTTCGGCGACGAAGTTCATCTGGGCGCGCACGATCCGTTCGACGTACGGCTTCATCTCGTCGAACTTATGATCCTCAGATTCCACCGGACCGCTGATGATGAGCGGCGTCCGAGCTTCGTCAATCAGGACGGAATCCACTTCGTCGACGATGGCGTAGTTATGCCCGCGTTGGACCATCTCTTCCGCAGAGACGACCATGTTGTCGCGAAGATAGTCGAAACCGAATTCGTTGTTCGTGCCGTAGGTGATGTCTTTGCTATA
>CAYIHQ010000045.1:0-10070 GCA_964362905.1 uncultured Ignavibacteriaceae bacterium
CGGCTATCTCGGGATGCCGCGCCGTTACTATGACTATCTGCCGGAGTTCGCGCCGTACCATCTCACGTCGATGGTCGGATCCTGGATCCTCGTGGCGGGGCTTACCGTCCTGTTGATCAACCTGCTCATCTCTCTGCGTCGGGGCGCCAAGGCCCCCGCCAACCCGTGGGGAGGCGTCACGCTGGAATGGACGATCCCATCGCCGCCCACAGTGGAGAATTTCAAGGTGATCCCCGTGATCACCGGGAAGCCCTACGACTTTTCCAAGTACGAGAAACCCGCAGAGGCCCAGTGACGACGCCCGCCGCTACCGCTGGCCACACGGAGCACGTCCATCGGGACGATGTTGGTTCCCGGATGGGGATGTGGCTGTTCCTCTTCACCGAGCTGATCCTGTTCGGCGGAATGTTCCTCGTCTACGCCGTCTACCGGTTCACGTATCCGTTGGAGTTCCAGCTGGCGGCGCGCGAACTCGACACGCTTCTCGGGACCATCAACACCATCATCCTTCTGACGAGCAGCCTGACGGCGGCCATGTCCATCACGGCCATGCAGGAAGGGAAGAAGGACCTGACGCTGTTATTCATTGGCGTGACGATCCTGCTGGCCTTGCTCTTTCTCGTCAACAAGTACTTCGAGTGGGGCCACAAGTTTGAGATCGGCCTCTACCCGCGGTCGCCCGAGATGCTGGCGAAGCCGGTCGGCGAGGTGCTGTACTTCGGGCTCTACTATGTGATGACCGGCCTCCACGGACTGCACGTGATCATCGGGATGTGCCTGCTCGCGTGGGTGATGCGACAAGTGGCGACCGGAACCGTCCACCAGGGCTCATTCGTGCGGCTGGAGTCCGCGGCGCTTTACTGGCACCTGGTCGACATCATCTGGATCTTCTTGTTCCCGTTGTTTTATCTGTTGCACTGAGGACATCATGAGCACACACTCGCACGAACCGCACGTCGGACATGAGGCGCATGCGCACAAGGTCACGTACGGCCAGTTCTTCCTGATCTACCTCGGGCTGATCGCGCTGACGGGACTCACCGTCGCGTTGGCGGGTTTCGACCTGGGCCGATGGATCCTGCTGACCGCCATGGGCATCGCATCCGCCAAGACGGCGATGGTCCTGAACATCTTTATGCATCTCAAGTTCGAAGACCGGCTCTTCCGGTGGTTCGCCGTGATCGCGTTCGTCATCCTGGCGATCTTCTTCGCGCTGACATTTTTTGACTATGCTTTTCACTGATAAGAGAGTTTCACGCAAAGCCCGCAGAGGACGCAAAGCTCGCAAAGTGAAAATAGATCTGGATGACTTTTTTTCTTTGCGGTCGTTGCGTCGCTGCGAGCCGCTTTTCTTCGAAGGCTTGTCCTATGTTTAAAGGCGCATCTTCTTTCGCTGAGAACGTCGATACGGCGTTCTGGTTCGTGGTGGCGGTCTCCACGCTGGTGTTCGTGGGCATCGTCATCGCGATGATCTATTTTCTCATTCGGTTCCGTCGCTCCAAGAATCCCTATTCCACCAACATCGACGGCCATCTGGGACTGGAGATCGCCTGGACGGCCATTCCGCTGGTGCTCTTCATGGGCATGTTCTATCTCGGGTGGGTCGGCTACAAGGACATGGTCACGGTGCCCAAGGACTCGATCCCCCTGAAGGTCACGGCCATGATGTGGGCGTGGCAGATGGAGTATCCCAACGGGCTGACGACGGACACGCTCTACGTCCCCGTGAATACGCCCGTGAAGGTCTCGCTGTCGTCGCGTGACGTCAATCACTCTTTCTACATTCCCGCATTCCGCTTCAAGAAGGATGTCATTCCGGGTCGGACCAACGTGACCTGGTTCAAGGCCATCCGGCGGGGCTCGTACGACATCGCCTGCGCGGAGTACTGCGGCCTGAAACACTCGGCGATGTACACCAAAGTGCATGTCCTCGACTCGACGGCATTCGAGGCCTGGTATCGTGCCGCCTCCGAGAAGGCGGGCAAGGGCTACGCGCCGCTGGTGGGTGGTTCGACGGCTGCCGCTGCTGTGCTTTCCATGCCCAATCCCTGACCGACCATGGATCTTCTCAAATCACTGGCCATGCCGCAATCGCAGGAGCACTATCGGCTGCTCCTGTTCATGCTGAACCTGACGTTCATCGTCTTCGTCCCGTACATCGGCTTTCTGCTGGGTGCGTCATTCCTCGCGCGGCGGGAAGAACGGCGCGGCCGTGCCACGGGCAACGCGATGAAGGTGCGATTCGCCCGCGACCTCGTCGATGTAGCGCTCGCGAACAAGAAGGTCCTTGCGTTCATGGGCATCCTGCCGGCCCTGGCCCTGGTGTTCCTGTATGCGCAGTTGCTGCAACAGACCCCCGCGATCTCCGTCAACCTGGCGGGGTATGGGTTCCTGCTTTTGCTGGCGGCTGGCGTATTGCTGTACGGATACAAATACACCTTCGACCTGGCTGGCGTCCTGGATGGACTGATGGGCAAGGGGCACGGCTCGGAGGAGGCGAAACAATTTGCGGCGATCAATGCGCGGACACATGACGCTATGGGACGCTGGGGCGCCATGCTGATCGCGGCGGCGCTGTTTCTCCTGACGGCGGCGATCGCCGTTGCGGTGAATCGCGATGCCTGGGAGGGCGTGGGCTCGGTGTGGGAATTGTTTATCACGCCCGACGTCTACATCAAGTATCTGCAGTTCCTGGCGCTTGCGTTGGGCATGACGGGTCTCGGCATCCTGTTCTTCTTCTTTGCGTGGGAAGGCGGCCGTTCAATGGATGCCGCGTACGCCGACTATGCACGCAAGAAGGGCATCGACCTCGCCGTTGTCTCGTTGCTGGTGCAGCCGTTCCTCATCCTGCTCAGCATTCTCGTCCTTCCGGCCGATGCATTGTCGGGGGTGATGCTCGCCCTCGCGGGGATCGCCGTGCTTCTGCTCCTGCTGGCGCTGCAATTGCTCTATGCCCTTCAGAAGGAAGGAAAGGTCCAGTACGCCGGACTCGCCTTCTTCGCCCTTGTGTGTGCGAGCGCCTTCACGGTCACCAAGGACCAGCTGGCGATCCAAAATGCCACGAAGGAACATGCGGCCCGCCTGGTGGTAGCGCACGAGAAAAAGCTGGAAGGCCTCAAGGCGAAACTCGGTATCGGCGCACCGGTGCCGACGGGAGAGGACATCTATAACGGCAGATGCTCCGCTTGCCACCTCTACGACCAGAAGAAAGTTGGGCCTCCGTACAACGTGGTGATCCCCAAATACTCCGGCAAAAAGGCCGAGATGGTCTCGTTTGTGCTGAATCCGGCCAAGGTCGATCCGGCGTATCCCCCCATGCCCAACCAAGGATTAAAGCCGGGCGAGGCGGATTCGATCGTATCGTATCTCTTCCGAAAATTCGGACAACAGTGACGCGACCCAATCAGGGATCAGCCCTCCAGTACGTCTGACCACGAAAGCGAAAGCGAGAGCGGGACATCATGCCCCTCTCGCTTTTGTGTTTTCGTCATCCTTCAGGAGCAGCCATGAAGCGTCGTACCTTCCTCCAGACCACCGCCTTGCTGGCAGCCGTGGGAACGCGGGCAGCCTCGAATCGCCTGAGTGGTGGACCGCTCCATGGCGGATCTCCCGTCGTTGCCTGCACATGGGACTTCTCACCCTCGACGCCTGCATCATGGACGGGGAAGGCAATTGCGGTTCACGGAATGCACTCGGTCGTTGAAGCGGAGCACCTCGCGTAGTCCGAACAGATCACGAACTATAGGAACGACAAAAGCCCTTGAGTTCTCAGGGGCTTCTTCGTGTACGGCGTCTGATCTGATGATCAATCGGTGATCGTGACGACTTTCGTTGTCCGAGTGGAGCGACCTGGTTGCTGGACGGCGCTTCCCTTCCTCCGGTCCGTTCCTTCGGAGATCCTCCGGGGGGATGTGGCGGTGGAGACCATGGTTTCTGCGGCCTTTGGCGGGACGACACCGAACTGGACTGTCTGGCTCGTCCGTGGGCGTTCCTGTGCAGTACCGACGGCGGCCAGCATCAGAAGGCAAAAGATGGTCTTTCGGCACCGGCGCATCAGTCGGTGACCGTATAGGTGATCGTGCGAGATTGCGGTGTCACTGGTCCCGCGGAAGCATCGGCGAGGAAGGTGTACATGATCTCCTGGTCCGTCGACAATCCGGGCCGAAGGCCCGTCACCGCGTCAACGGGCGTGAGCGCACTCGACAGATCGACCGCTCCGCTGCTGATACCGGTGCCGTGTCCCAACTGAAGCATGAGGTGCGTGCCGGCAGGCATGGGAGCGTTGATCGACACGACGATCTTCTGTCCTGTCGAGTTCGTCGTCATCGTGAATCGCGTCGTGTGATCTTCGGCCGACTGTATACCACCGCCCGCATCGGCGGCGGTGATGATGAGCGGTTGGGGATTGCCCGAAACGGCAAAGACCGCGATGGGCTTGACGGTGAGGTTGAGTGTCTGCGTGGCCGACGTTCCGTGTTGCGCATGCGCGCACACCACGCCAGCCAACAGAAACAATGCTGTCAGTCGGGGTCTCATGGGGAGGGACGACGGAAATGTCGGCATCGGCGCGATGATAGTCAACTCTCACGCAGGGATGAGGCATACCTTGTGCCGGGAGAACGCCATCGGGGCAACACATAAAATGGCCCAAAATGCCGAATTCTACGATAGGGACAACACAGTGGAAGGGAAGGATTCTACAAAGGGAGTGCCCCCGCCTCGCTCAATCGGCGGCGCTCCGGGACCATTCGCGAGCTGACTCGCGCGTGGGGAAGGGTCCGACGAGGACACGATGGAAGGTGCCCCGCTGCGAGATGGGCTTGTTCTCGATCCAGACGCGGCGGCCTGCCGCAATGCCTTGCATGCGGCCCGCTTCCGTGCGCGCCTTTTCGTCGGTTTCCCAGGATGAGACTTGGACAACAAATCCCTCCCCCTGAGTTGCCCGCCGGATCAAGAAGGCACCGCACACTTCATCCTGTTCATTGTCCGGCCTCTGAGGAGTGAGAACGCCTCCCTGCTGCACGAGCCGGATCGTTCGACGACGCGGGACGATGCGAATCTCCGCTTCGAGCGCGGCCCCCTCAGTGATTTCGACGGCGGTCTCGGGTGTTTCAATCGACCGGTCGGCTGGAAGGTTGAGTGGTGCGACGCGCATCGTCCACCGTCCGGGGCGAAGGTCCGTGAAGAGAAACCGTCCGCGTGAGTCGGAAACACGACGAAGGATCTCGGGGCCGTTCTCCAGTTCGACGGTCACCAAGCCGTTGTCTTCCACCGGACGCTCGGTGAGCGCCGCCGCTGAGTCGCCGAACGTGAATCTTTCGAATGATCGCAACCGGCCGCGCAACGTGGCCGCCCGTATGACTGTGAGAGTGACGATGCTGGCGACGCCTCCGCTTACAGAGACCTCGAGGGGCAGGGCCACCGTGGTGATCCGGTCGATCCCGACCGTGGCGCGATCGAGCGACAGAGAATACGCTCCGGGCGAAAGGTTGTTGAAAGCAAACTGTCCGTTGTCGTCGGTGATCGCGGCGAAGGCGCCCAACGTCACGAGTGCCGCCGGAATGCCCCGATTGCCCGATTCGACGATCCGGCCGCGAACCAGACCGCTCGAGCGATCGGCGCCGAGCGGGACAGCTAGGGGCACGGAGTACTCGAGCGCCACAGCCAATTCCGGGGTCGTTCCGGACACCAGGCTCCGGCGTCCGTGAAGCCGCATCCGGTGGTCCGATGGAAACACGTGGTCGACACTGGCTTCGACGAGAGAGTAAGACTGTGCCGACGGACCCGACAGCCGGCTGCCGAACAGGGTCACGGCCGCCTGCGTGCGCTCCGCCAGGATGTACGAGGCAAGAAGATTCGCCGAGAGGCGATCAGCGCGAATTCCCGTCAGGGGATCCGGCGACCGGTCGTGCTCCACCGACAGGTTATACGACTGGCGGGCCCCCAGCCGGGCGCTGAGCGAGCCTACCAGCCGCTGGGTAGGCCCGACCATGCCGGTTGACCGGTCACGCTCCGTGCCAAGTTCGGCGGACGCAGACAGGAACACGGCGCCGAGGTCGGCGGCGGATCGTATTTCGACGATATCCTGACGACGGTCGGAGGGCGAGGAAGATGCGGGGTCGGAAAGGTTCGTCGCCCGGTACGACACGGTGATGAGATTCGTGTAGCCGACACCGAGTTGAAGAAAATTGGAACGTGGGACCTTGCCGAACGCCGTGTCGGACTCGGGAGCCCTCCGTTCATCGCGGGCCGAGAACTCCAGTCGGATGTCCCGGTCGTTGCGGCCGGATAGACTGAGCGAGGAGAATCGCACGCCGCGGTAGTATCCGGCGTAGGCTGCCCCTGCGTTCACGTGGCGGAGCTCGTACGAGAGCCACGGTTCCATGCCGCCGAACCGGACCGCATAGGCGTTGTCCGGGCCCCGCGTGCCGGTGCTCCGTCCGGCCTCCACGTCGTACCGGGCGGAGCGGAAGGCCGCACCCGACGCCGTAAAGCTGACAATGTCCGCCACAACGCGGTCCGATCGGTGAAGGTAGTTCAACCCCGCGTTCAGATCGTCGGAGACGTCGTACCGGACCCACCCTGCGGATTGTCGCGCGACCGGTCCGGAGAACCGGGTCTGATTGACGAACGCTCCGAGCGAAACATCCCCGAGTTCCGTCCGTGCATTCACGCCTACCGCCGTCCGGCCCACGTCAGTCAACGGCGTCAGCGCGTAGTTGTCGTCACCCACCGTGACACTCGATCGGCCGAATTCGTACCGCACACGATATTCGTCGCGCAGTCCCAGCACTGACACGGTCTGTGTTTCCGGGCCCCGGAGGAGGAATTCAAGATGGTCGGAGCGATCGGCCCGAAAGGAACCTCCGCCCACCACCTCGGCCTGCACGGCGGATCGTCCGGACTCGGACGTTCCACGGAGTGTGGCAAAGAGCGGGAATTCAAACTTTTTCAACTCGGCAGAGGGAGCGCGGGGAACAACATCGGAGGCGGTGGTAATGCGTATCTCCGTTCCCTCCGGCTGCAGCCTGGCCGTGAACTCGAGCATGTGAGGCGCCTTCAGGCGTTCGCCTTCGTCCGAGGGAACGCGCACTGTGACACGCGCGGAAGAACCGGCGGGAAGTCCGACCACACGTGGCGTGACCTGTGGTTCGTAGCCACGGGAACTGCGGGCCGTGAGGATGACCCGTGCCGTGTCGTTTCCCCGGTTCGTCACCTCGTAGGAGAACTCCCCCGTCGTCCCCGCCACGATGGTTCTGGGGGCATCCATCAAGAGCGCATCAACCGTCACCGTGCGTTCGATCGCCACGCGAAACTCGATCCTGGCTGCGGCGGCGGTGTCACCGTCGACGAACGCGAACACGGTCACTGAATGGATGCGGACGCCCGCGTCGCGCGGGATGGAGACGATCAACAGCTGCAGGTCGTTTCCGCCCGGGAAGAGGACGAGGTCCCCGGGAGCGGCCACACGCCGCCACCCGGACGGAAGCGCCACGGAAGGCCGAACGTTGAGTTGGCGGCCGGAGGTGTTGACGAACTGGACGGGAATCGTGAGGAGAGTGCCGGGTCGGCCCTGGACCTTTGTGCCTGCACCCGACCGGATCTGAATCGGGGCCGGTTGCGAAACGGCGGTCACTGCAATGCAGACGAGCATCAGACCCAGAAAAAAAATCCGGTCGGACGGGACCGGACAGGCATGGGTGGTATGGGAGATCCCCGGTCTCACAACTGCAGCGTGTACTGGGCGGCAAAGGCCTCATCGCCTCCTGCGTCGACCACGACGAGGGCCTTGAACGTACCGGTTGGAGCCGAGGAAATGTCGAAGACATAGCGAACGGACGTCCCTGGGTAGAGACGATACACCGGCGTGGAGAACCGGCCGCGCGAGAGTCCGTATTCGTCGAAGAGCTCTACATAGGCATCGGGACGCATGGTGCGGTCGCCCGAGTTCTCGATATCCACCTGAAGCACACGCGAACCATCCTCCTTCTTCAGCAGCTTCGAATCGATGAAGCGCACATTGGGCGCCCCGGTACCCGCGATGGAGGTGGCGATCTGGATGCCGTACCGAATGGTCTGCGAGATGCCCATCTCGGTGCGCTGACGGCCCGGTACAGACGACTCGGCGGAACCGCGGCGAACGCCTTCGACCATCAACATGCTCCAATAGCTTCCGCGCAGCGCTCCGGTCGTATCGCGTGGAACGGTCACCGAGAAGTTGACGGCCACTGTCGCATTCGGCGGGAGTGTGACGAAGGCGGGACTGAATACCACCCAGCGAGCATTGGAACGCGGGAGACTCCCGGGTTCTCCGTACGTGTTGGTGCCGGAAAAATGGAACGAATAGTCGTGTTGGTAGACCTTCGCTTCCTGGATCTCGGGCGTGTCGTTCTTGACCAGAATGATCCCTTCGTACGTCTCTCCCGGCCGGGCTTCCTTCATCTGGCTGAGGTCGCCGATGACGGATACTTGGGCAGAGATTGCAGCGGCGAACGCGAGGAGCAGGGCGGCTGTTCGTACCAGACTGGTCATGGCGACGGCCTTATTGGGCGATGATCGTGTAGGTGATGGTGTGGACGTCGGAGCCCATTTCGGTGGTGTTGCCCTGTGCGAAGGTGGCCGAGGCCGTATAGCGCAAGAGGACCGTTTTTGGAGATGCGGGGCCCGTCGACGGGATACTCGTGAGGATGTCCGCGGCCAGCATGCCATCGGTAAGATCCACGCTCGGTGCGATCGTGCCGATCGGCGATGATGTGACGACGACCGCCAAGTTGAAGCTTTGACCGGGACAGGACGTCTGGGCGGTGACTTTGCTGACGGCAGCCTGGCGACGAATGCGAAGTTGGACAGCCGTATTGATCACGGCGGTTGGTTGCGCCCCGGCGACGGCCGTCGTGATGGTCATGGTCTGGTTGCCACCGGTAATGCTGATTGGCTGGCCGGGCGAAAGGGTCGCCAGAGACGCGAGGAGAGCTCCGCCCGACAGGATGCGTATGAACAAGGGCCGTGTCATTGGACTGTCACGGTGAAGGTGATGGTGTGGATATCTGTTCCCGTTCCCTGGGTCGCGAGCGCCTCCGCCGTGTACAACAATGTGCACGATCCCAATGTGCGGCCTATGTTCAACATGTGGTCGGTGGGAATGGTCGAGACAGTCACTTCGGGTGAGGAGGATCCCTGCGTCGGGGATGTGGCGAGCAAGCGGAGGGCGAATAGCTGGGAGCCCAAGTTTGTCTGTACGGTGATCTTGCGCGAGCCGCTGTTTGTGGCCCACTGCAGCTGAGTGGCCGAGTTGGTCAGCGTCATGGTGTTCTGACCGGCGACGACGATGGCGTCAGTGATGTTGAACCCAACGGCACCGCCGATAACCCGGATCTGGGTAATCGCATTCACGTTGACCGTGACCCCATTGACGGCGCTCCCGTACTGAGCCCGGGCTGGGGGCGTGACGGCAAGGACCAGAAGGAGAAGAATGAGGATGGTGCGGGGCATGGCCTGGAGCAATGAGATTGATAGCAATATAGGGGGGCGGTGAACGAGATTCAAGGAACCGCTATCCTTCAGTCAACGTGAAGACCACGGGGAGTATTCCGCCCCGAACGGCTGTTCCGTTGAACTCATAGTGCAAACGGTACGAACCCGACGGCTTTGAATTTCCGAACAGGAGGTTCCGAGACCGTCCGGTCTCGAGGGTCACAAATCGCCATGCGGGACGAACATTGTCATCGGTCGTCACTCGCAGCCACAGGCCTGGCGCGCAGGGAGCACTGACGGAGATCTTCTGAATGCCGTCGGTGTTTGTTCTCCACAGGAGGCGGCGTCCCGTTCCGGAGAGGCGTTGCGCGAGTGCGTTCGTGGTCACAGAGGCGTCGACGGCCTCCAGCGCGATCTGCGTAAAGGTGCGCGCCTGGTTCATCTCAAGGCGCTCTGAATGCTGAGAGGAAAGTGGCAGGGCCGCACACAGAAGAAACGCGCATGCCCGCCGACCAGTGTTCCAGATACGGGCAACTGTGGTGGCGGGCATGGCAGGATCCTCTCGAATGAAGCAGGCGACGTTCCCCCCAAGGGAC
>CAYIHQ010000046.1:0-9831 GCA_964362905.1 uncultured Ignavibacteriaceae bacterium
CGGCGCGACGCGCGGGATTTGACGACCTGAATATCGACCTGATCTTCGCGCTCCCCGGGCACACCCTCGAACGGTGGAAGACAACACTCGAACGGGCGCTGGCCCTCGCGCCGACCCACCTCTCCTGCTACAGTCTCATCGTCGAGCCGAACACGCCTCTTCTCCGCATGGTTGAGACACGCCAGGTGACACTCCTCGACCCGGAAACGGACGCGGTGTTGTATGAGTACACGCTCGATCGATTGGAGCGAGCGGGCTTCGAACAGTATGAGGTCTCCAATTTCGCCCTTCCGGGACGGCGGTCGCGCCACAACGACAACTACTGGAATCACGGTCCGTATCTCGGCTTCGGCCCCTCGGCGCATTCATTCATTCCTCCCATGCGGTCCTGGAACATCGCCAACCTCTCCACGTACCACGCCCGCATCGCGGAAGGTCGGTTGCCGACCACGGGATCCGAGGAACTGAGGC
Organism: uncultured Ignavibacteriaceae bacterium; assembly: GCA_964362905.1. GTDB lineage: Bacteria > Bacteroidota > Ignavibacteria > UBA10030 > UBA10030 > 2-02-FULL-55-14. The sequence goes on from CAYIHQ010000046.1 coordinate 472, forward strand.
CGGAGCAGATGGTCACAGAAGCTATTTTCCTCGGGCTCCGAAGCGACGGCCTGGACACAGCCCGGTTTGACCTCCAATTCGGCCGACGGTTTCTTGTGGAGCATGAACAGTCCGTGGAGTCTCTCGTCAAGGATGGACTCGCCCGGTTGGACGGAACGGTCCTACGCTTGACGAAGAAAGGCTACCTCGTCTGCGATGAGATCTGTGCAACGTTCGGTTGAGAATGTCCGCAAGGTGTTGATTTTGTTGCTCTTCAGGGCTTTTCCCGATACATTTCGCGACGACCTTTTTTGAACGAAATGAGGCACCCATGCCCCAGATGAACATGAAACGCAGCATCGCACTCCTGCTCTTCGCGGTCTCATTGGCCGTGTACTGGATCCCCGGGTCTCCCACCGTCGTCTTCTGGGACGTGGGCGAATTCATCGCCGCGGCCTTCCTGCTCCAGGTTCCTCATCCGCCGGGTGCGCCGCTCTTCCTGCTGATCGGTCGCGTCTTTGGAATGATACCGATCGGTTCAGATGTCGCCGTTCGTATGCACTTCATCTCGGTGCTCGCCAGCGCCCTGACGGTGATGATGACCTATCTGATCATTGTCCGTTTCATTGCGATGTTCCGGGGACAGCCCCAATCGCTGGCGGACAGGCTGACGGTGTTCGGTGGAGCGGCTGTTGGAGCGCTCTCGCTCGCATTCGGAAAGACCTTCTGGTTCAACGCGCTCGAGGCCGAGGTCTATGGCATGAGCATGCTGTTGATGAGTCTCATGCTCTGGTTGGGGCTTCGGTGGTTCGAGCGTGCGACGTGGGAGCGGAGTGACGTGTATCTCCTGCTCGTGGCCTACCTGATCGGTCTGGCCGTGGGAGTGCACCTGTTGTCAATCCTCATGGTGTTCATCGTGCTCCTGCTGGTCTACTTCCGCTGGTATCAGTTCTCCATCACTTCGTTCGTCAAGTTTGGCGCCGTCGCCGTGATGATCTTCGGGATCATTTACCCGGTGGTGGTCAAGGAGTTTCCATCGATGCTCGACGGCGAGGTCGGGGGCGTGAAGTATCAACTCTTCTCGTACTTGCCGCACCTCATCGTGTTGACCGCGCTCTACGGCGTGTACTACTCCGTCCAGAAGCGCAATCGAAAACTGAATGTCGCCCTGCTGGCATTCCTCTTCATCGTTCTCGGGTATTCGACCTACGTGGCGGTCTACATTCGCGCCAACGCGCAACCGCCGATGAACGAGAACGACCCGAGCACGATCGGGCGGCTGGTGTCGTATCTCAACCGCGAACAATACGGCAGCCAACCGTTCATCCAACGGCGATGGGATCCGGACCCGGAAAAACAACAGAACCATCAGAAGTACGACAGCGACGTCGACTATTTCTGGCGGTATCAAATGGTGCACATGTACCTTCGCTACTTCGGATGGAACTACGTCGGCGCGGCGGGGGACGTGAAGGAATCCGGCGTCGACTGGAAACAACTTTACGGGATCCCGCTGTTCCTCGGCATTCTGGGGGCATACTATCACTGGCGCCGCGACAAGAAAATGGCGTTCGTGAACTCATCCATGTTCCTCTTGATGGGTACGATCCTGGTGCTCTACTTCAACATGCAGGAACCGCAACCGAGGGAACGCGATTACTTCTATGTCGGGTCCTATCTGGCGTTCTCGATCTGGATCGGGATCGGCATCGTAGGGCTCATTGACATGATCCGGGAGCAGCTTAAGCAGCAAGAGGCCAGCGTTCCCGTAGCAGCAGGAGTCGTCGCGCTGGCACTGATTTTCGTTCCGGGCAATATGTTGCGCGTGAACTTCCACGAAGGCGACCGGCGCGGCAACTATCTGGCGTGGGACTACTCCTACAATCTCCTCCAGAGCGTGGAGAAGGACGCGATCCTCTTCACGAACGGCGACAACGACACGTTCCCGCTATGGTATCTGCAGGATGTGGAGGGCATTCGTCGGGATGTGCGGATCGTGAATCTGAGTCTGTTGAATACGAACTGGTACATCAAGCAGTTGAAGCGTCAGGAACCGTATGGCGCCAAGAAGGTGCCGATCAGCACGTCGGACGTCGATATCGAACGCATCGGACCGATCCCCTGGGAGGAGCGGGCCCTCGATCTCCCGGTCGCTCCCGAGGTGGTGCGACAGTATCAGGGCGAAGTGCCGGGTGTGAGTGTCCTCGACACCAGCATCACGAACCGCGGCGTGTTGCGCTTCACGCTCGCGCCGACCCTCGTGTTCGGCGACGTCCGGGCGTTGCGCGTCCAGGATATTCTCGTCTACGACATCATCCGCACGTCCAATTGGCAACGACCGGTGTATTTCGCGATGACTGTTTCCGACGACGGCAAGATCGGGCTTCGCGACTACATGCACCTCCGGGGCCTGGCGTTCAAATTGACTCCGCGCCGGGGACCCTTCTGGCAGAATCTGGACACAAAGACCATCGAGGCGCACCTGTTCAATGAAGTGGAGACTCCCTCGAAGGAGCCGCAACTCGGCTTCCGTTGGAGGGGCCTGCAGAACCCGGGACATTACTTCGACGAGGACTCGCGGCGGCTCGTGATGTCCAACTACCGGAATCTTTTCTTCACAGTCGCAGAACACTACGTCTACACCGCCAAGGAGCCGCAGAAGGCCATCCGCGTCCTCGAACGGATGGAGGAGGTCATTCCCCACAACGTCATCTCCATGGATCCCGGCATGCTCTATCGCATGGGCATCGTGCATGCGGAGGCGGGACAGAAGGAGCGTTCGACCGCGTTCCTGCAGGAACTCGTGAGCACGGTGACCCCTCGTCGGGATGACTATCTCCGCGAGCCGCTCAGCCAATTTAACCCCCTCATCGTGCTGTTCTATAGCCAGCTCGAACTGGGCCAATTCACGGAAGCGGACGACCTGATCAAGGTCCTCAGCGGCACGTACGGCACCCAGCAGGGTATCGCGCAGGCGATACAGCAACTCACGATGCAGCTCAATGTCCGTCGCGCGCAGGCGGTGGCCGACACGGCCGCCAAGAAATAGATCGGGACCGATGGCGGCTCGCGAATCACGACGGGAGCATTGGGAGACCTTCTGGGAGGACAAACAGGAAGTCGGTGAGGTCTATTCCAACGCCGGACGCGTCCGGGAGCATTTGGGCCGTGTGCTGGATCTGCGGGGGAAGAAGGTGCTCGAGATCGGCGCGGGCACGGGCCGCGACAGCTTTCCGCTGGTAGAGGCGGGGGCGGAGGTGACGCAACTGGACTACGCCGAGAACTCTCTCCGGCTCCTGAAGCGCATTGCCGAACAGGGCAAGGTCCCGGTGCATATTGTCGGGGGCGACACGTTCGCGTTGCCATTCCGCGACGGCACGTTCGACGTCGTCTTCCATCAGGGCCTTCTGGAACATTTCCGGAAACCGGACGCCGATCGCCTGATCCGGGAGAACGTGCGTGTCCTGAAGCCGGGCGGATTCCTGTTGGTGGATGTGCCTCAACGCTACCACGTGTACACCGTCGTCAAACACATTCTGATCGCCGTCGACAAGTGGTTCGCCGGGTGGGAACGCTCCTTCTCCGTAGGGGAACTGGAGGATGTGCTCCGCTCAGCAGGATTGACTCCCGTGCATCGCTACGGCGTATGGATGGCTCCGAGTTTCTGCTACCGGGCGTTCCGGGAGGTCCTGAAGAAGTTTGGGCTTCAGCTCCCGCTGTACCCCCGGATCCCGATCCTGCATTCACTGCGGGCAATTGTCCGTCGATCGCTGCTCAGCACACCCCTTCCGCTCCACACGGGACTCTCGATCGGGGTCGTCGCCAGAAAGGGGTGACCGGTCGATCTGATCCCCGTCCGCAGTCGGTCCTCAATCGCAGTTCTGACTATCCTCAAGAAGCGACCATGAAGATCCTCGTTATCAACTGGCAGGACATCCGCAATCCCCTCGGCGGGGGGGCGGAGGTGCATTTCCACGAGATCTTCAAACGCATTGCGGCGCGTGGACATGATGTGACGCTGTATTGCTCCGCCGTTCCGGACCTGCCCGACACGGAGATCATCGACGGTATCCGCATCATCCGCGAAGGCGGCCGTTCGACCTTCAACTTCCACGTTCCGCGCCGGTATCGTTCGACCTTTGCCGCCGAAAAGTATGATGTGGTCGTGGACGACCTCAACAAGATCCCCTTCTACACGCCCCTCTACGTCCGCGAGCCACTGGTGACGATCGTTCACCATCTTTTCGGTACGAGCATCTTCAAAGAAGCGAGCTTGCCGGCAGCCGCCTACGTGTGGGGCGCGGAGTTTCTCGCCATGCCGTTGTACCGGCGGACCCAATTCGCCGCGGTCTCGTCGAGCACCAAGCGCGAGCTGGAGGAGCACGGGATCCCCGGGGATCGCATCCAACTCGTCTACAACGCGGTTGACCATGAGGTGTTCCGCCCCGCGGTGCATCCGAAGCGAAACGGGAAAACAATCGGCTACCTTGGCCGCATGAAGTCGTACAAGAGTGTGGACCATCTTCTCAAGGCTTTCGCCATTGTGCGGAGGGATGTGCCGGAACTTCGGCTCGTGGTGGTGGGAGACGGTGATGCAAAGCCCGGACTGGAGCGGCTCGCCGATACGCTCGGCATCCGCGGCGTCGTGGAGTTCACCGGATTTGTGTCCGCCGGGGAGAAGGTTCGGCGGCTGCAGGAAATGGACTTGGTCGTGAATCCGTCGGCGAAAGAGGGGTGGGGCCTGACGGTCGTGGAAGCGAATGCGTGCGCCGTGCCGGTGATTGCGAGCGACGTGCCGGGATTGAAAGACTCGGTGGTGCACGGCACAACCGGACTGCTCTATCCGTACGGGGACATCGAACAGCTTGCGGCGTTGATGCGGAAGATGCTGGGGGACCCGATCGAACGGTCCCGGATGGCAACCGAAGCAGTCCGATGGGCGGGGTCATTCACGTGGGACGCGTCTGCCGACGCGATGTTGGCCGTGATCGCTGCGGCCCGAGGTTCAGCGGCGTAAACGTTCCGCCAAGAACGATGCCGCCTTTTCCGGCGAGGGGGCCACGGTGAGGAACCGGGCCAGGTTCGCCAATCCCTCCTGCTTCATCTCTTCCTTCAGCGGTTCCAGGACCGGCTCCCAGAACGTGCCGAGCAGGACGATGGGGCGCTCTTCCGAAAATCCCTTGTGCACCATCTCCAGCACGTAGGCCAGTTCGAGGAGCGTTCCCGTTCCGCCTGGGAGAATGACATAGCCGGCGCCCAGCTCTCCGAGTGTGGTGATCCGATCGACCAGCCGAGGTTTTCGGATCTCCTGCGATATCCAGGGATTTACCGCCCGAGGAAGGAGGTCGCACGTCACGCCAATGGTAGGTCCTCCTGCCTCACTTGCACCGCGCGCGGCGGCCTCCATGGTACCCGCGTAGCCTCCGTTGCAGACCGAGAATCCATTCAGTGCCAGTGCACGTCCGAGTTGGAATGCTTGAATGTACTCGGGGGATCCGGGCCGCGGCTTGGTACTGCCAAAGATCGTGATAACAAAAGATGGCTCAGTCAAGGAACACCCATCGGACTCCAAGCTTGAATTGCCGGTCGGGCATGGGATAGACTGCTGTCTGCAGCCAGGAGGCGTCGGTCACGTTCTCCCACGAAAGGGAAAGAAAAGCATCGCCGATCTGCATCGTTCCGTAGATATCGAGCGTTGCAGCGCGGCCGATCTGGAGTGTGGTATTGACTACTTCAAATCCTGTCGTCGGGTCAGGGGAAAGGCCGCGCAAGCGGTCGGAAAACCGGGACCGCACACCCACCCGGATCCCAAGCTCGTCGCGGAAGATACGGCCCTGATACGCCAATTCGCCGGTCCCCCACCACTGCGGAAGGAGTTGTTTCAGGCTGTCGGCGGCGGTGAGCGTGGCGACCGTGAATTCGCCGGACAGCTCAATGCGCCAGATGGTCCACCGTGTCGTGGCAGTGAATCCTGACCACGTGGGGGAGGTCTGTGTGAGAAGAACTGCCGGAGTCCCGCCCGCCGTGGAGCCTGGGCGCGCCAGGACCGCATTCGTCCTTTGTTTCTGAAACGCCTCCAAGCCGACAGTGAATAACGTGTCCCAGGACCACTGTATGGCTGCCACGAGCATCTGTTCCTGGCCGCGTTTCAGCGGCAGCGGCCGAAGGACAGTGGAGTCCTGCCAGAACTGTTCTTGAAGCGTGGCAAAGAGGGGTTTCCGGTGCACATCGGCAGAGAGACGCAATCCCGCACCGGGATTGAGCTCAAGTGTAGCTGCGACCTCTTCCGCCCGGTCCCCGGCGAGCGACTGCACGCCGAAGGCCACACTCGGGATGAGCCAATCGCCGACATCACCACGTATCAAGAGGCCGTACCTGCTCCTCGTGATGGTGCGTTCGGCGAAAACCTCGGAGGGCTTGAGGTGGGTAGAGCCGTACTCCACGTTTGCCCGAAGGTGGACGAACGGCAGAGCGACAACTTGTTCTGCTGAGGCACGCGCATCCCGCGCGCGCGTAAAGAGTCGTTCTTCAATCGCGGACGTCAGGTCGGGAGGACGGCGGTACTCCCGTTCGATCGAGCGTGAAGAGAAGGACACACGTGTCGGAGAAAGACTGTCGGCGAGAAATCGTCCAACGGCGGCGAGGCTGGCATCCGTGCGCTCATAGATCTCGTACCCCGACGGACGGAAGACGACAGCGGACACTTCGTCGAAGACCGAGGGTGAGAGAGATCGGTCGACTCCTCCGTTCACTCCCCGTGTACTGCGCTCATACATCCACGCGCCGATGAGGTTCACGCGATCGCTAAAATTCGCCCGGATGCGGCCGCGCAGATGCCAGGCATCAAGCGATGCATTCGCAAACCGTCCCTGTGTCGTATGTCGCTGAAAGCCGAACAGCAGATTCGTTGACCGGGCGACGTTTTGCGTGAAGTATCCATCGCTGGAGATGGTCTCATTCGGTTCCTGGACGTACCGAATGGCGGTGATGGGACGGACCGTGGAGAATTGACGCGAGTTGAGATTCCAACGGTGCCCGTGCAGGAGTGTGAGCGGTCCAGAGAGGCGTTCAATCACCTCGAGGTACTCCAAGGGAACGAGGGAAAGGTTCACGCGCCCGGTGACGGGATCCCCGAGCGGCAGGGCATCGAGCATGATGCCGTCGTCGGCCGGCGCACCGCCAAGCCAGGAATAGCCCATCGGAGCTCCCGCTTCACCCTGTGAACGGAGAAAGACCCCGGGCACGCGCTCGATCACCTGGGCCAGGGAGCGGGCACCCGTCCATTGCCATCGATCGAGCTCTGACGACCGATCGGGGGTCGCGAGCGATGCGGTCCCGATGTGCGGAATGATCCGAGTACCAGCGGAATCCACCGCTGAGGAATCGGCAGGAGCCGGGGATTGAGCCGTCGCGATGGTGTTTCCGGCAGCGGCGAGCGCAAGGCTGGTCAGGAGGATTCGGCTCTTCATGTCAATGGAGGAGTCACCGATACGACGTACGTCAAGGGAAAACGGGATGCCGCCGCTTCGGCGCTGGAACGGTCCCCCGTCAGCCCGAACACCGACGATCCGCTCCCGCTCATGTGCGCAATGCGACAGCCGGCTTCCCTCAAGGTGTGTTGTGTCTCGCCAACTTTTGGGTGTGCCGGAAACACTATCGGCTCGAAATCATTGCTCAAGACTTCTGCGAGAGCCTCGATCTGAGGGAGTGCGTGAAGGAATCGATCACGCAACGATCGACGATCGGTGCGGATGGGGATGCGGAGGTGCCCATACGCCCATGAAGTGGACACCGACAAGGGCGGCGTGACGCACACAAGCCAATAGGGAAACCGAGGCGGAAGATCTTCGAGGATCTCACCACGGCCCGACCCGAAGGTGAGCGGCCCAGAGAGGAATGAAGGGACATCCGAGCCGACCGTGGCGGCAATTCGGCGCAGGGTGTCAAGAGACGATCCGCATTTCCAAAGTTCATTCACGGCGACCAGCACTGCGGCGGCGTCGCTGCTCCCGCCTCCGAGCCCCGATCCGGTTGGGATCCGTTTGCGCAACACGATGTGGGCGCCGCGGCGTTCGCCAGTTTCTTTTCGGAGCGCTTCTGCCGCCCGGATGCAGAGATTCTCCGGCCCGATGGGAAGCGTGGGGGAGTCGCATTCCATCGAGAGGGCCGCAGGAGTTTCCTGCACCTCGATCTCATCCTTGAGACCGATCCGATAGAAGATGGTCTCGAGGTCGTGGTAACCGTCGGGTCGCTTGCGAAGGATCTCGAGGCCAAGGTTGACCTTGGCGAATGCGGGGCGAATGATGGTCTGGGGCATCGAGATGGGCAAGAACTTCAGCAACCATAATACTCCATCGTGCCGCCAGAATCAAGAAAAGCCCTGTATTGACGGGCGTTTTTTGATTCTCCCGGCAAAATTGTGTAGGTTCATTTGATTAGAAGGTCCACTCCTACCCATGAAGCCAACGAAGTCCTTTTCTGTATGGGGCGTCCGCTTTGGCGGAACGGCACCGCTGGTGCTGATCGCCGGCCCCTGCGTCGTGGAGAGCCGCGACTTGGTGCTGCGGACGGCGGAACGTGTCCAGAAGATCGCCCGTCGTCACCGCATGCCGGTGGTGTTCAAATCGTCCTACAAGAAAGCGAACCGCACCAGCAGTCGGTCGTTCACGACCATCGGCGATGAGAAGGCGCTCGCCATTCTCGCCGAGGTCCGCCGCGAGTTCGGAATGCCCATCTTGACGGATGTGCACACCGAGCGTGAAGTCGCCATGGCGGCCGAGGTCGTCGACATTCTCCAGATCCCCGCCTTCCTCTGCCGACAGACGGATTTGTTGCAGGCTGCCGGCCGGACGGGCAAGGCCGTCAACATCAAGAAGGGCCAGTTTGCGGCTCCCGCCGACATGGCGTTGGCGGCGGAAAAAGTGCACGAGACCGGCAATGCGAGGATCCTTCTCACGGAACGCGGCACGACGTTTGGCTACAACAATCTCGTCGTCGACATGCGGGGCCTGGAGATCATGCGCCGGACCGGCTATCCGGTCGTTCTGGATGCGACCCACTCGGTACAACTTCCGTCAGGCGCCTCGGTCACGAGCGGCGGACAATCGGAGTTCATCTTTCCGCTGGCCCGAGCCGGAGCCGCCGTCGGGATGAACGCGCTCTTCGTCGAGACGCATCCCAACCCGCGCAAAGCCCTGAGCGATGCAGCGAGCCAATTGAAGCTGGACCTCCTCGACGCGTTGCTGCGTCAGGTGAAGGCGGTCGATGCCGCCCGGCGCGCGACGGTGCGATGATGCCAGCCCCACGAGGACTTGCCGCCAGGCTTCGGAAGATCAAGCTGCTGCTGCTGGATGTGGACGGAGTGTTGACCGACGGTGGAGT
>CAYIHQ010000047.1:0-9740 GCA_964362905.1 uncultured Ignavibacteriaceae bacterium
GGATTCTGGAGTGTGCAACGTGGTTCAGGCGGACGTTGATTCGCCGAGATGGTAGCGGATGAATCGTCGGATCTCGATCTTCTCCCCAACCCTCGCGACCTCGTCCTGAATGATGTCTTTGATTGTTTTGCCGGAGTCTTTGATGAAACTCTGCTCCAGAAGGACGGACTCCTGGTAGAACTTTTCCAACCGGCCTTGCGCGACCTTTTCGGCCATCTGTGGCGGCTTTCCTTCGTTCTTCGCCTGGGTCGCGTAGATTTCGAGCTCTTTCGCGATGGTCTCGGGCGTCACCTGCTCCCGGTGGATGTACTGCGGGTCCATCGCAGCGATCTGCATGGCGATGTCGTGGGCGAGCGCCTTGAATCCAAGCGTCTTGGCGACGAAGTCGGTCTCGCAATTCAATTCCACGATCGTGCCGATGCGTCCGCCGGCGTGGATGTAGGATTCGACCACGCCCTGGTTGGCTTCTTTGTCCGCGCGCTTGGCGGCAGTGGCAGCCCCCTTCTTGCGAAGCTGATCGATGGCGGCATTCATATCGCCATTGGTCTCTTCCAGCGCTTTCTTGCAGTCCATCATGCCGGCGCCGGTCATGTCCCGCAGCTTCTTGACGATTTCGGAGGTGATCTGACTCATGGTTCTTTAGCGTGCGGAGGGTGAATGAACCTTCTCTGCCTTCACTGCGGCTTCCGGAGCGGCGGCCTCTTCGGCCCGACGAGCCGCAACCCGCAGCCCGCCATCGATGACCGCATCGGCAATGACTTTGGTGATCAACTGCACGGATTTCAGCGCGTCGTCGTTGGCCGGGATCGGGAAGTCGACGAGGTTGGGATCGGTATTCGTATCAACAATCGCTGCGATCGGAATGCCGAGGCGCCGGGCCTCTTTGACCGCAATGTCTTCCTTATTGATGTCGACGATGTACAGGACGCCGGGGAGCCGGGTCATTTCCACGATCCCCTCGAGGACCTCCTGGAGCTTGTCGCGCTCACGGGAGAGCATGAGGCGCTCTTTCTTTGTGAGCTTGTCGAAGGTGCCGTCGTGCTCCATCTTCTCGATGTTCGTGAGACGTTTCACGCTCTTGCGGATCGTCGAGAAGTTCGTCAGCATGCCGCCCATCCAGCGCTCGGTGATGAAATGGGCGTTGCAGCGGCGCGCTTCCTCTTTGACGACGTCAGCGGCCTGTTGCTTGGTCCCGACAAACAGGATCCTCTTCCCTTCGGCGATGATGTTCGACACCGAAGTGAAGGCGTCGTCCGCCATCTCCTGCGTCTTCTTGAGGTCGATGATATGAATGCCGTTCCTCTCCATGAAGATGAACGGTTTCATTTTGGGGTTCCAGCGGCGGGTGAGGTGCCCGAAGTGGGCGCCTGCCTGGAGGAGGGATTCCAGCTCGATGCGGGGCATCGGTCGATCCTTTCAGTTGGTCACCTGCGACCGTCATCTCCTTCCGGAATCCACGGCTCATTCGAGCCAGGGACACTGCCGGTCGGATCAGGACGCATGATTGATGGGTGCTACGCCAGGACCCCGCCTTCGGCGGGGTCCCGGGAACAACGACAACTCAGCGCTTCGAGAATTGGAATCGTTTGCGCGCTTTCTTCTGTCCGTACTTCTTCCGCTCGACCGCACGAGGGTCGCGCGTCAACAGTCCGTGGGTGCGGAGCGCGGGGCGAACGTCCTCATCTGAAGCAACGAGCGAACGTGCGATCCCCAGCTTGATGGCCTGGGCCTGGCCCATGGTGCCGCCGCCTACGACGACCACAGCGACATCGAATCGGCCAAGATTCTCGGTGACCTGCAGGGGCTTGAGAACCTCCTGTCGATGGGTCTCGAGGGGAAAATACGTTTCGAACGCCCGGCCATTGACGGTCACCTTTCCGGAACCGTCCATGAGCTTTACGCGCGCCACCGCCGTTTTCCGGCGTCCCACAGTGATGCGTTGTGCCATGCTGTTTGCCTTCATTGGAACTTCAGGGGCTCGGGCTGCTGCGCCACGTGTGGATGGTCGCTGCCGCCGTACACTTTCAATTTCATGCCGATGCGCTTGCCGAGACGATTCTTGGGCAGCATGCCCTTGACCGCATGCTCGACCACGATCTCCGGACGGGTCTGGAGCAACTCCTTCACTGCTGCAAATCGGGCACCGCCGGGATACAGCGTATTCCGGTAGAGCTCTTTCTGCTCCAGCCGCTTGCTGGCCAGTTCGATCTTGGCGGCGTTCACCACGATGACAAAATCGCCCACGTCCGCGTTCGGAGTGAACTGGGGCTTGTGTTTGCCGCGAAGGATATGGGCCACGCGCGAGGCGAGGCGCCCGAGCGTCTGCCCGGCCGCGTCGACCACGTACCATTTCTGCCCGACCTCTTCGGTCTTGAAAAACCTTGTCCTGGGCGTTGTTTCCAATGCGAGTTCTCCTGGCGGCGTCTGGTATTGTGTAGCCTTTAAATATACCGGAAACGGAAGGAAAAGTCAATCTCCATCCCCCCCGAAAAACGAATCGCCCCCGACTGGACGGGGGCGACGGTATCAACCAATGATGTTTGCTGTTCTGCCTACTGGACCACCACCGGGAATGCGCGGCGCTTCACGCGCGCCGAATCCGCCTGGCGTCTGACGGAACCCGGTGCGACGACCACCCCGCGTGCCCCGGGCCGTGTCCCCTTCTCCGTCCGCACTTGGAACTCGAAATTCATTTCTTCCACGGCAGGGTCAGTTTCCTCGACCCATACTCGTGGGGCCACCCCAATGTTGAAGAAGATCACGCGTTCGTTCAACGAATCGTTCACTTCGATCGAAAGCCGGTCGCGCCGGGTCTTGACAGTGACGCGGGCGAGGGCTTCCGGTGCGATCGCCGGGATGTCCGGTCCGGGCAGTTCTGTGACCCACCGGTGGATCATGCGCTCTCGTCGGGCCGCCAGTTCCACGGCCATTGCCTGATGTTCGGCGGCGCGCTCATACAGTTCCCGCGCGTCGATCTGGAAGCGGGCAATGAGAAACGAATCCGGACGAAGGACGAGGAACTCCTGACGGGTCGTCGTGGGACGCAGCGTGGCCACGATCTCCTGAGAGCTCCGCGGACGCTCGTCGTTCCCCATTAACACATACGGGGCATCGCGGACCGTCATGAATCGATTCATCTTCACGCGCTGCTCGGGCTCGAGGCAGGCCGCCAGACCCGAGACGACCGCCCGGTTCAGCCGGCGGAGGTCGGACTTGATCGCCACTTCCTCATTGGCGCCGACCAGGACGGCGGTCTGCAGTTCCTCACGCGCAGCGTTCAAGACGGAATCCAACGCCTGTCGCTGAGCCGTCGTCGGCTTGACAGCGGACATGAATTCCGAGACGGTCACACCCCGGACGGGCCGCGGCGCGTCTTTCTGCACTTCGATTCGGTAGCCGTCTTTCGAGCGATCGTCCACCTTCAGCGTCGTTCCCTTGTCCTCGTCCAACTGGAGCGTTCCGGTGAATGCGAACTGCAGCGCGCGGTCGGAATCGAGGTTCCCAAGCAGCGGCAAGAGCGATCCTTGCGCCACACTCTGCTCATAGGCCTGGCGGACCGTCGCGGCCTGCTGCTCCCAAAACCGAAGGATCGGAATGCGGCTCTGGAGGATCATGAACGTGGCAACGGCGACGACCGCCGTCACGGCCATGGCCGCGATCGGGAGATAGCGACGGGGGAACGGAAGGAGATTCCTCTCTTCGTGCTCAACGGACGTCAATTGCGCAGCAACACGTGCGGCGAATGCCGGGTCGGGGGCAACCCCGGGAAGTTGGCGGATGATATCTTTCAGGCGTCGCCGCGCGTCGACTTCATGCCGAAAACTCTCGTCCTCAGTGTACCGACTGTCGAAGATCACTCGCTCGTTGGCTGTCAGGTCGCCGTCGAGGGCACGGCTGATCAATAACGCATCTGCTCTCTGTAGCGGAAGGCTCATGGGACATCCTCATTCAGGAGCGGACCAAGCACAATTCTTAAAGCGGTCCGCGCACGTGACAGGCGTGATTTGACGGTTCCTACCTCCACGTCCAGGATCTCAGCGATCTCCTCGTAGGAGAAGCCCTGGAGATCCTTCAGGACGACCACTTCCCGCTGGTGTTCGGGCAGGGAACGTAACCCCAGGGCGACCAAGTCCGGCGCATCGAGATCGCGCGGACGTTCTGCCAGCCGCGCCTCCAGGTCGGCACGGACACCGTCGTCCAGGCTTTGGAGGGAAAAGAAACGTCGGAGTTTCCGCCGGCGGAGCTCATCGCGACCTTTGTTCACCGCGATCCGGTAGAGCCACGTGTAGAAAGAGGATTCGAACCGGAATCCTGGCAAGGCTTCGAAGGCTTTGATGAAGACCTCTTGAGAGATGTCTGCCACCAACTCGTGTTCGCGGAAGATGGAGTACAAGAGATTCCGCACCCGCTCTTGATGCCGCTGGACCAGGTGTTGAAATGCGCGATGGTCGCCGCTCTGTACGAGAGCGACGAGGACGTCGTCGGCGGAGGTTGAAAGTTCCTTATCGGGGACGGGTTCGCTCATGGGTTCCGACCGCCGTACCGGCCTCAGAGCATACCGCGAAGAAAGGGCCGGGGTGGGCATCATGGCATCGATTACGAGTGCGCTCCTGGAGTCCATGGGAACCTACGAAGAGAATCGCTGGGAGTTGCTGGCGAAACACGTCCAATTTCTTTGACGCATCAGACCAGTCCCGGGTTCCCCTCCGGAGACGCCGAAACCCGCGATTCCTCTGGGAATGCGCGGGTTTCGTTGATAACGGCAACAAGGCCTCTCTCAAACCGCAACCGGGGCTTCGACCGCCTTGTCGACAGTCCGCTGTTCGAATTCCCCCCGGAACCGTCGCAGCATCGACTGCACAGGCCAGGCGGCGGCGTCGCCCAAGGCACAGATCGTGTTGCCTTCGATGTTGTTCGCAACGTCCATCAGGAGGTCAACGTCTGACAGTCGGGCCTCCCCGGCCTCGAATCGCTTCAAGATCTTCCACAACCATCCGGTCCCCTCGCGGCACGGAGTACATTGGCCGCAGGATTCATGATAATAGAATTTCGCGATGCGCGTCAGGACGGCGACGAGGTCCGTGTCCTCGTCCATCACGATAAGTCCGGCCGTACCGACGGAGGACCCGGCGGCCTTGAGAGAATCGGCATCCATGCGAACGCCTTCGAGCTGTTCACCGCGGAGGATCATCGTCGAGGATCCGCCGGGAATGACCGCCTTGATCGCCTTGTTGCCCGTGACACCGCCAGCCCATCGGTGAATGATCTCGAGCAACGGCACACCCGTCGGCATTTCGTAGACACCAGGCCGGTTCACATGGCCGCTCACGCCGACGAGGATAGGGCCCGGATGCTTCGGCACGCCTAGTGCGGCGTACCATGCAGCGCCGCGTTCGATGATGACGGGCACGTTGGCAATGGTCTCGACATTATTGATGGTCGTCGGACAGCCCCACAATCCGAATTGGGCCGGAAAGGGCGGCCTTACGCGGGGATAGCCACGCTGGCCCTCGATGGAATTCATGAGGGACGACTCCTCGCCGCAAATGTACGCCCCTGCACCTTTGTGGATATAGAGGTTGGTCGAGAAACCGGTGTCCAGGATGTTCTCTCCCACCAGACGATTGGCAACTGCATCCTCGATCGCGCGCTCCATCATCCGGATCCACTTGCCGTACTCGCCGCGAATGTAGATGTAGGCCGAGGCGATGCCCATCGCCCAGCAGGCGATCAGGGTTCCCTCGATCAGCAGATGCGGATTGAACTCGAAGATCTGCCGGTCTTTGAAGGTACCGGGCTCCGACTCGTCGCCGTTCACGCACAGATACTTCGCTTGGGCCGTCTGCTTCGGCATGAATGACCACTTGAGGCCCGTCGGAAAGCAGGCACCGCCGCGCCCGCGAAGGCCCGATTTCTTCACTTCTTCCACGACATCCTCCGGCTTCATGGCCAGCGCCTTACGGAAAGCGCCGTAGCCGCTGTGTTGCCGGTAGATGTCGATCTTGTGGAGGTCCTTGATCGGCGGGAGGATGACATTCTCCCACTTGGTCGCATGCTCGGGATGGGACGGATGCTGGATCATCGCAATCCCTCCAGCAATCGGTCCACTTTTTCCGGCGTCAGATTCTCGTGATACTCTTCGCCGATTGCGACCATGGGCGCATACCCGCAGGCACCCATGCACTCAGTCTCGCTCAACGTGACCTTCCGGTCCGGGGTTGTTTGGCCGCAGGAAATTCCCAACCGTTGTTCCAAGTGCTTCAGGATCTTGTCCGAACCCCTCAGCATGCACGACACGTTGGTGCAAACCTCGACGTGGTACCGGCCGTGTGGCTTGTCATGGAACATGGTGTAGAACGTCACCACGCCCAGAACGTGCGCATCGGAGACGTCCAGAAGCGCCGCCACCTCATTCATCGATTCCTCGGAGATGTAGCCCTCCTGTTCCTGCACCATCCAGAGGACGGGCAGGGTCAGCGCCTGGGTCGTGGGATAACAGTGCTTCAGTTCCTCGACCCGCTTCAGGTTGTTCTCGTTGAGCATGTGTCTGGGGGTAGGGAGCGGCAGACTACTTGTCGGCTTCGCCCATGACGGGATCGATGCTGCCGATGATTGCCACGACATCCGAGATCATGGCGCCCTGAACGAGGGTCGGCAACGCCTGGATGTTGGTGAATGACGGCGACCGGATCTTCAACCGCCAAGGATATCCTTTGCCGTCGCTGTACAAATAGAAGCCGAGTTCGCCCTTGGGGGCTTCGAACCCCTGGTAGATCTCCCCCACCGGGGGATTCTCGCCGAAGTTCACGAGCATGAAATCGTGGATCAATTCTTCCATGCGGGTGTAGACCTGTTCTTTCCTCGGGAGCACTTTCTTCGGCAGGAAGGCATGCACGTCGCCCTTCGGCATCCGGTCCAGGGCCTGCCGGACGATCTTGATGCTCTCCTTGATCTCGGCCATCCGCACGTAGTATCGCGCGAGGACGTCCCCTCCTTCGTACGTCGGCACCTCAAAATCCATGTCGGGATACACGAGGTACGGTTGCGACCGCCGCAGGTCATGCGGAATCCCGCACGCGCGCAGGCCGGGACCGGTGAAGCCCAGGTCGATCGCTTGTTCCGCCGTAATGACCCCAATGCCGTCGCACCGCTCGACGAAGATGCGGTTCCGATTCAGGAGCCCTTCGCACTCTGCGAGATTCGCGGGTAGTTCCTTCAGGAATGCACGCATCATCTGTTCGACGTCGGGCAGCAGGTCGTGCGCCAGGCCGCCGATGCGCGTGAACGACGTGGTGAAGCGCGCACCCGCAAGGTTCTCGAACAGGTCGTACATCTTCTCGCGCTCGCGGAAGCTCCACATGAAGACGGTCAATGCACCGACGTCCATGGCGAGCGAGCCAAGCCACAGCAAGTGCGACGAGATCCGGGCAAGTTCGGCGATGACCGTGCGAATGTATTGCGCCCGGGGCGGCGCCTCGATTCCGAGGAGTTTCTCGACCGCAAGCGCGTAGGCAGTATTGTTCGAGAGCGGCGAGAGGTAGTCGAGCCGGTCCGTGTGCGGAATGAATTCGTGATAGGTGCAGTTCTCGGCGAGTTTTTCGTAGCCCCGGTGCAAATAGCCGACCTCTGGCACGCATCCCACCACCGTCTCACCGTCCAGCTTGACGAGCAATCGCAACACGCCATGGGTCGCAGGATGCTGCGGACCCATGTTGAGGATCATCTCGCTTTCGAGCGGGTCTTCGAACTGAAGACTGGTGTTCTGGTCCTCCAGCGCCTGGAGAATCTTGGAGCGGCGGGGAAGTTCGTCGGTTTGGACGGCCATGGCCTACTTCTTCGGAAGGGGAAGCGAACCGGGGACACCCATCAGGGGGAAGTCTTTTCGGAGCGGATGGTACTCGAACGCGTCGGGCATGTAAATGCGGCGGAGGTCGGGATGCCCCTCGAACCGGATGCCGAACATGTCGTAGGTCTCACGCTCGTGCCAATTGGCGGTGCTCCACACGCCCGTCACCGTCGGGACCACCGGATCAGCTTCTTCACAGTACGTCTTGACACGGATGCGGTGCTTGCGGGAGATCGAGAGGAGATTGTAGATGACGCCGAATCGTCGAAGCGGCGTATACATGTCGATGCCACAGAGGTCCGAGAGGAGGTCGAACCGCAGACTCGGATCTTCTTGGAGGAAGCGGCAGACCTCGACGATACGCTCCCGGGGTACGACGACGGTCAGTTCGCCGCGGAACTCGGCCGACTCCTCAATGGCGTCGCCGAAGCGGTCCCGCAAGCGATGGAGGACTTGATCGTTCATGGTCACGCGACCTTGCCGGCAGCGGCGCGCAGATGCAGCGGCAGCTCGCCCACGAACGCGGGCGCCGTACCGCGGCTTTCGCCGCGCTGGACCTTCTGTTGGAGCAACATGAGGCCGTTCAGGAGATTGTCCGGACGCGGTGGGCATCCGGCCACATACACGTCGACCGGCAGAAAAAGGTCGATGCCCTGCACGACCGAATACGTACGGTACATTCCGCCCGAGGAGGTGCAGGCACCCATGGCAATGACCCACTTCGGTTCGGGCATTTGGTCGTAGATCTTTCGGACGACGTGGGCCATCTTGTACGTGGTTGTCCCCGCAACGATCATGACGTCCGACTGGCGAGGTGAGAAGCGCAGCACTTCGGAGCCGAAACGAGCGGCATCAAACCGCGGACCCGCAAAGGCCATCATTTCAATCGCGCAACACGAGATCCCCATGGGCATGGGGAACAGCGAATTCTTGCGACACCAGTTGATGGCGAAATCTAGTTTCGTCAGGAAGAAGCTCTCCCCCAACGCCTTGTCTAGTCCCATTCCAACGCTCCTTTCCTCCAGACATATACGTAGCCGACCAGCAGAATGCTCAGAAATACGAGCATCGTGACAAACCCAGCGAACCCCAGGGAACGGAAGGAGACAGCCCAGGGATACAAGAAGACCACCTCGATATCAAAGATGATGAACAACATGGCAACCATATAGAACTTGACGGAAAAGCGCTCGCGGGCGCTTCGGACGGGTTCCATGCCGCTTTCGTAAGTGGACTGTTTCTCTTCGCTGGGGCGCTTCGGCCCCACGATCTCGTTGATCTTCCCCATGAGCAAGGCGAACGCAATGCCTCCGCCGATCATGAAAAAGATGGGAATATAGGATTCCAACATGGTCTTTTTCCGAAGAACAACAGAAGTATTCTAGACAAAAAACGCCTGAAAATCCACAACAACGCCGCTTTCACTCGGGCATCGCCATCTGACTCGTAGAGGGCTCCTACCGCGGAATCCGGATCGACAATCCTTCCAAAGGCCAGCGGGGACGGACGCGGAGCGTATCGGAGAGCGCCGAACGACGCTCCGATGGAACAAATGGAAACGGCTTGCCCGCATCGAGGATCCCGTTTGCGTTGCGGTCGCGATACGAGTAAACGACAAAGCGTCCCGCAGAAAGTCCTTCCAGGCGAAACGATCCCATCGATGCTGCACTGGCGGCGATGATCTGCGGTTGACGTTGCTTGATCTCGCGCGCCACGACCATGATGTGGCCGCTGGTGTCCGTACGACCCTCGTCCACCACCCTCCCTTCGATACTCCCGTCATTGTCCACATCACGCGTCGCAAGATGAAGCGTGAGAACTGTATCCCGGATCGGCACGTTCTTCCAATCCTGCAGCGCGCTCGCAGAGATGGTCAGCACATACCAGGTGGTCC
>CAYIHQ010000048.1:0-9725 GCA_964362905.1 uncultured Ignavibacteriaceae bacterium
CCGATGATCTTCGCGAATTCGGCCAGGTCGCTTGTGCTGGTAACCACCTTGATTGGTGGCGAGCCGAAAACCGGCATTGTCACGAACAAGAGGAACAGGATATGTCGGAACCGCATTGAGTACTCCATGAGTTAGGTGTACGGTCAGAATGGATGCGCCCGGTGTGGTCCGAGCGAAAACATCACCTGAAGTGCGACGGTATTGACAGCCGTTCGCCCGCCGGTTGGAGCTTCCGTGATCATGTGTTGCAGTTGGAACCGAAGCGCAAGCGTCTCCTCCACCGGATAGTATCCCATCCACACAGCGCCGCCGTACGCACGGTCATCCGAGGCATATGGCGCTTCGGACCAATCGACGCGGACACCGGCGCTGTACACTTTCTGGAATTGATGGTCCGCAGACACGTACGCACCAAACGTGCTGATGGGCTCTGAGCCACCCGCCACTCGCGCGACGTCGCGACGATTGAAGAGCCCCTCTCCTTGAATTGTCCACGAAGTATAGGAATCACGTTTCCACTTGTACTTGAAGTCCACATTTCCGTACCAGAATCGCAATTCGTGGTACGGATCATGGATACCCGTCATGCCGCTCACGCCCAATTCCAGGTCGCTCGATTCTCCGACCGGAAAGAACGACGTCACACGACTCGCAATTCCATATCGTGTGGCCGAGGTGAGGGTATCCACGAGACCAACTCCACCTGAGGTGGACCCCGAAAGCGGATCAAGCGAGTTCAGCGTAGCGCCGTCGAAGAGGTCCACGTTGAGGCGGGTGTACAGGCCTCCCGTGGGCAGAAGAATACTCGCTGAGACGCCGATATCGTTCACTCCCTCCTCGCCCAGGAAGCGTTCAATGCTTGCCGGCCTCGACACGAACGACCAGGCATGCGGGTGCACGGTATTGATCTTGCCAAACTCGACGAGGTACTTCCCCATCCGCAGGTTGATGTCATAAGGCAGACCGCGGAGGACCGTCGCATAGGCCTCTTCGATCTCAAGCGGTTCATCGCCCGCTCCGGGCTTCGCCAGAAAAATATCGGCGCGCGCAAAAGGATTGAGATATCCCTGGATCGCGATCTCCAGTTCCTCCAGCGTGAATTGGGGGCGGGAGAACACCCGGTCTGCCGGCAATGATCCCCCGTCAGACGATTCAACGCGAAACCGGGGAATGACGCTGATATCGGGATTTAGCGAGGTTTGTGCTCCAGTTTTGATCGTTGCCATAAGCAACGCGAGAGTCAACAGCGAACAATATCGCACCATCATTGCGAGTTTTCCCTTTCAGTTGGAGCGATCGCGACCTCCCGGTTCACCGTCGCGGGCGATGCGACCGGCTTCCGGAGCTCAACGTGTCCATCCGGGATGTGTCGCGATGGATCGGAAAGAAAAAGTGTTCGGAGGTCAGACCACCCAGGCGGGCGGTCCCCGGCGAGAAAGGGATCCGAAGAACTCGGAGAGTTCGGGGGCCACTGGAGGGACGAGGGTGCCCCCACAGGTGGAGCGCGCCGGCGTACGGAACGAACAACTATCGAGTGTGGAGGCATGCACACCAGCCACGCACAACGCGCACACGTGGCCAGTCCGAAGGGTTGAGGAGGATTCACTTCGATCCGCGTTTTGCTGGCACACTGTGGCCGTTTCCGATGACGTAGCCGCAGTCTCGGGATGGTGGTGGACGGCGGCGCCTTCTATCAAGCCCACATACAGGCCCAAGAGGATCATGACGCCGATACGTTCCATGAGGAGTTGCATGCGGACAATATAGGAGTGCCCCTTCTGATTTGCAATACGACACAAAATGCGGGCAGAGCGAGGTCCGGGCTTTGCTTCTCGACCTCCCGTGGCGTATTTTTCGTGATGGACCGAACGAGAGCTTGGCGTTTCTCCTCCATTGCCACGTCCCCTCTCGGCCTCTCCTCTGTCGTCGGTTCGCGGTTGCTACTGCTCGCATTTATCCCGCCGACTGGAGTGGAGGTTGCACGAAGTTGTGGACCGGTCAGGCCGCATCGCGTACCGAGACCTCGAGTACAACGTGCGCGACGACAGCGACTACCGCGCGTTGCTCGACGCCCTCAGGCAGGTTCAGTAAATGCGCGCCATTGAGCGCGTGATTGACGGGTTCCCCCTGACGCGTTCGAATCCGCAGTCCGAGCCCTGGTTCGCGTCATCAGCTGCAGATTCCCATTCGTGAGAACTCACAGATGGACTCTACATTCCTGCTAACTCCGAAATCGTTCACTCATACTCCACATTTTTCGCATGACGTATCGACGCCTGTCTTCCCTTCTCATCGCTCTGTGTCTCTCCACGCAGGCCTTCGGCCAGTCCACGGACTCTCTTCGTCATCCGTCGGAGCTCCACCTGCGAAACATTCGCCAGCTCACCTTCGGGGGCACCAATGCCGAGGCGTATTTCTCGCATGACTTCACGAGGTTCTCCTTCCAATCGAGCCGCGAGCCGTACGGATGCGACCAGATCTTCGCGATGAACGTGGACGGTTCGGACCAGCGTCTGGTCAGCACGGGCAAAGGCGTTACGACGTGCGCCTACTTCCTTCCCGGCGACCGCCGTGTGGTCTATGCGAGCACGCACGCTTCGTCGCCCGACTGCATTCCGCGACCGGACAAGTCGAAGGGATACCTGTGGGGAGTCTACGGCGCCTATGACCTGTATACGGTCAACGTCGACGGGTCCGACCTTCGTGTCCTGGCTGCCACACCGTTCTATGACGCCGAGGCGACGGTTTCTCCCGTAGGCGATCGGATCGTCTTCACGTCGTCGCGCGATGGGGACCTGGAGCTCTACACGATGAATATCGACGGAAGCGATGTCCGCCGGATCACGAACGACCTCGGCTATGACGGCGGCGCATTTTTTTCGTGGGATGGCAAGCGTCTCGTCTACCGGGGGCATCATCCCACCGACAGCGCTTCCCAAGCCGAGTATCGGGCTCTTCTCGCGGAACAGTTGGTTCGGCCGACGCGGATGGAGATCTTTACGAGCGACGCCGACGGGTCGAATCGGCGCCAGCTCACAAACAACGGAGCTGCAAACTTCGCCCCCTTTTTCCACCCTTCCGACCAGAAGATCGTCTTTTCCTCCAACGTGATCGATCCCCGGGGGCGCACGTTTCACGTCTATCTCATGAACGACGACGGTTCGAAGCTGGAGCAGATCACGTACGGCGGGAGTTTCAATTCCTTTCCGATGTTCTCCCGTGACGGATCGAAGGTGGTCTTCGTCTCGGACCGCAATGCCAAGGGCCGGTACGAATTCAATGTCTTCACTGCGGACTGGGTGGAGTGAACCCCCAATGCGACTTCAAGGAAAACACATCGTCATTACCGGAGCGTCGAAGGGCCTTGGCCGCGCGTTGGCTGAACGGTTTGCCTCCGAAGGCGCCCGTCTGGCCATCTGTGCGCGTTCGCCCAAACCGCTCGAAGAAGTCCGTCTCGCGCTCGTTGAGCGCGGCTGTGACGTGATCGCTGTTCCCTGCGACGTTTCGGACTCCCAGCAAACGAAGGCATTTGCCGAAACAGTGCTCCAAACCTGGGGACACGTCGATGTTCTGGTGAACAATGCCTCCCGTCTCGGACCGAGAGTTCCGATGGTCGAATACCCGTTGAACGAGTGGGATGAAGTGATCCAAACGAATGTGCATGGGATGTTCTTTCTCACCCGGCTGTTCGTTCCGGCGATGATGGCACGCGGATCCGGGTCTGTCATCAATGTAAGTTCTTCCGTTGGCAAGGCGGGTCGCAAGCACTGGGGCGCGTACGCCGTCTCCAAATTCGCGTTGGAGGGTTTCACGCAGGTCCTCGCGGAGGAAATGAAGCCGTTCAATGTCCGCGTGAACGCCGTGAATCCGGGGCCCATGGCAACGGCCATGCGCCACGCGGCCTATCCGCAGGAAGATCCGGCGACCTTGCGCACTCCGGATCAGGTCACCGATGTTTTCATCTATCTCGCTTCGGACGACGGTAAAGGGATCTCCGGCCAATCGTTCGACGCTGCCACCTACATCTCCAACCCACAGGTTCGCCCATGACGCAAGTCCGATCGCTGATCGTTCTCTTTCTTCTCATCCTCGTTGCCATACCCGGCTTCGCGCAGCTCTCCCCCGTTCTTTCGGCCGAAGATGTGCTGACCCACATCCGATATTTGGCGTCCGAAGAGCTGCAGGGGCGCGGCTCCGGCACGCCCGGCGGCGAGGCTGCTGCCGCGTATATTGAGGCGCAGTTCAAGCAGTTCGGCCTCTCTCCAGCACAACCCGATGGTTCGTTCCGCCAGAAGTTCGAATTCGTGTCTTCCGTGCGCCTCGGTTCCGACAACCGCCTTATCGTGAAACGGTCGGGACGGAAGCGCGGACTGACCTTGCATGACGATTTCCGGCCCATGGGATTCTCGGGTTCGGGAACTTACTCCGGCGGCGTCGTAGTCGTCGGCTACGGGATTTCCCTGCCGATGCAAGGATACGACGACTACGCCGGCATCGATGTCGCCGGGAAGGCGGTAATCGTGCTACGCTATTCACCCCACGGCGACAAGCCCCCGATGGAATTCCAGGCAAGCACGGCGCTTCGGACCAAGGTCCTGAAAGCCAAAGAAAAAGGGGCCTTAGCCGTCATCGTGATAACCGGACCGGCCGACGCGGACACGGATGTGCCGATGAAGCTGAGCTACGACCGGCAGTCAGGCACCGCAGACCTGCCCGTCATTTCCGTGCGTCGATCAGTTGTGGACGACTGGCTCCGCGGCTCGGGATTGTCGGTCAAATCGATCCAGGATTCTCTCCTCGCCTCAAAGAAACCGCGATCCTTCGCGCTGAGTGAAGTGGAACTTGAGGTTCGGACTGACGTGCAGCTCGTTCGTGCAACGTCCGACAATGTGGTCGGCCTTCTCGAGGGGTCCGATCCGACACTTCGGAACGAGATCGTCGTTCTGGGCGCGCACTATGATCACCTCGGCATGGGTGGCGAGGACTCGGGTTCGCTGAAGCCCGATACCATCGCCGTCCACAACGGAGCCGACGACAATGCCTCGGGCACAGCCGGGCTGCTGGAACTGGCGCAGTATTTTGCGACACGATCACCCCGTCCCAAACGGTCGCTGCTGTTCGTCGCTTTCTCCGGCGAGGAACTCGGATTGCTCGGGTCGTCCGCCTACGTGAATGCCCCCACGACACCCGTCGACCGCATGACGGCGATGATCAACATGGACATGATCGGGCGACTCACCGATCGCAAGCTGATCGTGTACGGCATCGGCACCTCGCCCGGGTTCGAGATGCTCATCACGGCACGCAATGCCGACTCGTCATTCGCGCTGAAGCTGAACAAAGACGGGTACGGTCCGAGCGACCACTCCTCCTTCTATGGCAAGAAGATCCCCGTCTTTCATTTCTTCACGGACCTGCACAGCGATTACCATCGGCCGTCGGACGACTGGCAGCTCATCAATGCCGGCGGTGAGCAGAAGGTTCTTGAGTTCATCGCCGGTGTCGCAGACGACCTGGCGAACAGGGCCGAACGCCCGGCCTACGTGCAGGCAGAACCGCCTCGGCCCATGGGTGGTGGCGATGGACGCAGCGGATCGCGCACTTACACCGGGACAATACCGGATTTTGGCGAGCAGACGGAGGGAATGAAACTGGCGGGTGTGCGTGAAGGAAGCCCCGCGGCGAAAGCGGGATTGCAGGCGGGGGACGTGATCGTCAAGTTCGGCAAGGTGGACATCAAGAATTTGTATGACTACACGTATGCGCTCGGAGAGTACAAACCGGGGGACGAGGTCAGCGTCATCGTGAAACGGGGATCAGAGACATTGACGTTCCCATTGAAGCTCGATCGGCGCAACTGAGCGACCGCACACGGCGTACATGCACAAACGCCCTCTGGAGCGATCCGGGGGGCGTTCTGTTTTCACCATCAGCAAGATGTTGCCGAACGATTCTTCGAAGGACCTCCAAGGGACACCAATCGGTAGGGCGGGTGCCTTCTGGAGCAAAGGGGCTCTTGAAATGAAGTCTAGACTTCGACGAGCGTTGCGTATCGGGCGGACCCGCCGACGATCAATCCGCTGAGTTGGTCGACGAGGGCTTCTCCGCGCTCATCCAGATCGTCCTCGAGTGCGTCAAACTCTTCGCGGGACGCGCAGACGAACTGTTCGACGACCGCGTTCCCCTTACCTTTCACCTCATACAGCGCATAGGCCTTCTTCTGGGAGCCGGCGAAATGCGTCTTCATTTCCTGCGCCAATGCGTGGAACTCGTCGCGCTTATCGGGAAGGATCTCGTACGTGATCTGTAGGATATACCGTGCCATGCGTCTTGCTTTCAGGACGTCGTGATCGGGAATTGCGAATTCAGAGGGTTCCGCGAGAAACCGCGAAGGCCACAAGGTGCCTCGCGGTCCACACCCACCCTCCCACTACCACACTTGCCGTGAACGCTGCGACCCAGGCAGCCCGGGCGGTGTTCACTCGAAGCCCGAACTTGCTCCCCGACGCGAGAAGGTACAGGGTCCATGCCATTGCCACAAACTGCAGCGCCATCATCGCCCAGTACGAAACGGGATTGATCGTGGCGGGATGAGGATTGGCGGTGAAGAAATGCTCGCCGAACGTCAATAACTGGATCGGGAAGACCAGCAGGCCAGCCACGATGCTGGGAACGAGCGCGTAGGCCGTAATGCCCAGTGAGCGGCGAAAGGACACATCCCCCCGCACAAGGCGGGATGCCGCGGAATGCACAAGGGCGACCAGAGGGCTGAGCACCATCCCCACCACGAAGCCGACGGCGGATGCGGCGGCAGCGGTTTCTATCAGTCCGCCCACAATCTCCCCTGCCTCCAATACGGCTAGCGTCCCTGCGAGAACCGTGATCCCAAAAAGTCCGAACAACGTGACAGCGTAGTTCTTGTGTTCCGCCAGGGCGACTTCTTTGAAGGTACGACCGGGAGCCACCAGCACCCCCCACGCCGTTTTAAACAGATCGAGCGTCGGGACACGATTCTGGAGGAATGCCTTGCACGATAAGCAAACGGTCGCCGTTTCCGGGTTCTCGGCTCCGCACACAGAACAGGTCATCGGGGTCTCGGCCGGGGTCGCGGATTTGTCACTCTTCAAGATAGCGAGAAATGGGCCCCTCTCCAATGAAATTCTGCATTCGGACCGGGCGACTACAAGGGAGAGAACTTGGCAGTGAAGTGTCTCAACATGGGGGCTTCTTCCACGATCCGGAAACCGCGCAGATGATCGCGACGTTGGTGCACCTGCAGAACCACTTCGGCGACGTAGTCGATGTGACTCTGGGTATACACGCGCCGCGGAATGGCAAGGCGCACCAACTCCATCGGCGGCGAGACGAGGGAACCGTCGGGCGCATATTTTCCGAACATCACCGAACCGATCTCCACGCTTCGCACGCCCCCCTCCAGATACAGCGCACACGCCACCGCTTGGCCTGGATATTCCCGGGGCGGCACGTGCGGAAGCCATCCCTTTGCATCGATGTAGATCGCATGCCCGCCCGGCGGTTCGACGATCGGCACGCCTGCTGCCAGGAGTTTCTCAGCGAGATATTCAACCGACCGCACACGATATCTCAGGTAATCCTCATCCACGACCTCTTCGAGGCCCTGAGCGATCGCCTCCAGGTCGCGCCCGGCCAGACCGCCGTAGGTCGGAAAGCCCTCCGTCACGATGAGCAGGTTGCGCGCCCGGACCGCAAGGTCGCCGTCATTCAATGCCAGGAATCCGCCCATGTTGACGAGCCCATCTTTTTTCGCGCTCATGGTGCATCCATCGACCAGCGAGAACATCTCCCTCGCAATCTCAGCGACGGATCGCTGCGCGTAGCCCGGCTCGCGCAGTTTGATGAAGTACGCGTTCTCGGCAAACCGGCAGGCATCCAGGAACAACGGGATCCCGTGACGGTGGGTGATCTCCCCTGCCTTCCGGATGTTGTCCATGGAGACTGGTTGTCCGCCCCCGGAGTTGTTCGTCACCGTGATCATGCAGAGCGGAATGTGTTCGCGCCCGGTCCGGGTGATGAAGGATTCCAACGCAGCGAGGTCGATGTTGCCCTTGAAGTCTGCTCTCGTTCGGGGTTGTTTGCCCACCTCGGTCAGGAGGTCGACAGCTTCCGCGCCGGAATACTCAATATTGGCTCGCGTGGTGTCAAAGTGCGTGTTGCTCGGGATCTTTTTTCCCGGACCGCCCACGAGGGTGAATAAGATCTTCTCAGCGGCGCGCCCTTGGTGCACGGGGATGATGTGGGTCAGGCCCGTCAAGTTGCGCACGGCCTTCTCGAACCGGTAGAAGCTGCGCGACCCGGCATACGATTCATCTCCGTCCATGATCCCCGCCCACTGCCGAGCGCTCATAGCCGATGTGCCCGAGTCCGTCAACAGGTCGATCATGACGTCGTCGGCATGGATGAGGAACGGATTGTAGAACGCGGTGCGGAGGACCTCGGTCCGCTCCTCCTTCGTGGTGAAGCGAATCGGCTCGACGCTTTTGATCTTGAAAGGTTCGATGATCGTCTTCATAGGTCCCAGGCCTTGCGATTGTAGGTCCGCATGTTCTCATCGTCATGGATCTGGCTCAACACCCGTTTGACGTACGACCAGTGACGGTCGATCAGCAATTCGTGATGGGCGACGCCGCGGATCGTGCGTCGTTTGTCGATCACGTACGTCGCGCGCCGGATCGCCTTGCTGTTCAGCCAGAGGGCCCTGTAGTTCCGGCATACCTCGAGTTGCGGGTCGCTTGCCAGCGCGAACGGAAACCGGTACTGCTCGGCGAACGAGCGATGGTGTTCCACGGATTCTCCGTTGACCCCGACGAGTACGGCGTCCATCGCTTCGATCTCACGAATGTGGTCCGCGAAGAGGCATCCTTCCTTCGTGCAACCCCAAGTGAAATCGCGCGGATAGAAATAGAGGACGACGTTCTTCGATCCCTCCTGATCGCTCAGGTGGAAGCGGAGTCCGGTGTGCAGCTTGAGTTCGAAATCGGGGGCGTATGTTCCGATGCGGAGCATGAATGCAAAGGCCCCTGCGTGCAGGGGCCCGGCGGTTGTTCATTCCGCGTCAACGCGGATGATGGAGAAGACCTTGTGCGGAGCGAGTCGGGCCGCGCCGCCAAGGAAGGTCAGTTCCACGAGCACGCTCACATCGACCACCGTGCCGCCCAATTCCTCCACCAGGCGAACGGCGGCGGCCAGCGTGCCCCCTGTCGCCAACAGATCGTCGTGGATGACCACCCGGGAACCGGGCCGGATGGCGTCCGCGTGGATCTCAACGGCGTCCGTGCCGTACTCGAGAGCATATTCAGCTCGCCGTACTGCGGCGGGCAGCTTGCCACGTTTCCTGACGGGCACGAATCCAGCGCCCAACCGGAGCGCCAGGGGAGCACCCAGGATGAAACCGCGGGATTCGATCCCCACGACAACGTCGACCTCCACCTCCTGATAGTGCCGGGCAAAGACGTCGACGGCCAGACGCAACGTGGACGGATCCTGCAACAGCGGGGTGATGTCCTTGAAGCGAATCCCCGGCTTGGGAAAATCGGGTATTGTCCGGATCTTGTCTGTGAGCGCCTTCACAACTTCGGGGGCCGGCGTCACCATCGGAGGGGTTCCTTGTTCAGAAAGGCCGCAATGCCTTTCTTGCACTCTTCGGTCATCCTCGTTAGCGCGTTCAAATTCGCCGCATAATCGAG
>CAYIHQ010000049.1:0-9607 GCA_964362905.1 uncultured Ignavibacteriaceae bacterium
CTTGAGCTGCGTTATTTATCCCACGCCGAAACGCGGGTAAAGCACCAGCTGCTAGGCCAGGTTCTTCTTGTCCATAGTTTAATTCTTTATCAATAGTGGCTTTGATGGTTTCTGGATCTGTCCCATCAGGGAAGCTTCTGGTACCGAGTCCTGGGATATTATTGATGTGGATCATCGCATACTCCGGTAATCAATGTGCGTATCATTTGCAGGGTTAGCCATAGCTCCCTGTCCTTGCCCAAGTAGGCCTACACCTATATTTTGATCTCCACCAAGTAATCCAACTGATGGTTGTGAAGAGCTGCCAACAGGGGTTGATTGCCCCATAGGGGGTGCTTTATAACCTGGTTCCATTTGTTCGAACCCTTTTAAGCTATATCCATTGGCATGATAATAATCATCCATTCGTTTTGCCCTATCGATACCAATTTGATTTTGACGGCGGATACGAGCGATATTTGCAAGGATAGCTTCTTTGGTCGTATTTGGATCGCCAATCATTTTGCTTAAATATCTTAAATCGCTATCCGAAAAGTTATTGTTAGGGAATCCTAATATTTGTTTTAAAGTTAACGTTGCCTGGTTGGCGGCACTTTGAAATTGTTGGACTTGTGGAGCAAACCTAGATGTAGCTTCTCCTACGGTGGCTCCTAATTGCCATCCAGGTATAGAATTCACTAACCGTTCTAAATCATCCAGTTGTACGCCGAAAGTGGGAGCTGATTGGAGAATGCCGCGTTGATCATCAATCTTCTTCATGTCAGCGATGGCACCCTCTTTGGCAAATCCCGTTTGTTGATTTACCGCGCCCTTCGCTTCCGCTAGCCTCTGCTGGCCCTCAATAGTTTTAGCCTCAATTAACTTTCTGGCATATTCTTGACCTTCAGGAGTGGCTGGATCAAAACCCGCTACTCGAACCTCTTTCTCAATTTGGCTAGGTGCAAAAGCATGTATGCCACCATATCCACCCGTTAATAAACGGGCAGCCTCTCCTGGATCACCATGTTGTAAGATCTGAAATGCTACCTGACGGTTATATTCAGCAGGATCTGATTTACCTAAAGTTTGATCTAATCCCCCTATCCCACTCCGTAACGCAGCAGTATCAGCTAACCCAGTCTGATATTGCTGTTGCTCCATGTCAGCCTGCTGTTGCAAACGTGCTTGCTGTTGTATCTGTATAGCTTGCTGCTGACGTGCAGCCTGTGCTTTGTTCATATAGTCAACAGCTTCAGCAAAACCACCTGCAAGATTGGTTGGGGTGCTCCGTGGTGCTCCCGAGGCTAATAAGCCTACTTGAAAATCTGGATTCATTAACATATCGCGAATAGACATTTTTTATCCTTTATTACATGAACATGCTAGCTAACCCTAAAGCTTGCCCAGCATAATTGGTGTAAACAGGGGTAGAACTTTGGTTTCCATAGCTTCCTCCCGTGGCACCTTTGTATTGATTCAATGCATTCCATTTATCTAAATAAGGTTGACGGGCAATCTGATCTTGCAAACTACCCGCTGCCAATGTCTGCTGTGCTGGCATATACTGAGCACTCGCAACACTAGGGGCTAACTGCGCTGCATTCATCTGATTACTACGCTCTTGCGCATACTGACTAGCAAAAATATCCCCTAACGCCTGCGTCTGTGCTAAATCCCTACCTGAGCTATCACCATACTGCCCCGCTTTAGTAAAAGCCGCGCCAATGGATGGCATTATTTTACGTTTAGCCGCATCAAAAGCCGCATTGAACCCTTCCCCACCATATAAATAATCCCCATTCAGGGTTGAATTTAAATTGGTGGCGGCGTTTTGACCCAATGTGTCTTGGCCGGCGATAGCCCCTAGCGCACCAATCCCCTGTGTAGTACCTTGGCTTGGCATATAAGTTGGCTGATTATTCTGCAACTGTTTTGCTTGCGCCATGTAGTCTTCAACATAGGGCTTCTGCCAATCCGGGATATCGTTAGTGGTGGTACTTGTATCTGATGGTGATGTTCCAAAGAATGTTCCCATTTTAAAACTCCAAACTAAATATAGTCGCTTTCTCTTGAAACCCACTGGTTGCTAATAACTTTTGCCAGCCCCGTCTTCCGTAAACCAATATCCCCACACACTCATTTTTCTTAGCATAATCAAAGAATTTGGTAATCATATAGAACCATTCTTTGATGTCGTGACCCGCACAATACCTAAATATAAGCTTTTTCTTTTTATATATCTCTTCAATGTGTGTGACAATAACCGAGTAAATCTCTTGACCTTTTGTTATAATCCATAATTGTTTACGCCCTTCTTTTACGTCCAAAAATACGTCCCATGGCGTAATCGCAACATCTTCATACTCTAGCGCGTCTTTAATATAGGGATTAACGAGATCCCAATAATCTGCAACTAAATGCGTTTGTATTCTGTTTAACTTATATTCACTGTCTACTATATTAACCATTTAACGTATACCTAAATATTCTATCGATTTGTACATTATTTGCATGGGTTAAGGTAATCGTTCCATTAGCCACGCTCCTAGAGCTTTCATACCACGTATTCATTGCAGCGGCTGCATTGGCAGTCGTTGGGGTTAAACTTAATACAGATGAAGCACTTAAATAGTTAACCCCAAACGTTATCGTAGTGGTAGCTGCATTGGCAGTGAAAGTAATTGTTGTGCCGCCGCCTTCCTTTGCGACAGTGATGTTATTGTGCCCTATTAAGAATTGCCGGTTGATAATATCAGCGCGGCGAGCTATCTCATTTAAGGGGAGCGTTCCAAGGAGTGATTGGATGGAGTAGCTCATTAGAACATAGCTCCTTTCTGTGTCCCAACTAACTCAACGCCTTGTGCTCTTGAAAAGCCACCTGTTACCACAACTTTTGCCCGAACTAATCTATCATTTACACTAATTGGGACTAAGCCACTCACATTAGGTGAGGTGGCGGCTTTATAAGTAACAGATTCAAGAGATGTGTTACGTACCCCCATGGATATGGTATATGAACCGCCGTCTTGTATTACTGCTTGTATCCAAGGAATGCTTGAGCGATTCATTGTGCCGTTTGGCGCAGTCTCAGCGGTTTCAAAAGTAGCCGTTAAAGGTGAGCCTAAAAAAGCACCTAAGCGGTGATTTGACGTAAATGTATTTAGCTGTAAATTTCCCCCGGCCCAAAAATCTGAATCGAATGAATAAGGGACGGAATCAATGGTTGAAAAGATGGCATCAACTGAGTCTATCGTATATCCGACTGTTCGCCCTGAGAAGATATACTCAGCTGTTATGTCATACACATAACTCCATTCATTTTGGGTATAATTATAAATTATTGCACGGTTTGGGGTTCCATTAATAGCGGATCCATCTGGGAAAGTAAGGATAATCAAGCTGTTTCTAATATCCACCGCGCTCTTCATTTTGTAAGCAAAAGCGGTTGATAATTGAGAAAAGAAAAAGTTATTAACGATATTGTTCCCAATCGGTATAGATTTATTACCGTCGAATACAAAAAAACCATCTTGAGCTAAATAAAATATATTTGAGCCGAACTGTGCTATAGAGCCTGTTGCGTAACATCCACGTTGTGTTTCTACTTGAGCGATTTCAAATATTTGCGGGGGTCCAATAAAGTTCATCCGGTGGATAGCTTTATCTCGGAAGATAACGCCGTATTCACCCCCTACGATCCCCTTTATCTGACCACCAGTAGGTTCTAGAACTACGACTCTGGCATCACCTGTTGCCCAGTTAGTTGCATCATTCTGATCACACCAATGTATCGTAAAGGGAGCATCCCCTGTAAAAGCGGCAAGAATATAATTAAGGATATTTGTTAAATACTTCGCAACAGGGGGCGACCCGGCTAAGTCGGCGAAATCTGTAGAAACACCCATTACATAGGATTGGATGGTATCTGCATAATTGGTTGCTAAAATAGTGTCGCTCAACTGTGTAAATGTCCACGTTCCATCTACAGGGGTTGCGTATCCTCCCACTTTTGAAACATCATCAAATGTATTATCAGCTATTAGGTGATAAAGTTTTGATGAATCCCCGGCAATGAGATAAGCCGTCAAAGAGGATGCGACGAATGAGGCAGCCCCTTGACATCTATTGCCAAGGGCTGATGTTGTTACTTCCGTAACGGATGGAAGAGATTGGAAATAACCTTTATTAGGGACGCAATTTTGCGCCACAACACAATGCGGTTGTTCGTTAGATTTTAGATCTACATAAACGGGTAAATCCGGCAACCACGAGCCAAAAGGTATCATTATCCCTCATTACTTACTTTTTCTTTTTAGGCT
The DNA here is from genome assembly GCA_964362905.1 of uncultured Ignavibacteriaceae bacterium. Classification (GTDB taxonomy): domain Bacteria; phylum Bacteroidota; class Ignavibacteria; order UBA10030; family UBA10030; genus 2-02-FULL-55-14. The sequence goes on from CAYIHQ010000049.1 coordinate 4,299, forward strand.
TAACTTTGGTAGAGTTTTGCGCAGGGGCTTTACCTTTACCATTTCCTGTTGGCATTTTTACGTCATAACCTTTACCAGACATACCTAATTTACCACCACAACTTTTAGCCATTTTAATTACTCCTATCTACATGTTCCAACTGTTACACTTCCGCCTGTTTGTTGCGCTTCATAATACTTCTTACATCTTTTAACTTGCTCTGAGAATAATGCTCTATAATCACTCAACATAGTCGCATTATCTCTTGTTGCTTCAAACCCTTTCATTAAAGAGCCATATAATATTAACTCGCCAAAATAATCTGTTAGCCAGTTTGTTTGGTTTGTTAAAGACAACCCATCTAACCTTTTATAATAAGTACCCGCAAAAGGGTAATCTTGATCAGGGGTTGGGCCAAATACTAAGCTATTGGCGTCATACCCAAACCATTGTGGTAATGCGTTAGCCACCACTCCTTGTGCGTAATTCTCGTAGATCCATTCTGAATCTTTATATAACTGTATAATCCCTGTTTGATTAGGGATACGTAAAGTCTTTAACGCAACAAACCCTGTCAACACACTTAAACTAAATGTTTGAACGGTGCTTGTTAACGTTTGGCTATACGTTGCCTCCATGGGATTGACTCGCATAGAGGTATAAATTTCGCTTTCAGCCCTGGATACGTAGCCTGGGATTTGAGCCTGTATGTCCGTACGATTACCCATTAAATATTGAATCTCAGTCAATAAGTTTGAATAGGTAGAGGTAGACATTAAAGTTTACCTTTCTTTAACCTAAAAACTTGGTTATCGGAATCATTCATCATTCTTTTAAACTCGTTTGGATCTGACATAAATTGCCGATTAGTAATACCCCGGTTTTGGCAATAATTAGCTTGAGCGAGGTAAGGTATACGGCCAACGTAATGATAGTCCCCTTTCCAGTCACGCTTATTAGCGGCGAGTATTTCTTCATTTGCATTTAAGATTGCGGTGGTATCTGGCATCTTCTTTTGGATGCGAACTTTGTTAGTTTCTTTGCAATAGTCTACTTTTACGTACATGCCAGATTCTGGATCTGTATAATCAAACACGTGACCCGCTTGCAATGCAGCTCTAAAGTTAGCTAACTCATGCTCAGTAACATCAACCCCACCGCTCTTTTCTTCACACAACATATTATGAATCCACCGCTGTTACTGATAAAAACCCATCTGAAGCACCCGTCACTTTAATAGCGGCTACTTTAAACCCTTGTTGGATCTTAAATACCTCACCTTTCCCTGGATAAATAATCATATCTGAAGCCACCAACGCAGTTGGCGCAGCTGCAAACGCAACATGACAAGGAGTGGTGCTGGTAAGACGTACAAAGGCCGCTAATGGCGGATACGTACCGTAAACAGCATTAGTTGTAGCGGCAGATGTTCCTCCGACCGCTACAACCTGACTTACACCAATTTGAGCTATAAAAGTCATTAAGCTGCACTCTCTATAATCGACCAGTCAAACGTAGAAGTTTCGTTCCCAGTCGAGGTGATTGTAAAACTAACACCAGCCGATCTACTTACCGTTACATTTCCTAATGTGCCGCCAGCAGTTACGCGAGTCACGTTAATTTTAGCCGTCGCAGTCGCTGCCGTAGTATTCACAGTTACTACACCGGGAGTCCCAGACATAGCAGCAGTCGTGCCAGCAGTAGCAGCGGCTCCAGACGATTTTAGAACAATTGTACCAGCAGACGGAAAATATATATTCCCATTTGCTGCTAAAACAGTTGAAGAAGTAACTAAGCCAGCAGTACCAGAAAACTTAACTAATGCAGTATCAGTAGCCGCAGCACTACCCTTGCACAGTACCCTGCCAGTTGCTTCCCCAACGTCCGGTAATGCATAAACTGTACTTTGACCAATAGACGTATTAGTTAACGTCGTATTAAAGTTACCCGTCCCATTTGCAGTAGCAGCAAAAATAAACGAACCTGCCGTCGCAGTCGCGGAGTAACTAATAAAAGTCCCAGCAGTTCCCCCCGTACTCAATCCAACAGTAACGCTCCCAGCCGACACCCCAAAACCACGAGGTGCGACAGCGGTCCCTGTCGTTGTTACCCGTAAAGCGACAAACCCACTCGTCACTGAGCGAATGAAGCCATCCGTTGTGGAGTCACTATCAGCGGCTCCAGAATTTAAAGTCCATGCCATGATGTGTTCCCCTTAAGAAACGGCTAAATCTGCTACTAACCCACTGGATTTTTGATTCAATGCTTCTAAAGTAAATTCATGAACCATGTATTTTGGATCTACAGTGTCACCAGTCTTTGCGTAATCATTGATAGATAAAGGACGCAAATAAAGAACACGCCAGAAATTAGTATCTAAAATCATTAATTCTGAAGTGGTATTAGAGTTGAACGATGAGCGCATTTGATTGTCATAGCGAACCTGAACCAAACCAAATGGGGTAGCAATCGCATCAATAACCCCTTGCAACGTACCATCTACCATCTGCATCTTGGTTTGATAGTTATCAAACTTCTGAATTTGACCCATATTAAAAGGGGACGCTAATACTAAATTAGGTGTAGCACCTGACTCAGCACATTGCTGCATAACGGTATTAAATAAAGCTTGTGTTAAAGGGCGAACCGTACCATCAGTACGTGCATCTGTACCGTTACCGGTTGGGTTAATACCATCAGAAGCTTTAGATACGTTAGTAGCAATATAGGCTAATACGCCAGCACTTTGACGACCAACAGTAGTAGAGCCCGCTGCATAAGCTAAGTTAGTACCAACCATGGTGCGTTCCATACAGAGCTTTAAGAAAATACCAATCTTCATTAATTGATAAGCCATTTCAGAGCCACGACCATACTTACGAACTTGCTCTTCAGTTAAAGTTACCGAGACAGCTTGGAGTTGAATTTGGGTATAGTTAGCAATAACAGCGGTAGGCGTGACAGCGGTAGCTGCAATGGTGTCACCTTCAATCGTTACTACGTTGCTTGGTGTGGCGATAACGTCAGTTTGCCATTGATGGAACTTAGCATAAGCCGTACCTTGACCAACTGATGATTGGAAAGGAGCTTGCTCTTGAACCACAATGGAAATAGCGTTATTAAAATCTTCTGCCTGACCTAAAGCAGTATACGTAGTATACGTATTCGTTGGTATAGTCATTTAAACCCCCCGGTTTTTAATGTTTACAATCTAATCAATATTACTTTGTCTTGATCCTCTTTGCGTTGGGACATTCTTAGTACCCCTCGCTTCTAACCATTCCAACGCAGCATCAATACTGCGCGCATTCGTTAGTTTCTTATATGCGTCCTGCTCACGCGCCTGAGGTTTGGCAACTTCTGCTGTCCCTCTTGCGCTAGATTTAGGCTGTTTAGCCACCGCATTTACAATCTTCTCTTTCAAATCACCCTTCGTCATACGTCTATAAAGCATTGCATCATTCATAATCTTGTAAACCCATGCTTCTGAAAATATCTCACTGTTATACTTCTCAGCCGGGACACCCGTTGCCTCTAAATAACTGATAAGCTCTTTGTGGAACATATCAGCTTTAGCCTTATCTCTAAGATTTGGCATAATTTCATACAGCTTTTGTTTTTCTGCTTCTTGCCGCTGCAAAGCTTGCTGCATAGATTGATTCTTTACTTTTTGTTCTTGTGCTTTAATTTTATCTTGCTCTTGCCAGTAGATCTGACCTAACTGACGCATTTCATAGTCAATCCTACCTCTTTTTTCCGCGAAATCTTGTTTCAATATCGCGTATTCGGTTGGATCTTCAATTCTTAATCTATCCCAATCCTTTTGATTGAACTCTGTCTGAAGTCTCTCATACTGCTGCTGTAGTAATCCGTTAGCAACGTACATATTCTGATCTAACTCTGACTTCTTCTGACCAAATTCATTCCTAATTGCTTCAATCTCACGCTCTTTCTCAGCCAATGCTTGAGATTTCTGCGTAACATACTTGTCAGTTTGATAACCTTTAACCACTTCTTTTAGTGAGAGACTACGCTCATCACTACCGACTTTTGTTTTAACTCTTAAGGCTTCAATTAATTTTTCGGGTGTTGTTTTATAATGCTCTGCTAAGTCATCAAGTGTTAACTCACTAGGTAATAAGTGCTCTTCTTCACCATCAGTCTGGATAGGAGATGCTTTTTTACCAAATATTTTAACAAATTCATCCTCTTCATCTTCAGGCTCAGTACTGCCTTCAGGCTCAGGGGGTAACTCTTGTGATTTTTGGCTTGGTTGGGGTGTAGATGGTGTTGACCGTCTAGCCTCTTCTTGCGCTTGTTGCTCTGGGGTAAAATTACCCAGTTTATCTCCATATTTCTCAGCTAGGGCTTCAGCGAACTGTCTCTCTAAAGATGCAGTGCTACCCTGCTTCAATGGTAGTGAATTGCTCACATCATTGTTGGAGGTATTAACTTGTTCAGTCATAGTGTGATCCTTTGTTTAAGTTTTGTCAATGTCGTCGGGTACTAATTTACGTATCATAGAAGTGAGTGCGCGGAGACCCTCTAATATTGCTTTTTGTGAGAGTAAGTAAGTGCCCACTTCTTCTATTCTTAGATCTGCTTTATCGATATTGTTAAACACTTTTTGTTTAATCATGTGAATTAGATCATCGAGCAGTTCGTTATCGACTAAGTTTTTGCATGCCATCACTAATAAATGATGTCTTCTTTCTTCTTCTGGCGTCATTTAACTAAGCTCCCTGGGACGTGTTGTGAGTATTTAAGTGTTTGCTCCGTTGCCTTGAGATGTGTGTTTTCAATTTTGTCATGCATGTCAGCTGCACCTGATAGCGTTTTAAGTCTAAGTTCATCTTCACGCAGTTTAATCTCACGCTCTTTGAATAAAGCTTCGGAGTCTTGTTTCTCTTTTAGTAATGCGTTGCGTTGCTCATCTATCTTTGCTTGGGCGAGTAGAGCTTGCTCTTGGATTGGGGGTGGTTGATTCTTTTTTGTTTCCGCTTGTTGCTTCATAAATGCTTCGGCTTCTTTAGAGTTTGGATCTTGATAATAACGCTCAGGGAATTTTAACCCTTGTGCTGATGCTTGATCACGTAAAGCTGAGTCCAAATTTTTAGCACTAAAATTAATCCCAAACCCCCCGGCTTGGTAGAGCATTTGATAGTTTTGTAAGACGGTATTTAATGCCCCTATTTTCTTTGCTTCTTCTGACGTGCCGATTCCGGTTTTAATCGTGATATCTTTTGGCGAGTCCCACGTTCTTGGATCTACTTCAACAAACTCTTCACGTAATCTAATAATCCTATTTTTCGTTTCGTGCTGCATCATT
>CAYIHQ010000050.1:0-2118 GCA_964362905.1 uncultured Ignavibacteriaceae bacterium
ACGTCGGTCATGCCGATGACGCCGTTCATCGGCGTTCGTATCTCATGGCTCATGACCGCAAGGAATTCGGCGCGCGCCTTGGCGGCGGTGGTGGCCGCTTCCATAGCTTGGCGCAACAATTCCTCCTGCCGCTTCCGTTCCGTAATGTCCCGATAGACGCTCAGGAACATCCTTCGCTGCTGCTGATGGATGAAGGTGGTCGACACGAGCAGGATCCTCCGTTCGCCTGTCTTGGTGCGAATGCTCGTCTCGACTTCACGAATGCTGCCGTTGTCGAACACCTCCTGCAATCGATCGAGACCCGCTTGATGCTCAGATGGGTCGGGGTACAAAAGGGCGCTGAAATCCGGGGTCTGGTTCGCTTCCTCCTTCGAATACCCGGTCAGGATCTCCATCTTCAAATTGAAGATCTCGAAGAACCCGTGTTCGTCGCTGAACGTGATCCCTTCGTCGACGGTCGATACGACGGTATCCAGCTGTCGTTCGGTTCCTGTGCGGGCGCGGATCTCCTTGTTCAGGAGGACGAAGATGGCGAGAAATAGAATGACGCTGATCGTCGTTCCCAGAACGAGTGTCAGCTCGGAGTCTTCCCGGAACGCTTCTGTGGCCATATAGGACAAGCGCCCGAGTGCGAGAAGCAGGAGAAGTCCGATCACCATGCCGACGGTCGTGCGTCGGTCGATAGACCAGCGTCGCACCATGTGCGCTACCGTCCTTTCGGCAGAGAAGGCATGCGAACGTTCCAGCGCCGCGCATTGGCGACCGCGCGGGGATATCCGGCATCGGCGTGTCGCACGATTCCCCTGCCGGGATCGTATGTCAGCACGCGCTTGATGCGGGCAGAGGCCTCCGGCGTGCCGTCGCAGACGACCACCATGCCGGCATGGATGGAGCGTCCGATGCCGACACCGCCGCCGTGGTGGACGCTCACCCAGCTGGCCCCTCCGGCCGTGTTGAGCAACGCGTTGAGGATAGGCCAGTCCGCGATCGCATCGCTGCCGTCCTTCATTCCTTCCGTTTCGCGGTTGGGCGATGCGACACTCCCGCAGTCCAGATGGTCGCGTCCGATGACGATGGGGGCCTTCACCTCGCCGCGGGCAACGAGCTGGTTGAAGATCTCGCCCATCGTCGCGCGTTCACCGTAGCCGAGCCAGCAGATGCGGGCGGGAAGGCCCTGGAACGCGACCTGCTTGCGGGCTTTTTCGATCCAGGTCCGCAGCGATGCGTTTTCCGGGAACGCCTCGAGGATCGCACGGTCGGTCCGATAGATATCGTCCGGGTCTCCGGAGAGCGCTGCCCACCGGAACGGCCCCTTGCCGTCGCAGAAGAGCGGACGGATGTATTCGGGCACGAAGCCCGGAATTCGGAATGCGTCTTTGACACCCTGGGCGAGCGCTTCGCCGCGGATGTTGTTGCCGTAGTCGAAGACGACCGCGCCGCGCTTCTGAAGTGCGATGAGGCCGCGCACGTGCCGGGCGATGGACGCGCCCGCCAGAGATATGTACTTTGTGGGATTCTTCTTTCGGAGGTTGAGAGCCGTTTCGTACGTCAAGCCCGCGGGCACATACCCGTTCAGCGTATCATGGGCCGAGGTCTGGTCCGTGACGATGTCGGGGAGGAAGCGTCCGCGGGCGATCCGGGGAATGATGTCGGCGGCGTTTGCCAGCAACCCGACTGACAACGGTATCTTCCGTCGCTTTGCATCGGCGATCATGGTGAGGGCCTCGTCGAGGGATGTGGCCATCCGGTCGAGATACCTGGTATCGAGCCGCCGTCGAATGCGGTGTTCGTCCACTTCGACGGCGAGGCAGGCCGCTCCGTTCATCGTTGCGGCGAGTGGCTGGGCGCCTCCCATGCCTCCCAGACCGGCGGTAAGGAGGAACTTGCCGGCCAACGAGCCGCGAAAGTGTTTCGCCGCTGCGGCTGCGAACGTCTCGTAGGTGCCCTGGAGAATGCCCTGCGTGCCGATGTAGATCCAACTTCCCGCGGTCATCTGGCCGTACATCGTCAGTCCGAGTCCCTCCAGCCGGCGGAACTCATCCCACCTGGCCCACGCGGGCACGAGCATGGAATTGACGATGAGGACACGTGGAGCGTTTGCGTGTGTGGGGAAGACTG
>CAYIHQ010000050.1:2128-9573 GCA_964362905.1 uncultured Ignavibacteriaceae bacterium
CACACGGGGAGCGCCCGGGTGGGTGCGCAGGACGCCGACCGGTTTGCCGGACTGGACAAGCAACGTCTCATCGTCGGCGAGCGAACGCAGGGTGTCGACGATCGAATCGAACGCCTTCCAGTTGCGGGCGGCTTTGCCCGTGCCTCCATAGACGATGAGGTCCTGCGGACGTTCGGCGACGTCCGGATCGAGGTTGTTCATCAGCATCCGCAGGGCGGCTTCCTGGACCCATCCCCGGCAGGTGAGGTCGGTTCCCCGCGGTGCTCGAATCGTGCGGCGTGGCATATCGGATCTCCGGTTCAGATTCAGCGGCGATGAGCGGACGGTGGGATGAGGGCGATGGCGGCGATCTCCACGATCGCGTTGCGGGGCAACGCGCGGACCTCCATCGTGGACCGCGCCGGGTAGCGGTCTTCGGGAAAGAATCCGCCATAGATCAGGTTCATCCGGGGAAACTCGCGAATGTCCGTCATGAAGACGTTGCACTGGACGACGTCGCTCGAATCGCACCCGGCCTGTTCCAGGACGGCCTCAAGATTCATGAGCGCCTGGCGAGTCTGGGATGCGATGTCGTCGCCGGCAAGGGCGCCCGAGGCGGGCAAGAGCCCGATCTGCCCGGACACGAAGAGCAGGTTGCCGGCACGCACCGCGGGAGAATACGGCCCTACGGTCTGTCCGCCGGTGATGAAGCTGTGCTCCTGCACGGCGCGGAGCTCTTCGCCGACGATGGCTCGCACGCGTTCTTCGGACGGGCCGCATCCGATCGCGACGAGAAGGAATGAGAGCAGAGGGACGGCGAGACGGGGAGTCATGATAAAGGTTCCTTGCGATCAAGTCAGGGTGGCCAGCAACTCCGGAGGCGCACATTCGAGGAGGAGAGCGGAACCGATCCGGATGGGGTCGGGGGTCTCAACCAGCGCCACCGTCGCCGGAGCAAAACGTACGCGTAAAGCATCATCGCCCGAGACGAGCCGCGAAACGAGGTGACTGGTCAGCGGTTCGTGCCCGATGAGGATGCACTCGCCCGCAGTCCCCTTGCGCAGTTCGTCGATGATCTGCCGTACGCCGTTACCGGGAGCGAGCGCATCGACGAGGTGGAACGGGATGGACGGAAACGCCGCCTGGATCGGTTCGGCCGTTTGTCGGGCGCGGAGCAACGGACTGGACCAAAGAAGGTCCGGTGCGGCGCGACGACGCAGATAGCGGGCGAGCCGGCCCGCCTGTTCCCGGCCGAGGTCGGAGAGCGGCCGTTCGTCATCCTCCAACAGAGAAGACCGGACCGCGGCGGCATGTCGGATCACCCACAGGCGCATGGCGGAAGGCCGGATCCACTCACTCTTTGGTCAAGTCGTACGTCGTGATCTTGGTGTACAACGTCTTGAGACTTATGCCCAGAACCTGGGCCGCGGTGGTCTTGTTCCAGCCCACCAAGTCGAGGACGCCCTGGATATGGGCGCGCTCCACCTCGTGCATGGAGACCGCGCTTCCCACCAAGGAGGATGACGTTGCGGTTGGGAAAGAGCCGATGGGAAGAGCGATATCCTGCGGACGGATCATGCCGCCGATGCAGAGGATAGACGCACGCTCGAGGACGTTTTCGAGCTCACGGACGTTCCCGGGCCAGTCATATTGCATCAGCATCTCCTGGGCACGTGCGTCGATGCGGGGAACTCCCGCTGTCGTGGCTTTGCGCCGAAGGAAATGCTCGGTAAGAGCGGGGATGTCCTCCTTCCGGTTGCGGAGCGCGGGCACTTCGAGTGTTATGACGTTCACACGATACAGAAGGTCCTCGCGAAATCTGCCGCCGGCAACCGCCTGACGCAAGTCCTTGTTCGACGCGGAAATGACCCGGACATCGGCCGACAACGCCTGATTGCCGCCCACGCGTCGATACTCGCCAGTCTGCAGAAACCGCAACATCTTCGGCTGTACAGTGGTCGAGAGCTCGCCGATCTCGTCGAGAAAGAGCGTGCCGCCATCGGCAACTTCAACCAGGCCACGACGTTGAGCCACGGCGTCCGTAAATGCCCCCTTCTCGTGCCCGAAGAGTTCGCTCTCGATGAGGGACTCGGGCACGGCTGCACAGTTGAGCGGGATGAAGGGCCTCTCCTTCCGCGTGCTGTTCCGGTGGATCAGGTTCGCGATGAGTTCCTTGCCGCTGCCGCTGGGACCCTGAATGAGGACGGTCGATTCGGTTGCTGCGACCCGCGTGGCGACATCTAGAAGGTCGAGGATGGGTCTGCTGTGGCCTACGATCTCGCCAGCGCCCGCATGACGCTGCAATTCCGAACGCAGAAAATCATTCTCCAGCAGGAGGCGCTTGCGCTCCAGTGCCCGGCCGATAAGCGAGAGGAGTTCGTCGCTGGACGGCGGCTTCGTCAGGTAGGAGAAAGCCCCCAGTTGCATGCACTCAACGGCCTGGCGCACGTCGGTGACGCCGGTGAGCATGATCGCCTGGGTCTCGGGGACGCGCTCGGTAATGAACCGAAGTACCTCCATGCCGCTGACGCGGGGCATCCGAACGTCGAGCAGCACAAGGTCATAGCTGCCGGTTTGGAGTTGATGGATCGCGGCGGCGCCGTCGGGTGCGGTGGTGACGTGGAACCCGTCAGAAAGGAGGAGAGTCTCAATGGCGAGGACGAAATCCGGCTCGTCGTCGACGACGAGAATATGCAACGCCGGGGCAGGCACGGTTTATCGAAGTGTAAAAAAGAGGTGACCGCCCCGCCTGCCGGGGTGAATCACCAACGGCGGGCGGGCAGCGACGCCTTGACCTTGTCGATGTCTTCGGACCAGATTCAACAGTTTTTTCAGGATTTCTTGGCGGTTCATCTGATCTCCAGGGGCCGAACATTGTGCCGAGTTGTTATCGGACCGGCAACGCAAAGAAGAACGTGGCTCCCTTGCCTTCTTCGGATTCCACCCAAATGCGGCCGTTGTGGGCCTCGACGATTTTTTGGCAAATGATGAGGCCAAGGCCCGTGGCTTTGGTCTTGTCGTCGCCCGCCTTGATCTCCCGATACCGATCGAAAATGTGCCCGAGTGACGTCTTGGGGATGCCCGGTCCGCTGTTGAACACCGACAGCAACACGTGGTCCGTCGGGCGCTGTCCCTCTTCGAGCACGATGGCCACTTTCCGTACCTGGACGACAATGGCCCCTTGTTCCGGAGTATACTTGAGGGCGTTGCTGAGGAAATTCTGAACCACCTGCTCGATCTTCTCGGCGTCGTACTCAAGTGCGGAAAGATCCTCTTCCACGTACACGTCGAGTGTGATCTTGGCCGACTGGATGGGTACGCGGAGTTCGGTCGTGACCTTCTCGACGGTCGTGCCGAGATTGCCGAAGCCCCTGTTGAGCCGCACCCGGCCCCCCTCGAGCTTCGACAGGTCCATCATGTCGCTCAGCAGGACGATGACCTTTTCAATGGAGGACATCATGTAGCCGAGGAGCTCCCGTTGATGGTCGCCGACGGTTCCCGCCATCCCCTTCATGAGATAACCAATGCTCTGCTTGAGGCCCGCGATGGGATTGTGCAGGTCATAGAGGAGGCGAGAGGTGTGTTCCGCCTGCAGTTTCCGTACGCGATCTTCCGCGTCGCGCTTCTTGATCAGGTTCCTCAATTGCGGAACCAACTGGTCCATGTCGAGTGGTTTGGTCAGATACTCCCGCGCCCCCAGCTTCATGGCTTCGACGGCCATGCCCACGTCGCTCATGCCGGTCGCCATCACCACTTCGGTCGACGAGGAATTCTTCTTGATATAACGAAGCACCTCCAAGCCATTGGCTCCCGGCATCTTGATGTCGAGGAGGGCGATGTCGAAATCCTCCGCCTGCACCTTCTTGATGGCGTCCAGACCGTCGACGGCCTGCGTCACTTCAAACCCCTCGTCATTTAACCAGGCGGCCACCGTCATCCGAAGTGGGTCTTCGTCGTCGGCAATGAGAACTTTGATTTTCTCGTCTTCCATATGGTAGATTTTACAAAGCGGTGAGCGCCAAAAATCGCTTGCATGATAACGGGAATCGCAAGGAAAGTCAATCAAACGTCCAAAACCCGGATTTCTTGTAATTCCTTCACTTTCGGCTTACATTGCATTTCCTCACACCTCCTTCCCGCTTGGCATGAAGATCGTCCTCGACGGTTCCACCCTCACAGTCGAACTCCTTTGGCGTGTGGCATCGGACAATGCCCCGGTGGCCCTCGATCCGCGGTCTCTCAAACGCGTCCAGAAGGCCCGGGATCAAGTGGTCCGATGGCTCCGCACAGGGGAAACTGTCTACGGCGTGACCACGGGATTCGGAGAGTTCGCAAACGTCCGCATCGACAACGACCGCATCGAGGAATTGCAGGAGAACCTGATCCTGAGCCATGCCGTCGGGGCAGGTGATCCTCTGCCCCACGAAGTCGTGCGCGGCATGATGGCACTCCGTATCAATGCTCTTCTGAAAGGTCATTCCGGGATCCGCGTCGAAACGGTTCGCTTGCTCTCACACATGCTGAATGCGGGCATCGTTCCCGTGATCCCGTCCCAGGGATCGGTGGGAGCTAGCGGCGACCTTGTGCAACTGGCGCACCTGGTGTTGGCCATGATGGGTCGCGGAAAGGTCTTCCAACCGAAGGCCAAAGGCGGCAGGGAGCCGGCGTCGTCAGCGCTCCGGCGTGCCGGATTGACACCGGTCCGGCTGACGGCGAAAGAAGGGCTGGCCTTGATCAACGGCACGCAGATGATGACGTCGGTGGCAGCCCTGGCGGTGCATCGCGCGATCACACTGCAGAGAATGGCGGACGTTGCCGCCTCGATCAGCGTGGAGGCGCTTCGGGGGAGCGATACGCCCTTCGACCCTCGGATCCATCGTTTGCGTCCGTTTGTGGGACAGGCGGATGCGGCCTTCAATGTGCGCCGGATGATGCGGGGAAGCCGGTTGCGCGAATCGCACCGCCACGAAGATCCCCGGGTACAAGACGCCTATTCCATTCGCTGTATTCCGCAGGTGCATGGCGCCTCGCGTGATGCGATCACGTACGTCGCCCGACAGGTCGGCGTCGAACTGAATTCGGCCAACGACAATCCGCTGATCTTTCCGAAGGAAGGTCATCACCTGGAGGGCGGCAATTTTCACGGCCAGCCGATGGCGCTGGTGCTGGACTTTCTGGCCATCGCCCTGGCGGAGCTCGCCAATATCTCGGAGCGGCGCACGGAGAGGCTCGTCAACGGATCCCTCAGCGGCCTTCCCCGATTTCTCGCCACCGATGGAGGGCTCAATTCCGGTCTCATGATCGCCCAGTACACGGCTGCATCCCTCGTGTCCGAGAACAAGGTGTTGGCGCATCCCGCCAGCGTCGACTCCATTCCCACCTCCGCCAATCAGGAGGATCACAACAGCATGGGCTCCGTGAGCGCCAACAAAGTATGGCGCGTGCTGCAGAACGCGGAGACCGTGCTCGCGATCGAATTGTTCTGTGCGTGCCAGGCGTTGGACTTCGCCCGCATGTGGAAGTCGAGCCCTGCGTTGCCGGCCGGCGCAGGGACAGAAGCTGCCTACCGATGCGTCCGACGAAAGGTTCGATTCGTCGAACGGGATCGGGTGCTGTACGACGACATCCAGACGGTCCTGGGCCTCCTGCGCTCGGGAGACGTGATCAAGGCAGTTGAACGGAACATTGGAAAGCTTCGGTGAATCTCATGGACCGCACCCACACCCTGACAGATGATCTGCTACGCTCGCTCCCCAAAGTACTTCTCCACGACCACCTGGACGGCGGCGTCCGTCCGCAGACGGTGATCGACCTCGCACGGGAGAGCGGCTATGGAGAACTTCCGACGACCGACCCCGGAGAGCTCTCCACGTGGTTTCAGCGCGGCGCGCAACGTGGAAGTCTTCCGCTCTTTCTGGAGGGGTTCAAGCACACGTGCGGTGTGATGCAGACGGAGGAGGCGCTTGAGCGCGTGGCCTACGAGACGGTCGAAGACATGCACCAGGACGGCGTGGTGTACTTCGAGACCCGCTTCGCGCCGATCTTTCATACGTCCGGCGGACTTCACTGGGAGCAGGTGGTGCAGGCGGTCATTCGAGGATTGGAACGAGGGGAGAAAGAGTTCGGCGTTCGATGGGGGATCCTCTTGTGCGCGATGCGGCACATGAATCCGACGGTATCGCAGGAGGTGGCCGAACTGGCGGTCGATTTTCGGGAACGGGGAGTGGTGGGATTCGACCTGGCGGGCGAGGAAGGCGGATATCCGCCGAAGAAACATATCGACGCGTTCCACTACATTCAGCGGGAGAATTTCAACATCACCGTCCACGCGGGCGAGGCGTTCGGCAAGGAGTCCATCTGGCAGGCCATCCAATGGTGCGGCGCGCATCGCATCGGGCATGCCACGCGGCTTGTCGAGGACATGCGAATCAAGGATGGGAAGGTGCTGAATATGGGTGCGCTGGCCCAGTACGTGCTCGACAAGCGCGTCCCCCTCGAGATCTGCCTGACGAGCAACGTGCATACCGGCGCCGTGAAGTCGCTGGACGAGCATCCGTTCGGCATTCTCTTCAAATATCGGTTCCGCGTCACGCTCAACACCGACGACCGACTCATGAGCGGCATCACTCTCACCGATGAGTACCGCACCGCAGCACGGACGTTCGGGCTGTCCCTGGACGACCTCGAGAAGCTCACGCTCAACGGAATGAAGAGCGCCTTCCTGCCGTACCGCGAGCGGCTGGAAGTCATCTATGACAGGATCAAGCCTGGTTACGCGCGCGTACGCGTGGCGCTGGGTCAGCTGCCGGCCGTCGAGCCCTACGACCCGAGAAACCGACCATGACCCTCGATCCTGTATGTTGGCTGGGACACGCCTCCTTCAGGATCGACGACCCGCGCGGACGGGTTTACATCGACCCCTGGAAGCTCACGGGCGATCCGCCTCCCGCCGACCTGGTTCTCATCACCCACGCCCACTACGACCACTTCTCACCTGACGACATCCGTCGGATCCGGACCCCCACTACGCTCATCTGCTGCACCGCCGACGTCGCCAAAGCCCTCCAAGGTTCGTTAACGGTAGTCAAGCCCGGCGGCACCTACCGTGTGGGGGAGTGGGATGTGGAGACGGTGGCCGCCTATAATGTTGGAAAGGAGTTCCATCCCCAACGCAACGGCTGGGTCGGGTATCTGTTCACGCTCTCCGACGGCCGTCGTGTGTTTCATTCGGGCGACACGGACGCATTGCCGCACCATGACACGATCCGTGCGGACATTGCCTTGCTGCCGTGCGGGGGAACCTACACGATGAACGCCGATGAGGTGGGTGCATTGGCCAACCGCATGAAGCCGGCCACACTCGTGCCGATGCACTGGGGAGATATTGTAGGAAAGAGGGAGGACGCGGAGAAGGTGAAGAAGCTCTACCCTGCGACGGTCATTCTAAGCGCGGGGGGCTGAGGAGA
>CAYIHQ010000051.1:0-9563 GCA_964362905.1 uncultured Ignavibacteriaceae bacterium
GGAGTCCGTGCTGAGGGCGGTGCGCTTGGTGCGGGGGCACCCAACGGTTTCGGGGAAGCACCCGGCGCGCGGACTGGAACGCCAACTGGTCGTGGAGGCACGCCCGGCGGACGCGGTAAAACTCCCGGAGGACGCGGTGGCGTCATGCCGGGAGGGCGCGGCGGAAGCATCCCGGGAGGTCGTTGCGGTCCAGAAGCCGGCGGACCTGCCTGCCGCAACGGCAGTGCAGGCAGGCGTGCCGGTCCCGGAGGTCGCTGTGGAGGAGGAATTGCCATGAACGCCGAAAGATTGTTAAACAGAGAGCCAGAAGCAAGAAACGGGATTGGGGTCCTCGACTGTGCTCGGACCAAGGCTCGGGAATTGGGTATCGGGTATCGGGTATTGGGTATCGGGTATCGGGGATTGGGTGAGGGGTGGATTACTGGACGGAGAAATGGAGTGGTGGAGGATTGGAGGCAATACGGGGTTTGTGTTTCAGGCGGATTACAAGATGCTGTAAAGGTCAGTGGGACGTCCTCATTTGAGTGCTTCCCCTGGCCGCTTCATTCTGACTCCTGACTCCTATCTCCTTTTTTCACAACAACCTCCCCCCGCACTTGCCGCACGACCGGCCGGGCCAGAACGTTCGTTTGAGATATCCGCCGCAGTGGGGGCATCGCCACCATTTCCATTCCCCCCATGCACCCAGAGCCATGAAGGCCAGTGTCGCTGTCCAGAACAATGCAGGATTGTGCTCCATGCGAGTGCCCCACACGGCGAAGATAGCAATGAGCGCGGCGCCGTAGAGTGTGCGTATGATGAGGAGATGATGGACGGTCTTGTCCGGATCGACGGGAGCGGCGGTCGGCGTTTCGGGCTGCTTTCGGTCGTTGCCGAACAACGTGGCGCCGCAACGCTCGCACAGGTCGGGCATGACGGAATTGCCCGGGTACCGGCCGCACGACGGACAGCGCCACCAGGAGGCGGTCACGACGGTGTACAACGTGGTGCCGGAGGCAAACACGATGAGCGCGCTTTCGAGCTCGAGGACGTTCAACAGGAGAAGCAGATTGGCGGCCAGGGCGACCGCGAGGAAGAACAGCCGCGCGGCGAAGATCCGGCGTAACCGGAGAGGGAGCGCGTCGCTGGTCATGGAGGGGACGATGCCGGACGATCGGTGCGTTATGTGAGTTTGAGCACGGCCATCAGCTTGCGCCGCGCCCGCTCGCTCACGTGCGGGGCTTCTTCGACCTGGTACAAATGGACCGTCTTCTTCACACTGTCCAAATAAGCGTAGCAATTCGGACACTCATGAAGGTGCTTCCGGATCTCCCGGCACCGCGCTGTGTCGAGCTGGCTGTCGAGGTTGTCGCAGATGTGCTTCGCGACCTCGGAGCATTTGACGAGTTTTTTCTTCATGCCTTCATGTATCCGTGCAGTTCTTCGCGCAAGAATGCCCGCGCCCGGTGCAGCCGCGATTTCACTGCAGGTACGGTCAAACCGAGGATCTTCGATGTCTCTTCTGCCGACCTCTCTTCGACGTCCCGCAACACGAACACCGAACGATAATCGGGGGGGAGCTTTGCAATGGCCTCGTCCAGATGGTGGCGGGTCTCGCGGTGCAGCACGCCGTCCAACGGAGTTTCCCGCCAGGATGGAATGGTCTGGACGACGTGTCCATCTTCGTCCATCATCGGATGATTCGTAAAGCCTTCCGGCACGTCGATGCTGAACGACGCGCGGGCCAGCTTCGTCTTCCGTAATCTCATCAAGCAGTTGTTCGTCACCACCCGGTACAACCACGTGGAGAACTTCGACCGACGGTCGAACTGGCCGAGCTTGCGGTAAACGTTGACAAACGTGTCCTGAAAGACCTCTTCAGCCGACTCCTCGTTCCGGCACAGCTTGAAGGCGTACCGGTAGACCAGGTCCTCGTGGCGTTGGACCAATTTTGAGAAGGCCCGCTGGTCGCCCTTTTGTGCAGCGGCGATCAGGGCCAAGTCGTCGGCGGTGTCGTATTTCGTCTGGTGGGACATCGATGAGATGCCGGCAGAATACAGAAGGATTCCAGGAAATGCTAGAAAGCGAGGAGCAGGGAGTAAGGAGTCAGCCTGCCCGACGTGGGGCTGACCAATCCCGGTCAGGCGGGGAGTCAGAACCCAGGATTCAGAAGAAAGCTCAAGGAAGTTACAGGATGGACTGAAGAAGTCAACGGTCGAGCGTTTGCGGGAACTTCGGTCAGGAGTGCAATTGAATGGTGGCGCGTGACTTTCCAAAGCCTGAAAAGGAAAAGAGGGATGATTCTTCATCGGTCGAAAAAATGTGATGGGACAAAGCGAAAACCGAATGATTTCGGCATTCCAGCTTGGCATGTAAGTTGTCATTTATAGGTGTCAAGTATTGAGAACGATTCCCATGGAAACGGGCCTGGATCACAAAAAACCCCTCTTTTCGATCGGGACTGTCGCGCGGATGCTCAACGTGGCCGTGCAGACGCTTCGGATGTACGAGCGGGAAGGATTGATCGTTTCCTCGAAGTCGCCGGGCAACCAGCGTCTGTATTCTGAGGCGGACGTGGAACGACTGCGCTGCATCCGGCGCGCGATCACCGAAGAGAAGATCGGCATCGAGGGGATCCGCCGCGTGCACGCTCTCATACCGTGCTGGGATATCATCAAGTGTTCGGCGCAAGACCGCAGGAACTGTCCCGCCTTCCACGCGCACCAAGGCGGCTGCTGGACCTACCGGCACACGAACGATGTGTGCGCCTCGCGCGACTGCCGGGTATGCCCGGTCTATGAGCTCGCGGTCGACTGCGGCAATATTAAAGAGACCATCATCATCGCATCGAAAGCGTATGACGACCCTGTCACGGCGTAAGTTCCTCAGGATCTCCGGCGCCACGATCGCGGCGGCATCCGCCGTCGGAGCGGCGGGCAAGGGGCTCAGCACCGCGCTCCGTTCCGCCAACGGCGAACCTGCCTACGTGCCGCAGGGCACTGCGGCAGGCAGGAACGGCGACCGGACCGTGGCCACCTACTGCGACATTTGCTTTTGGAAGTGCGGCGCCATCGCCCACGTGCGCGATGGCAAGCTCTGGAAAGTGGAAGGGAATCCGCTCGACCCTCTGAGCAACGGTCGTCTCTGCCCGCGCGGCACCGGCGGTGTAGGAGCGCACTTCGATCCGGACCGCCTCCGCGCCCCCCTCATTCGCCGCAAGAACCGGGGCGAAGAAGAGTGGATGGAGGTGACGTGGGACGAGGCGATGACCTACATCGCCGAGCGGATGCAGAAGATCAAGTCGCAGGTCGGTCCGGAATCGGTCGCACTCTTCAGCCACGGCATCGGCGGAAACTTCTTCAAGCACACCATGAAGGCGTTCGGTACGCCGAACATCACGGCCCCGTCGTTCGCACAATGCCGGGGACCGCGCGACGTCGGGTTCCGCCTCACGTTCGGCGAGGATGTGTCGTCCCCCGAACGCACCGACATCCGCAACGCGCAATGTCTCGTTCTTATCGGCTCGCATCTCGGCGAGAACATGCACAACACGCAGGTGCAGGAATTCGCCGAAGCGGTCGGGAACGGCGCGAGCGTCATCGTCGTCGACCCGCGCTATTCCATCGCCGCCAGCAAGGCGAAGTACTATCTCCCCATCAAGCCCGGCACCGACCTGGCGCTGATCCTCGCCTGGATGAACGTCATTGTCCGCGAGAATCTCTACGACTCGGCCTATGTGGAGCAGTACGGATTCGGCTTCGAACAGTTCGCCGCATCCATCTCCCCGCACACGCCGGAGTGGGCGTACCCGGAAACGGGCATCGAACCGGACCTCATCCGCGCCACGGCGCGTGAGATGGCCCGCTACCGTCCGGCGACACTCATTCACCCAGGCCGCCATGTCACGTGGTACGGCGATGACGCGCAACGCAGCCGCGCCATCGCACTCCTCAACGCGCTCATGGGGTCGTGGGGACGCAAGGGAGGCTTCTACGCCCCCCAGACGATGGATGTCCCGGCTTACCCGACGCCCGCCTATCCGACGCCGTCGAAGCCAAAGGTGGACAATCCGGACCACAAGTATCCCTTTGCCCACGAGACGCTCACCACCGGCATCCGCGAGGCCACCATCACCGGCGCACCCTATCCGATCAAGGGATGGATCGTCTATGCCACCAATCTTCTGCACGCGCTCCCGAACGAACAGGAGACGATCAGGGCGATGCAGAATCTGGACCTTCTTGTTGTCATCGACGTGATCCCGAGCGAGACGGCGGGATGGGCGGACGTGGTGCTCCCCGAGTCCATCTACCTCGAACGGCACGACGACCTGAACGTGGAATGGTTCCGCGACCCATTCGTCGCGATCCGCCAACCGGTGGTCGAGTCACCCAACGACCAGAAACCCAACTGGTGGATGGCCAAGACCCTCGCCGAAAAACTGGGCCTCGGGGCCTACTATCCCTGGAAGGATGTGGAAGAGTACCTCTCGCATCGTGTCACCGCAGCCGGCCTCTCATGGGACCGACTGAAGAGAGACGGCGTCATTCGGGGATCCAAGCAGCCCATCTACTATGAAGAGGGAGTGCCTGCGGAGTTCCCCACTCCGTCGGGCAAGATCGAGTTTTACTCGGTGCAGCTCGCCAGAGCGGGCTTCGACCCAGTGCCGAAGTACACACGACCGGCGGCAGGCCCGCCAGGGAGTTTCCGTCTGCTGTATGGCCGGGCGCCCGTGCATTCCTTTAGCCGCACACAGACCAATCCGATCCTCGCCGACATGATGGACGAGAACATGGTCTGGGTGAACGCCGACGTGGCGATGCGGAACGGCTGGAAGACCGGAGACTGGGTGCAACTGCGGAACCAGGACGGCGTCGTGAGCAACCGCATCAAGGTGCTCGCGACCGAGCGCATCCGCACAGACTGCGTCTACATGGTCCACGGTTTCGGCCACACGTCGAAGATGCTGCGCCGGGCGTTCGGCAAAGGAGCGAGCGACGCGCAACTCATCACCCGCTACGCGGTCGACCCGCTCATGGGAGGGACGGGGATGAACGTGAACTTCGTAACCATCGAACCAGCCGAGGTGGTCCATGGCTAGGCTCGCGATGGTCATCGACACGGTGACGTGCGTCGGTTGCATGGACTGCGTCGTGGCGTGCAAGACGGAGAACAACGTGCCGGAGGGATTCAACCGTGACTGGATCGTCTACGACACGCAGGGGAAATTCCCCACGCTGCACATGGAGATTCGGAGCGAGCGGTGCAACCAGTGTGCCGAACCGCCCTGCGTGGAATGCTGCCCGACCGGCGCCAGTCACGTGCACGAATACGGCGGCGTGGTGCTCGTGGAGAAAACGATGTGCATCGGCTGCAAGGCGTGCATTGCCAGCTGTCCCTACGACGCGCGCTACGTGCATCCCGAGGGCCACGTCGACAAGTGCACCTTTTGTATCCATCGGGTGGAGAAGGGACAGGACCCGGCATGCGTGTCGGTCTGCCCGACGCACTGCATGTATTTTGGGGACCTGGACGACCTGAACAGCGGCGTGTCGAAACTGCTCGCGTCGCGGAAGCATCATACGCTTGTGCCGGAGGCCGGGACCGTGCCACACGTGTACTACTTGACGTAGGGCATATGTGAAATGCGAAATACGAAAAGCTAAATGCTAAACAAGGACGAAGCACGGATCACGAAACACGAAATCCTCTCTTACCCTTCGTGGAGCTTTGTGTGATCTCTGTGGAACTCTGTGCTCCGCTTCTCTTCTCAGGTAGCCACCATGCATGAACTGTTCTCCACCCGCAACAACGACATGATCGACCCGGCGCTCCACATCTGGGGCTGGGAGATCCCCGTCTATCTGTTCATCGGCGGCCTGGTCGCGGGATTCATGATTATCGCCGGCTACTTTACGCTGAAGGGTCACCACAAGCACAGCGCCTTCTCCAACTTCTATCTGCCGCACCTAAGCCTGGGTTTCCTGAGTCTGGGCATGTTCGCCCTCTTTCTCGACCTCGAGCACAAGCTCTACGTGTGGCGGCTGTACACGACGTTCGAATTCACGTCGCCGATGTCGTGGGGTTCCTGGATCCTGATCCTCGTTTTTCCCGCGCTCCTGCTCAACACGCTCGTCGAGATCCCGAAGCCGTTCCGGAACCGGATCCCTGTCTTTGACCGCATCTCGGCGTTCATCCAGCAGCGTCCGATGCTGGCCAAGAATATCGGCGTGCTGAACATGCTTGCCGGCGCTGTGCTCGGGATGTACACGGGCATTCTGCTCAGCGCCCTTGGGGCTCGTCCGCTCTGGAGCAGCTCCATGCTGTGGGTGCTCTTTCTTACGTCCGGCCTCTCGTCGGCCGCGGCGCTCGTGCACATGATCACCACCGACCGGACGGAGCGCGAACTCTCGGCCAAGGCGGATAACGGCTTCCTCATTTTCGAATTGTTCGTCTTCGTCCTGTTCTTTGTCGGCATGGTGACGTCCACGCAGGCGCACAGGAACGCTGCCGCTCTCCTTCTCACGGGATCGTACGCCGCGGTGTTCTGGGTGTTCGTCATTCTGCTCGGCATCATCATTCCCCTCACCATCCAGCTCCTCGCCGTGAATCACAAGGTGCGCCACACGCCCGTGGCTCCGCTGATGGTCATCGCCGGGGGCATCGCGCTTCGTTTTGTCATCGTGTATGCAGGCCAGGCCAGCCACTGGACGCGGGTCGCGCCATTCTAGAACACTGAAATAACCTGGAACAACGGAGCACATTACATGACAACACATGCAACAACATCGACCGGGACGCACGAGCCCGACGCTGTCGCCTCGGCGCGTACGCCTCAACCTTACACGAATCCCTATCTGGCCGGCATCGGACTTGGCTTGGTGCTGCTCGCGGCCTTCGTCATCATGGGCCGCGGTTTGGGTGCCTCGGGAGCATTCTCCACGCTCGTGAGCGTGGGCGTCGCCACGGCGGCCCCCCAGCACGCCGCGGGAAATGCCTTCTACGGCGCGTACCTCGCCACCGAAGGGAATCCACTCAAAGACTGGCTGCTGTTCGAAGTGATCGGCGTGTTCGCCGGCGGCTTCCTGTCGGGCGTGCTGGCCGGACGCATCAAGCGGACAACGGAGAAAGGTCCGCGCATCTCCGTGCGGGGCCGCCTCACCTTCGCCTTCCTCGGCGGAGGCATGATGGGCTTTGGCGCCAAACTGGCGCGCGGTTGCACGAGCGGCCAGGCCTTGACAGGGGGCGCACTGCTGAACGTCGGCAGTTGGGCCTTCATGATGTGCGTGTTCGCCGGAGCGTACGCGCTGGCGTACGTGATGAGGAGACAATGGCAATGAACGCTCCCTTCTTCAAATACGGACTCTTCAACGACGAGGTGAGCCTCATCGTTGCCGTGCTTATCGGCATCGGGTTCGGCTTCTTCCTCGAGCGCGCCGGGTTCGGCAATGCGCGCAAACTGGCGGCGCAGTTCTACTTCACGGACATGACGGTCCTCAAGGTCATGTTCACCGCCATCGTGACGGCGATGCTCGGCGTCTACTTCCTGTCGGTCATCGGATTCGTCGACCTGTCGCTTGTCTATCTCACCCCGACCAACCTCCTGCCGCAGGTCGCGGGGGGATTGCTGCTCGGGTTCGGCTTCGTGATCGGCGGTTACTGTCCCGGTACGTCCTGCGTCTCCGCGGCGACCGGTCGGACGGACGGCTGGGTGTTTCTCCTCGGCATCTTTGTGGGGATCTTCGCGTTCGGCGAGATGTTTCCGCTCCTCGAATCCTTCTACAACTCGACGCCGATGGGTCAGCAGACGCTCGCACAGCTCACGGGCCTGCCGTATGGTCTGCTCGTGTTCGCGGTCGTCGTGATGGCACTCGGCGCGTTTGCCGCAGCTGAGTGGGGTGAGAAGGTCATGGCAGCGAGGAAGGGAGGGAAGGCGTGATGAAAGATCTCCTGAAGAATAGCACGCTCAACCAACGGCTGGCGGCGGTTGCCCTGGTCCTCGGGATGCTGGCACTGATCGCCGGCGATCCGTACCAAGGTCGCACGGCCACGATCGACGCGAAAGAGCTCGCCGTTATCGTGCAGAACGAGGTCGACCACATCTCTCCGGGCGACCTGGCGGACTGGATCATCCAGGGCCGGTCCGACTATCGTCTCATCGACCTGCGGTCGGAGAAGGACTTCGGCGGGTACGCCATTCCGGGCGCGGAGAATGTACCCGTTTCCCAGTTGACAGACCACGGCCTCATGAAGAACGAGAAGATCATCCTGTATTCCGACGGTGGCATCCATTCCGCCCAGGCGTGGTTCCTTCTGCGCTCGCAGGGATACAAGGGAGTCTACATGCTCCGGGGTGGGTTGGAAGCATGGAACGATGAAGTGCTGTTTCCGCAGCTGGCGGAGAATGCCGACGCCGCGACCCGGATCAACTTTGCCAAGACGGCGGAGGTGAGCAAGTATTTCGGCGGTACTCCTCGCACGGGCGGCACGCAGGAGACATCAGCCCGTCCGTCGATCGTCGCCCCGAAGCTCGACACCCCCTCGGCCGCAGTCCCGGCGGCGGCAGGGAAGAAGAAGAAAAAAGAGGGATGCTGAAGAAGCAGGAAGATGGAAGTAGTAAGTAGGAAGACGGCGATGGGATGAAGAATCGGAGTGGTGGAGCCATGGAATAGCGCGGGGGCCAGACAGACGTTTAGCAACGGTCCTCAAGTCTTCCTATCTTCAGTCTGACTACTTACATCTAACTTACTTACATCTCACGCATGTCCTCCTCCCGCCACAAACTCCCCAAGCGCTTCGTTCAGTTCACGAAGCATCATCCCGCCGTTGCGGCGGCGTATGACCAGCTCGGCAAGGCCGTCCACGCGGATGGTCCGCTCTCGTCGCGTGAACGCGCACTCGTCAAGTTCGCTATGTCTGCGGGTGCGCGGCTCGAAGGCGGAGCACATGCGCATGTCCGCAAGGCGCTCGAAGTTGGCGTGAGCCCCGCCGACCTGCGGCACGTCGCGTTGCTGGCCATCCCGACCATCGGCTTCCCCGCATCGATGGCCGCCATGAGTTGGATCGACGACGTGCTGACGGACGCCCCGAAGCGCCGTCGTCGCCGGTCGTGACCTCACGCGAGGACGTCGAAGGCTTCATCCTCTCCGGCGGCTCGAGCAGCCGCATGGGTACGCCGAAGGGCTCGCTCCTGGTCGGCGGCGCGCCGATCATCGCGCGTGTCGCCCGCGTCCTGAGCGGGATCCTTGCGCGCATCTCCGTCGTCACGGACCGGCCGGAGGAGGTCGACTTCCTCGGTCTGCCGACGATCCCCGATATCCGCAAAGGATGCGGTCCGATGGGAGGCCTTCATGCGGCGCTCTTGGTCGCGCACACTCCCTCCGTGATGCTCATCTCCTGCGACCTTCCGTTTGTCTCGGATCGCCTTCTCCTCATCCTCCTTGAGCGGCATGGCCGCGCGCCCGCAACTGTGCCCCGCGCGGATTCCGAAGTCCATCCATTGTGTGCCGTGTACGACCGGTCACTCACAGCCGCGGTGGAGCATCACCTGGGGGCCCAACGGCTCTCCATGCGGAAATTCCTCG
>CAYIHQ010000052.1:0-643 GCA_964362905.1 uncultured Ignavibacteriaceae bacterium
AGCTTACGGCACTCTCCCGCGGCTCCACCCGCGTCGTGGTGCAGGATGCGACCGGGCTCCGCGATACGACGAACCAGCCGGTCGTGGTCCGGGCGATGGGAGTTGGCGTGCCCGACACGTCCGTGTACGTCGGCAGCACGTTCGACCTGCCCGTGTCGGTCACGACGTTGACGGGCCTGGGCGCATCGGCCGGCGCGTACCGGCTCGAGTTCAACGGAGACCTGCTGACGCCCACGGCGGTGCTCACCGCAGGGACGGTGCTTCAGTCCCTGACACCCGTTGTGAATATGGGCGTCAAAGGTCGCGTGGATGTGAGTTTCGCGACCGCGACACCTTTGACCGGCAGCGGTACTCTGTTCGTGGTCCGGTTCCGCGCCGTCGCGTGGACGGGATGGAGTGCAATGACGTTCACCCAGGCCCTTTTCAATGAGGATCTGCCGCCCAAGGTCGACAACGGCAGCGTTTCCTTGCTCAGCCTGTCGACGATATCGCTCTCTGCTTCGCGCTGGACACTCATCGCCGGCGATACGGTCCTGATCACCCCGGGCAACGGTCAGGCACCCTTCACATGGACAACGACGGACACGACAGTGGCGCGGATGGACGCACTGGGGCATCTCATTGGGCTTCGGAGCGGTACGGT
>CAYIHQ010000052.1:653-9486 GCA_964362905.1 uncultured Ignavibacteriaceae bacterium
TGATCGTGCGGGACACACTGGGTGCCCAGGGAACCAGCAATGAGTTTCAGGTCTTCGACGGCTTCGTACGTGTTCCGAACATGGTGGCGGTAACCGGTGGCTGGGCGGAAGTACCCGTGCTCCTGGAGCGGCTGACCCCGGGCAATGAACTATCCTCATTCCAGATGCGGCTGTCGTACGACTCCACCTACATGCGCTTCGACGCCTTGCTCACATCGGGAACGTTGACCGGGACGTGGACACCAACCTTCCATTCTTCTCCTCCTGTTCTGACGATCGCCGGCGCGACGGCTGGCTCTCTCTCTGCGACGGGCGTCCTGCTGAAACTGCGCTTCGCGGTCAAGCCGTCTCTTTCAACAGGAATCCAGGCGGCCGTTCGTTTGGAACAGCTGCTGTTCAACGAGGGCCTGCCGTTCGTCGATACACAGGATGGCATCATTACCGTGGCGGGAGTGCCCGTAGCAAGTTCACTCTGGTCGCCCGGCGATGGTTGGACCGGTCAGCCCGTTACCCCGCAACTCCACTGGAACGGAGTGGCGTACACAGAGACGTATCATCTCCAGGTCGCCACCGACTCTTCCTTCTCTTCTCTCGTGGTGAATGATTCAACTCTCACGGTAACATGGACCTCCGTCGGCCCGTTGGCGAGCGGGACGGTTCATTACTGGCGCGTGCGGGCGAGGAACAGTGTCGGGGCCGGGCCGTGGACATCAGTCTGGCAGTTCACGACAGATGTTTTGCAAAGCGTGACCGCGGAGGCGGGCCCCGTACCGACGGAGTTCGGCCTCGACCGCAACTATCCCAATCCGTTCAACCCTGGCACGCGCATTGGATTCCGCCTGCCGGAGGAGGCATGGGTGACGTTGACGATCTATAATCTCCGGGGATCCGAAGTGGACCGACTGGTGGGCGAGCGGCTACCCGCGGGGGCATATCACATCTGGTGGAATGCGTCCCAGCTTCCCAGCGGCATGTACATCTACCGGATGGTTGCCGGGCGGTTCACGTCGGCCCAACGCATGCTGCTGCTCAAGTAGCGTACGAAGCCTCCTTTTCCTCCGACGTACACGTCAACGCCCAAGCGAAGAGCCTGGGCGTTGTTGTATGCATTGACGTGGTCGAATCCGCGCCACAGCCCTTCCGGGAGGATGGGCCTTCGTGGACGATCATGCTCCCTGATGCTGGCGAGGTGGCAACAAAGATTCTACCGCCATGACGCCAAGAAAGAAGAGAATTGAATCTGAGTTATTCAAAACATCTGTTAGAAGTGCGAGATCCCGATCCGCATCCCGTAGAACGACCGCCGGACGAAGAAGAGGGAGATCGCAAAGAACACCACGGCAAGCCCGAGGGTCAGGCCCGAGCCCTGTTCGCGCGTTAATGACACCGCAAGTTCCACGGCCAACAGGCCGAACAACGTTGTGAATTTGATGACCGGGTTGAGAGCCACAGAGGAGGTGTCCTTGAACGGGTCTCCGACGGTGTCGCCAACGACCGTCGCCTCGTGCAACGGTGAATGTTTGTCCTTGAGGATCACCTCGACGATCTTCTTGGCATTGTCCCACGCGCCGCCGGCGTTGGCCATGAAGATCGCCTGATACAATCCGAACAGCGCAATGGAGATCAGGTAGCCGATGAAGAAGAAAGGCTCGTAGAATGCGAAGGCGAGCGTACCGAAGAAGATGGCCAGAAAGATATTGAACATTCCTTTCTGGGCGTAGTGCGTGCAGATCTCGACTACCTTCTTGGAGTCGTGCACCGATGCCCTTGTCACCCCCTCCAGTTTCATCGTCTTCTTGATGAACTCGACCGCCCGATAGGCCCCGGCCGTGACCGCCTGCGTCGACGCGCCCGTGAACCAGTAGATGACGGCGCCGCCGGCGATGAGTCCCAACAGGAACGGTGGATACAGAAGCGAAAGGTTCACGACGTATTCCGGGTTCAGTCCTTCGGTGAGCCCGACGATGATCGAGAAGATCATGGTCGTGGCCCCCACCACTGCCGTGCCAATGAGCACCGGCTTGGCGGTGGCCTTGAAGGTGTTCCCCGCCCCGTCGTTCTCCTCCAGATTATGCTTCGCCCGCTCGAAATCCACATCCATCCCGTACTTCGCCTTGATCTCTTCTTTGATGCCGGGGAGGGATTCGATGACCGAGAGTTCGTAGACGGATTGCGCGTTGTCCGTGACCGGGCCGTACGAATCGACAGCGATCGTCACGGGCCCCATGCCGAGGAATCCAAAGGCCACCAGACCGAACGCGAAGACCGCTGGGGCGATCATGAGCGCCCCCATGCCAAACAGGCTCACATGGTACGCCACGCCCATCAGCAGCATGATCACGAGCCCGAGGTAGTAGGCGCTGAAGTTACCGGCCACAAAGCCCGACAGGATGTTCAGCGACGCGCCCCCTTCGCGTGATGAGATCACAACCTCTTCCACGTGCTTCGAGTGCGTGGACGTGAAGATCTTCACAATTTCCGGTATGATGGCACCCGCCAACGTTCCGCATGAGATGACGGCGGAGAGCTTCCACCACAACGACGTGTCGCCGCCGAGGTCGGGAACGAGCACGTACGATGCGGCAAACGTCAGCACCACCGACACGATCGAGGTCAGCCACACGAGCCGCGAGAGGGGGGTCTCGAAGTTCATCTTCTCCGCATGTCCGTAGATGGCGAAATGCACCCACTCATTTACCTGGTAAGAGAGGCCGCTGGCGACCACCATCACGATGCGCATGGAGAACATCCACACGAGCAATTGGACCTGCACGATCGGGTCCGCCACAGCCAGCAGGATGAACGGGATCAACGCGACGCCCGTGACGCCGTATGTCTCAAAGCCGTCCGCGCTCGGACCGACCGAATCGCCCGCATTGTCGCCCGTGCAGTCGGCGATCACGCCGGGATTGCGCGCATCGTCCTCCTTGATATGGAACACGATTTTCATCAGGTCCGCGCCGATGTCCGCGATCTTCGTGAAGATGCCGCCGGCGATACGCAACACGGCCGCTCCGAGCGACTCACCGATGGCGAATCCGATGAAACACGGGCCCGCCAGGTCGCCGGGAAGGAACAACAGGATCACGAGCATCAGAAAGAGCTCCACGGAGATCAGCATCATGCCGATGCTCATGCCCGCCTGCAGCGGGATCGCATACACGGGATACGGCTTCCCGGACAACGACGCAAACGCCGTGCGCGAATTGGCGAACGTGTTGATCCGAATGCCGAACCAGGCGACGCTGTACGAGCCCGCCATGCCGATCATGCTGAAGAGAACGATGATGGCCACCTTCGGCGCCGGGAAGCCGCGCAACACCTCTCCCGTGACCGCATCGATGCCCGTGACCGCCAACCAGCCAAAGTAGACCACCACGATGGCGCTGATAAAGGACCATAAGATCAGAAGAAACCGCCCCTGCTGGATGAGATACGTCTTGCACGTCTCGTAGATCAACTCGGAGATCTCCAGCATGGCCGCATGCACCGGCATGTTCTTCAACCGCACATACGTCACCATGCCAAACGCGCCGCCGAGAATACAGACGATAAGGCCGAACTGCAGCAACGTGTGACCATCGGTTCCACCGACGAACGTGACCGTTCGCAGGTCGGGAAGTGTCAGGTTTGCCTCGCCGCCTGCACGATGCTGTCCGGCGGGAGGGGGTGTTCCATCCGCCGCGACTGCGGGTGCAGCGATGAGCGCCAGTGCGGCTCCGAGAGCCGCCAAAGCCAGGCAACGTCGTGCGATGCTCCGGAGCGGGGACGCAAGGCCGACAATGCTGATGTCTGCCATCAGCTTTCCGATCATGACAACTCCAGATTGGTGAACGTGGGGTGCCGAAAGACGCAACGGACCTTCTGGGTTGAAGGTCCGGGGTCAGCGTAAGTGGCCTTAATATAGTTACTTAAGGCGAGGGAAAACAGTGGGAATCCAAAGGGGAATCAACCTTCTTCTGCAAGCGCTTGTGCAAAGGCCGGCTCGCCCGCTGCGAGGTCGTACGATGCCTCTTCCGGCGTTCCGTACACCCGGGCGCGCGCATCATCGAACTTCCCCTCCCATCGCGAGATCGCGACGGTCGCAAGGCAGTTCCCCAGCACATTGACAGACGTTCGGCCCATATCCATGAATTCGTCCACCGCAAAAATGACGGCGACACCTTCAGGCGGCAATCCGAAAGAATGGAGCGCGGCCAGGAGGATCACCAACGAAGCCCGGGGGACGGCTGCGATCCCCTTGGATGTCACCATGAGGGTCAGCATCAGCAAAACCTGCTGATCCCATCCAAAGTGGATCCCCGTCGTCATCTCGGCAGCTTGCGCCACGAACACGGAGGCGACCGCCAGATAGAGCGTGCTGCCATCCAGGTTGAAGGAGTAACCGGTCGGCAGGACGAAACCGACGATGCGTTTGGGAACCCCGAGTCGCTCCATGCGCTCCATCGCCAGCGGCAGCGCCGATTCGCTGCTCGTCGTCCAGAAGGCGAGCGTGAACGGCTCCCAGACCGCCCGGACGAACTGGCGCACCGGCAGACGGATCATCCATGCGACCGCACCGAGCACCAGTAGGACAAAAAAGATCAACGCGATGTAGAGCGTGAGGACGAGCATGCCGAGATTGATGAGGACGCTCAGCCCCATGTGCCCGATCGTGACCGCCATGGCAGCGCCGATGCCGAAGGGGGCGAATCGCATCACATATGCCGTGAACTTGAACATCACCTGCGACAAAGCGTCACACCATTCCAGGATCGGCTTCCCTTTTTCGCCAATCGCCCCGACCGCCGCGCCGAAGAACACCGAGAACACGACCACCTGCAGCACATCACCCCGCGCCATCGATTCGATGATACTGGACGGGAACGCGTGGATGAGCGTCTCGATGAACGTCCTCGGATGCGCGCCCTCGATGGACCCGAGGGCATTCAGGTCGCCACCCTGCAGAAGGACGCCGACCCCCGGCTTTGTGATGTTCACTACCACGAGTCCAATGACAAGTGCCAGCGTGGTGACCACCTCAAAGTACACGAGCGCCTTGACGCCCATCCGGCCCACCTGCTTGAATTCCCCTCCCCCGGCGATCCCCGCAACAATGCTGCCAAAGATCAGGGGCGCAATGATGACTTTGATGAGGTTGATGAAGATCGTCCGGATCCAGGCGCTGTCGACGCCCACCTCGGGCCACAGCCAACCGATCAGCACACCGGCCGCCAGGCCGAGGATGATCTGCTGCATGAGCGAAAGATGCCACCAGGGACGCCGTGCGGTGCCGGGTGTAGCCATGTACGTGGTCGGAGTGAGAGTGTGGAATCGTCCCCGCCTACGGCATCCCCGCCAGAAGCGTGCGGGGACACGTGCGGGGACAAGGGCTGGAACGCGATAAGATTCTGAACATTGGATTGAATTGCAAGAGCCACCCGACGCTTGCGCGGCGAGCGGGGATTCCGTAGCATTGGGCTCCGTATGCCTGTCCACCACATCCCGTCTCGTCCTCCCAGGATCGCCGTCGTCGCCTGCACCGGCGGCGCTGGTCACCTCCGCGCCGGCCAGGCACTCGTCGAGACGGCACGATCCCTCGATGTCCCCGTAGAGATCGAGTTCTGGGACGTCCTGTCTTTCACGGCCCCGTGGTTCCGTCGGATGTATGCCGACACGTATCTCCACATGATCAACCGCACGCCCGAATTGTGGGGATACCTCTACGAGCGGACCGAACGCCGCCCCCACGAGAACTCCCCGCTCATTCGGGCATTCGATCGTGTGAACTACGACCGCTACTGGCGCGCATTGAAACATTTCCAGCCGGACGTCCTGCTCTGCACCCACTTCCTCGCGTATCTCTCGATCGCTCAGCGCCTGCGCCGCTGGGAGATGCGCCCGCGTGTGCATGCCGCCACGACGGACTTTGATGTCCATCGCCTCTGGATCCACGATGTCGTTGACCGCTACTATGTGTTCCACCAGGAAAGCCGCTGGCAGCTGACATCGAAAGGTGTGGATGAGAACCGGATCTGCGTTACCGGCATTACCGTCCATCCGCCGTTCACTCGTCGCGTCGCTCCCGAATCCGTCCGAGCGAGACTTGGCCTGGGAGAACGGCGAACCACGATCCTCGTCGTCGCTGGCGGCTTCGGCGTAGGACGTGTGCACGAGATCGCATCTACGGTGGCATCAACTCTCGGACGACTCCAGCCCCGACGTTACAATCTCGTTGTCGTCTGCGGCCGCAACGAGGAAGCTCTCCGCAGGGTCCGTTCGGCCCCCCCACCGCCCAACGTCGCCCTTCATCCCGTCGGCTTCGTGGACAATATGCACGACTGGATGGACGCCGCCGATCTCCTCGTGTCCAAGTCCGGAGGTCTCACGTCGGCGGAAGCACTGGCGAAAGGCCTCCCGCTGGTTGTCATCGACCCGATTCCCGGACAGGAAAGCAGGAACGCCGACCTCATGGTCGAACAGGGAGCGGCGTGGAAAGCGATCGATCTCTCACATCTCGCTTACAAGCTGACCCACATTCTCACCACGCCGACAGTTCTCGCACGTGGCACCCGCGCAGCACGCTCCCTCGGGCGGCCTCACGCCGCTGAAGCGATCCTGCGCGATGTCCTCCAGTACACCCGCGGCCGTGAAACACGTGGCGCGAAAACCTCACCTTCCCTGAGAAGGAAATAGCCCGGGTTCGGGAGGTTCCCTCCCAGACTTGGGAATCGCCCCCTTCGACCAAGAGGTTGCCTCTTCACGGTCCTCGATTCCGGGCGAAATTCCGCCTCACCCCGATCTTCCTTCCGGTACGGCTCTTGCTCGTTGTCGTTCGTCCGAATCCGGAGGACCGCATGGACCAGCCCAAGCATGAGTGCGACCATACCTGCCCCAGGGATTGCCAGAAACTGAACCAGATACTGATTCGGGAGGTGGCGGTCGAGCAGATGTATGAACAACTGCTGCAGGATTGCGACTTCCCCGACATCCACCATTTTGTCGCCGAAGCGTTGACCGAACACCGGCAGCACCTGAGGTCCTTGGAGGACCGGATCAACAAGATCTACGCTTCCTTCGACCCCGCAGGATGCTGACCGCATGAGCACCGTTCAAACCCCCTCGATCGTACTTCGTTCCGGCAATCAGATGGTGGCAGAGGGAGCCCTTCGCGCCGGCTGCCGGTTCTTCGCCGGCTATCCCATCACTCCGGCCACCGGCATCTTCAAGGCCATGATCGACGCGCTTCCATCCCTCAAGGGCCTCGCGCTCAGTGCGCCGGACGAGATCTCCGCCATCGCCTACTGCATCGGCGCTGCGATGCGCGGCTACAAAGCCATGACCGCAACGTCGGGACCGGGATGGGCGCTCATGATCGAATCCGTTCAATATGCGCTGATGACGGAGACTCCGCTCGTCATCGCGCTCGTCCAGCGACTCGGGCCCAGCACCGGCGGTGCCACCCAGGGCGCTCAGGGAGATATCCTGCTGGCAGAATACGCGACGTCCGGCGGTTACACCATTCCGATGCTCTGTCCGGCCGATGCGCAGGAATGCGCCACGCTCACTCACAAGGCCTTCGAATGGGCCGAGCGCCTGCGCACACCCGTGATCCTCCTGAGCGACAAGGAAACGGGGATGACCATCGAGAGCGTCGACATGAACGACCTGCCGTCCGAGCCGGCCACGCCCACTTTTGCGATACCCGCCACTGCGGACCTGACGAAGGGGACGTACTGGTTTGACCAAGTGACAGACATTCCGGCGTTCGCGCCGGTGGGCGGCGACGACCGGGTCATCGCGACCGGTTCCGCCCATGACAAAAAGGGGAAGCTTCAGAAGAACTCGTCCGAAACACTGGATGTGCTTCGTCATCTGGAAGAGAAGATCCGCTGGCGGGCCGGCGAGCTCGAACTCGTCGATCACGACCCCGACCCGCAGGCCGACACGCTCATCGTCAGCTACGGGATCACATCCCGCGCGGCCCGCGCGGCGGTCGCAGCCGCAAGGGCACGCAGCCTCCGCGTCGCGTATCTGGGCGTGAAATCCCTGTTCCCTGTGCCAGCCGATTCGCTCGAGCGGGCATTCGCCAACGTCGACCGGATCATTGTGGCTGAGGAGAACATGAACGGACTCTACCGATCGGTCCTGGAGCGATTTGCCGGTGGCCGGTCGCTGATCGGCGTCAATTCCATCGGCGCCATGATCACTCCGACCGATATCCTCGCCGCCATTCAACGCTGACCATCATGGACACCACCACACTCCGACGTCCCACGTATCTCGTCGATCATGTACGGTTTCCATTCTGCAAGGGATGCAGCCATACGAACGTGCTCCGAAAGCTCAACGACGCATTCGTGGAGCTGCAGATCCCCGCTGAACGGTTGGTCCTCGTCACCGATATCGGTTGCATCGGGCTCGCCGACGGCCTCTACCGCGATATCCATACGGTGCACACCACCCATGGACGTTCGACCGCGTTCGCCTGCGGCATCGCACTCGCCGACGGCGTGCTCGCGAACTCGGAACTGCACATCATCGTCCTCATCGGCGACGGCGGGGCCATGATCGGCCTCCAGCATCTCGTCCATGCCGCCATGCTGAACGTGAACATGACCGTGATCATCTGCAACAACTTTGTGTATGGGATGACCGGCGGACAGGGATCGGGCCTGACGCCCGAGTGTTTTGTGACCGCCACCACACCGCGCGGCAATCTGGTTCCTCCCGCCGACCTGGGCGGCATCCTGAAGCACAGCAACGCCCCCTTCGTTGTCCGAACGACGGTGAATGAGAAAGACCTGACCGCGACGCTCAAGGACGCGCTGTCGTTCCCCGGATTTTCCGCCGT
>CAYIHQ010000053.1:0-9410 GCA_964362905.1 uncultured Ignavibacteriaceae bacterium
GGATTTGGGATGCACGCCTCCCTCCCGCCTCTGAGAAGTATCAATCATCTGGGCGTGGCCGTCGGGGGGACAACGCCTCTTGAGAACGGCTACTTACGTGCTGGACCTGATGTACGAATTCCGATCGGCAATGTCGAACCAATGGAACATGCTGCCGTGGATGGCAGGCTCAGCTTCTGGACTGAACCATTGACCCTACGGTTTGGCGTCTTCTACCAACAGGAGAAGCAGAGTGTTCTTGAGGGGAAGCTCTTCGACCCATTCGGGCAATCCCAAGGTGTCATGCTCCAGTTCGACGGTCCATTGGAATTCCAGGGTTGGAACGCTTCCATGGAGCTTCGGCCGGTGAGATTCGTTAGTCTCTGGATCTGGTACTCGCGTCACTCTTCGGAGTCGCTTCGTGACCGTCTCTCTGAGGTCCTACAAGGGCTGAACCTCTTCTATAACCCACATCCGTTTTTGCGCGAGGAGAGTGTCCGAAGCATTCTGGCACTTCACAGCGCAGGTGTCGACCATTTTGAGGATGAAGGCGTCTACTTGCTGGGCACGTGCTCGGCAACCAGTGGATCGCCGTTCACGCTGGTGCAGGCTCCTCAGAATCTCGGACAGTCCACCGCCTGGAATATCGGCGTGCGGGCATTAATCGACCTCCGCACCAGAATCCCCACCACAAATGCCCCGACCGAAACCACACCTTATCTTTGGCAGGTGAATCTTCGTGCCGGCGTCATATTCACGCTCGCTGGATGGACATCTGAAGCGTATGTCCACATCACGAATCTCTTCAACAGGGCAAATGTGTTTAATGTGTACCCAACAACCGGGGAGCCTAACGAGGATGGTTGGCTACAAAGCCCATACGCCGTCGCATACAAACAAGTGCCGAACTACGAGGCATTCTACCGGGCGATCAACCTTGACAACCGGTGGGCGTACATGCAGAGTACAGGGAGGGACATCTACGGTGAGCCGCGCCAATTCCGCCTGGGGCTTCGAGTGCGTTTCTGAGAAGCGTCACTCTGACATCTGCTCCTGCAGCAGGTGGATGAGACGGTTTTGGAACATTTTCAGAGTAACAGAGAGGAATGCTAACGAGGGCCGCGAGCTGCAGAAGCAGTTCATGACATCAGATTGACGCCACACAATGCTCGCAAGAACAGGACGCACAAATTGAGTGAATACTTCGAGGATCTCTGCTCTTCGAGGGAGGATGAATGAGTGACTGAGCCTGGGCAGGAATGATGAGGAGGTGCTGCTAATGAATTGCAAACTGATTGCTAACGCTTTTGCAGCTGGGAGGGAACTTCTGGAGGGAAGAATCGCAGAATTTGCGTCAAATTCGTGAGCGCGGCTGGGCTCTCCGCCTTCGTGCCGGCCCTCGTGACAATTGAATATCGCTTCGCGATAGTTGTATTGGGCCCGCCGGCTGGCGGACCGGGACCCAGCGACCCTTTGCTTTGAAAGGATCGGCATCATCACTTTCCAATCTACAATCTACCTTCTACAATTTACAATGTTTGGTGAGCGCGGCTGGGCTCGAACCAGCGACCCTCTGCTTAAAAGGCAGATGCTCTACCCCTGAGCTACGCGCTCTCCATTGACTGAGCGAATTTACGCAGAAAAGATGCGACTTCCAACGGAGAGGCTCAGGTCGGCATTCAGTCCGCGGCTGTCTCGACCGCCGCCTCTGATTCCTTCTTGGAACGATACAGTATCCCCAACGGTATCACAACCATATACCCGAGCAACAACAAGATCGGGGCAACCACGAGCGGCATGAATCCGTCCCACGGTTCCTGTGAAAGCGCGACATATCCGGCCACGATCAAGACAAGCCCTCCGACCATGATCTGGTAGTTCGTACGGGTGAACGGAAGCGCCTCGGTCGGTTGGCGTTTGCGGGTCGTGTGTCGTTGTTCGGCTTTTGCCATGGGTCGGGTGGTGTGGTTCGTGACGGGTCTAAGGTACCGCGAATTCGATGAGTTGTCAAGGCAGGGCCAGATGAAGAAACGTGAACCGCCAAGGACGCCATGGGCGCCAAGAACGCCAAGAAAGGACTGAGGTGGAAAGCATGACGGTCTGACTCTAATGCCGCACATGAACGAGCTTACCATCATGGATGCGCATGATCCGGTCCGCCTTCTTCATCAGATCCTGGTTGTGCGTTGCCACGACGATCGTCAAGCCGCGATCTCGCGAGAGCTGCACCAGAAGCCGGTGCAAATGGGTTCCATTCTCTTCGTCGAGATTGCCCGAGGGCTCGTCCGCAAGCACCAGCGCCGGCTCGTTCATCAAGGCCCGGGCTACGGCGACCCGCTGTTGTTCACCGCCGGACAACTCCGCCGGGGGATGCTCCAATCGTTCAGTAAGCCCGACGTCTGCCAGGAGACGCTCTCCCCTGACCCGCGCTGCGGAAAGCGTCTTCCCGGCAATGAGAGCCGGCATGCAGACATTCTCGAGCGCATTGAACTCCGGAAGCAGGTGATGGAATTGAAACACGAAACCAAGAGACTTGTTGCGGAACGAGACCAGATCTTCTTCCGGAATGGCGAACATGTCCCGGTCGTTCAGGAAGACCCTTCCCAGCGTCGGCCGGTCCAATCCCCCCAGGAGATGCAACAGCGTGCTCTTGCCCGACCCTGAGGGCCCGACAATGGCGACGATCTCCCCCGTGCGGATCTCAAGTTCCACGCCCCGCAGGACCTGCAACGTCTGGTCTTTTCCGGTGCGGTATTCCTTCCATAGATTTTCAGTCCGGATCAACACCGGACGGCGCGTCACTCCCATCGGATGGCCTCCACGGGGATCAAGCGGGCGGCCCGACGCGCAGGCGAACGAGCCGCCATCGCGGACAATCCGACCGCGGCAAGTGCGACGACAACGATGTCGGACCAGCGCACTTCAACGGGCAATGCGTCAATAATATAGACGGTCGGGTCCAGAGGGAACAGATGATAGGACTCCTGCAACCACACGACCAGAAGGCCGAGGGCTGTGCCCAAGAGGGTACCGATCACGCCGACCATGATGCCTTGCCCCAGGAACACGTTGCGAATGCTCGCGGATGATGCTCCCATGGTCTTGAGGATCCCGATATCCCGGGTCTTCTCAATGACCGTCATGGTCAGGGAACCGAGCAGATTGAAGGATGCAACGGCAATGATCAGAGAAAGGATGACGTAAGCGGCCCAGCGTTCGATCTGCATCACCGAATACAATTCACGGTGCAGGTCGTACCACGTGAGCACCCGTACGCGCTCCCCAAACGTATCCTCGAGCGCGTTCTTCAACGCACCCGCGTCATGGATCGAGGCCAGTCGCAGTTCGTATCCGTCGACGCTCTCCCCTGTTCGGAACAAGGTTTGAGCCTTGGCCAACGGCACGAACGCGTAAAAGGAATCGTAGTCCTTGTTGTTCGACTCGTAGAGTCCCCTCACGACGAACCTTCGGATGAGGGGCATACCCAGTTGCGCCACTGCCGGCGCGGCAGACACCGGGCTCACAATCGCCAGGGTATCACCGACGACAGAACCGAGACGGTCGGCCAGGGTCATCCCCAGGATGATGCCGGGGGAATTGTCTCCCGGGCTGAATGCTTCTCCGAGAACGATCTTCTCCCGAAGGCCCGAGACGCTGTCCACGGTGAAGGGATCGACGCCTTTGACGTTCACCACCCGCGTGGCGTTCCTCATGATCACGAGCGCCTTCCCCAATACATACGGAGAGGCTCCCTTAATGTGGCCCCGTGCTCGCACGAAGGTCAGGATCGAATCGTACGCCGCAGGAGCGCCGCGGACCGGCATTTCGATCCGCACATGCGGGTCGAAGGAGGTCAAAATGGAGGTCACGAGTCCGCCGAACCCGTTGAACACGGACAGCACAATGATGAGGGCTGCCACACCGATCGTGATCCCGACAATGGAAATGACGGAAATGAGCGTCACGAACCCGAACGACCGCCGGGACCGAAGATACCGCAGGGCGATGAAAGTTTCGTAGCGCATCAGGAGAACCGGAGCGTGCGAATGGGGTCAAGCTTCGCCGCCACCCGGGCGGGGAACACGGATGCCGCGTAACACATCAGGATGCTGAGGCCGCTTACGAGCCCGAAATCCCACACCGACATCTCGATGGGCACATGCGTCATGAAATAGACGCCGGACGGCAAGGGGAACACGCGGTACTTCAACTCGATCCAACAAAGCGAAAAGGCGATCACGTTGCCCAGGAATGTGCCGGCGATCCCGATGATCATGCCCTTCCAGAGGAAGATCCGGACCACCGTGGCCCTGCTCATGCCGAGTGTCCGCAACGTGCCGACTTCGCGCGCTTTTTCCATGACCATCATCAACAGCGTCCCCACGATGTTCACCGTCGCGACGATAATGATCAGTCCCAGGAGGATCGGGATGGGCTTTTTCTGAAGCTGGATCCACGTAAAGAGATTCCGATACTGCTGGTACATCGTCCGGGCGTAGTAGGGATATCCCAGTTGCTCCGGTATGTCCCGCGCGAGCTGCTCCAGCGTCGACAGGTCGTTCACGAGGATATCGAACCCGGACACCGTGCGTCCGATCTGGAACAGACGTTGCGCATTCCGAAGGTCCATGTAGACCACAGAACCATCGTAGTCGGCCATGCCCGTTTCATAGACGCCCCGGACCGTCACCTGGAGAATGCGGGCTTGTGACAACGACACCGCTGAGCCCCCGAGGGCATACAGAAGGATTCGATCCCCGACCGCGACACCCAACTTCTCTGAGAGCCGCTTGCCGACGATGACCGACTGCAGTCCTGAATCGCGCTCCGCCAGATCGTAGGCACCTTCCACCAATCGTGTTCGAGCGGCCGAAATGTCATTGGTCGGATCGACACCCTTGATGAGGATGCCGTCGACGTCGCGTTCGGACCGGGCCATCCCTTCGCGCGATACGTAGGGAGCCATCGCTGCGACTTCCGGATACCGTTCCATCACAGACCGGATGGCGTTTTCCGGTTCGGGGAGCATTTGGTTCTGAAAGGCGAACAACTGCAGATGGGCCGTGAACGAAACCACGTTCTCGTGGATCGTCCGTTCGAAGCCGTTGAGGATGGAAAGAGTGATGATGAGGGCTGCCACGCCGAGCGTCACGCCGGCCATGGCGATCAGGGTAATGAACGACAGGAATCCCCGGTTGCTCCGCGAGGTCAGATGTCGGAGCGCGATCCAGAGATGGATCCGGTTGCGGTGTCGGCGTCGGGTCGCACTCATTTCCGGGTCGCGCTTTCCATGAGAAAGCTTTTGATGAACACGTCGATCTTCCCGTCCATCACGGCCTGCACGTCGCCCGATTCCGTGTTCGTGCGATGGTCTTTCACGAGCTGGTACGGCTGGAAGGTGTACGAGCGAATCTGGCTGCCCCATTCGATCTTCTTCTTCGTGCTCTCGATCGACGCCAGACGCGCCTCCTCCTCCTCCCGCCGCTGTTGATACAAGCGGGACTTGAGCATCTTCATCGCCCGTTCACGATTCTGGAACTGTGAGCGTTCCTGCTGACACGCCACCACGATCCCCGAAGGGATGTGCGTGATCCGAACCGCCGTTTCCACCTTGTTGACGTTCTGTCCGCCCTTGCCGCCCGAGCGAAACGTGTCGACCCTCAGGTCGACGGGATTGATCTCGATGGCGACGTCCTCTTCCATTTCCGGGTACACATACACCGACGCAAAGGACGTGTGACGCCGCGCGTTGGCGTCATAGGGCGATATGCGCACCAGTCGATGGACGCCGCTCTCGGCCTGCAGGTAGCCAAAGGCATACTTGCCGATCACTTCCATCGTCGCGCTCTTGATGCCCGCGCCTTCACCCTCCAGGAGGTCCGCCAACTGAACCTTGAAACCGTTCCGTTCGCTCCACCGCATGTACATGCGCAGGAGCATCTCCGCCCAATCCTGCGCCTCCGTTCCCCCTGCTCCGGAATGGATCGTCATGATCGCGTTCTTCTCATCGTCGGGGCTCCGGAGCATGTTCCGGAACTCCAGCTCATCGAGGTTCTTTTCCAATCTTCCGAGCTCTGTTTCGACGTCCGTGAGGACAGATTCGTCGTTGCTTTCTTCGGCCAACTGGACCAACTCACGCAGGTCGCGTTCTGTCTTGGCAGCCCCTTCCCACGAATCCACCCAGCCCTTTCGCTCGTTGATCTCCCCGATGATCTTCTGCGCCGACTGATTGTCGTTCCAGAACCCTGCCGCCCGCGTCTTGGCTTCGAGTTCGCTCAATTCCTTCCGAAGTTCGTCAAGATGGAGAAATTCCTGCAGCGCCGTGATCCGACGAAGTTGTTCGTCCAGCCGTTCATTCAGATCCGTCAACATGATTTCTATCCGGGAATTCGTACGATATGCAGATCATCTGGAACGTCCAGTTCCATCCGCAACAACGCAGCAGCGAGCGTCTTGCCCTGCGCATCATTCTTCAGAGAGCGCGTTCCTCCGCCGCCCAGCGCGTTGTGGAGCAGAAAATTGAAGGCGCCTAGATTCCTGAGCTCGAATCGTTCCACAGGGCCTTCCACCATCGGTCCGAAGTATTCCTTCACCACCTCCGCCGTTAAGCGCTCACGAAGCAGCGCGTAGTATTCATCCCGCCGCACGATGATCCCCACGTTGGCGGTATCGCCCTTGTCTCCGGAGCGACCGTGGCAGAGGTCGAACAATCGGACGCGCATGGCTCAGGCCTCCACGATTTCAACGATCGGCTGCACAGCCGATTTCGGGATGAGGGCTGGCCAATACGAGATCACCTCGCTCGGCTTCGGACGTCCGCCCGCAAAACCTGTGACGGACGGCGGGCCGGTCAAAATGAGAGGCGCGATCTCCATCCCGAATCGTTCCACGGCATTCGAGTCTTGCCCACGAACACCGATCCGAAGGACGACTTCGTCCGGTTCGCGGTCCGTCGGGGAGAGGTGTCCGTGGCTCGAGGAATGGCCGAGCAATTCGGTCCTGACTTCCTCGAATTCCAACCCTGCCGCCTTCAATCTTCCTCGCAGGATCCGGTCTGCCGCCCGGGCTTTCTCCAGCGCATCGGGCCACGCATACGTCAGTGTCCCGAACGCCGTGTAACCGTCGAGATAGGCCATGGAAACCTTGTACGAATCCGTGGCCGGCCTCCCTTGCACCCCGTCGACGCGCACCCGGTCCAGACCTTCGTCGGAGACATGGATCGTCGTGAAATCAGCGATGCAATCCGGCGTGATGTACGTGCGGGGATCTCCTATCTCGTACAGCAATTGTTCCTTCACGGTCGCCGCCGAGACTCGCCCGCCAGTTCCTGCATGTTTCGTGATGACCACTCGCGCATCCGGGAAAGCTTCTGCGATCGGAAAGCCGATATGCTCGAGATCCGGAACCGACCTCCAGTCTCCGAGGAAATTCCCTCCGCTCGCTTGCCCTCCACACTCCAGTATGTGGCCTGCGACCGTTCCTGCCGCCAGTTTGTTCCAGTCGTCCGGAGCCCAGCCAAATTCGTGGATCATGGGCGCCAGTGTAAGGCCCGTATCCGTCGTGCGTCCCGTCACGACAATGTCCGCACCGCGCCGCAAGGCCTCCACGATCGGCGCCGCCCCGAAGTAGACATTCGCACTCTGCAACTGTGACCGGACATCCGTGACGGGCCTTCCTGTCTCCATGTTCTTCAGGAGCATTCCCCCGCCGACGAGTGTATCCACATTGTCCAGAATATCGTCGCCGGTCACGATGCCGATCTTCACACCTGTAAATCCTTGTCGCCGCGCTTCCTCAATAATGGCCTTGGCGCACGATCGAGGGTTCACTCCCCCTCCGTTGGTCACGACCCGGAGGCCACGTTCCGCCATGACCGGCAGCAATGGACGCATCAGGGAGACAAGGTCTTTCGCATATCCCAACAACGGATCGCGCCGCATCTGCTTTCGGAGAATGGACATCGTGACCTCGGCGAGATAGTCGAGGACCAGATAGTCCACCGGGCCCCGGGTTGCCTGGTCCATCGGTGCCGATGGCAGGTCGCCCCAGAATCCCTGGCCGGACGCAATGCGGATGCGATCTTTCACGATTTCGGCACGATGCGGATGTGAAGTTCGTCTAACTGTCGGTCGTCCACGCCGGACGGACATTCATCCATCAACGACAGGCCGCTGCTCGTCTTCGGGAAGGCGATGACATCACGGATCGATTTGCGTCCCGCCATGAGCATGATGAGCCGGTCGAATCCATAGGCGATGCCTCCATGAGGAGGCGCGCCAAAGGTGAACGCGTCGAGCATAAAGCCAAATTTGCGCTTCGCCTCCTCCGGTCCGATGCCCAGCAGGCCGAACATTTTTCCCTGCAGTGCGGAATCGAAGATGCGGATGCTTCCGCCGGCAATTTCGTTCCCGTTCAATACCAGGTCATAAGCACGCGCACGGGCTTTGAGCGGCTCGGAATCAAGCAAATCCACATCCTCCGGCTTGGGCGCCGTGAACGGATGATGTACGGCCACGTAGCGCTTTTCCTCTTCGCTGAATTCGAGCAACGGAAAATCCGTGACCCACAGAAACTCCCAGCGGCCATCGGAAATGAGGTTGAGCCGTTGCGCCAATTCCAGACGGAGGTTGCCGAGGACCGTCAAGGCTTTCTGCCAAGATCCCGAGATGAGAAGCACAAGATCCCCTGCACTCGCGCCAGCCGCTGCGGCGAGTTGTTGCGTCGATTCCGGCCCCAGCACCTTGGCAATGCTCCCGTCCACCTTGTCCTGCTGGACCTTGAGCCAGACCAATCCGCCGGCGCCCTGCGCTTTGGCGATATCCGTCAGACTGTCGATCTGGCTTCGGGACATTCCGGCCTGGCCCGGGACTCGCACCGCGGCCACAACACCACCGGAAGCCACAGTTTCAGAGAATACCCGGAATGGGCTGTTTCGGACGGCCTCCGAAACGATGGTGAACTCGAGCCCGAACCGGAGGTCCGGCTTGTCGCTCCCGTACCGCTCCATCGCATCCTTGTAGGTCATCCGCCGGAAGGGGCCTCCCACGTCAACATTCAGGATCGAGCGGAAGACCTCCACGACACATCCTTCGGTCATCGCCAGCACGTCATCCTCATCGACAAACGACATTTCCACGTCGATCTGTGTGAACTCGAGCTGTCGGTCGGCCCGCTGGTCTTCGTCCCGGAAACATTTGACGATCTGGACATACCGGTCGAATCCCGCCACCATCAGGATCTGTTTGTACGTTTGCGGCGACTGCGGATGAGCGTAAAATCTTCCCGGATGTAAACGACTCGGTACCAGAAAATCGCGCGCGCCCTCCGGCGTGCTCTTCATGAGGATCGGCGTCTCGACCTCGATGAAGCTGTTGCGGTCGTAGTACGACCGGACCGCCTGATATGCACGGTGGCGCATGAGAAGATTTCGT
>CAYIHQ010000054.1:0-3265 GCA_964362905.1 uncultured Ignavibacteriaceae bacterium
CACGGGGCGGCCTGATGAAAGGGTCTGCATGTTGAAGGAGTACACGGAAGGTGAACCCATCTGGGTCCAGCCTGTTCCGCCGTACTTTGCGAACCAGTTCAACGGCGTCGCACCAGTTTGATACAAGAGGCCAGTCGCGTACACGCTGTCGGGTCCCGCCGCAATTGCAAACACCACATCAGCGAACCCGAGCCCCAGCTTGGATAATATGGACGAGTTCAGATTCAGGGAGGCTACACGATTGAATGCCGTCGTTCCGCCGGCGCTGCCAAACGAACCACAGATGAACAGGATCGAATCGCGCAAGGACATGCCGTACACCGGTCCGTTCACGCCGTTGCCCGACGCACCGGTCAGGACCGGTTCCCATCCCGAAGGGCCGTAGGTTGCCAGCCGGTTCGCCGTTGTCGAGCCGACCTTCGTGAAGTCCCCTCCCATGATCAGACGTGATCTCATGTGCAGCGCCCGCACGCGGGCGTTCGGCTGGTTCGTGAGGGAATCCCATCCCGCCGAGGTCCATCGAGCCACATAGTTGATCCTGCGATTATCGAGGTTGATGAAACTGCCCGCGATAAAAACGGTGTCCTGTGACACCAGAATATCATCGATCCCGGGGGAGCCTACAACGGGCGCGTCGAAGCGCCAACCCGTCCCGTCCCAGATGGCAAGAGCGTGTTTGCGAGTGCCGTCTTTGAATGCGAGAGTGAACAATCCGCCGACATACAGTTTGCCCTCTGCCGCCTCGATCGTGTTTGTGACGCTTCCGGGAAGGAACGGATGTCCGAACCGGTAGTCCCAGAAGTGATCGTCGGGATGCGGTGTCCCGGTTTGACCGACGAGCATCCGGGGAACCAACAGGAGTGCTAGAAGAACCGCACACCGTGCGAAGCCTGTACCGAGCGTCATGGAAGATCCTTCAAGTGGATGGACGGGGGAACCGCCAGCGGTATTTCTTAATAGTGGGAATTTGGGACGAATGCCATACGGAAGAACAAGCACTGCCCGCTGAGCGTGATATGCCTCACCGGGGGGCGGCCCTTGCTTTTCCCCCGGGGCTTGGCAACATTGAAGGGCATTCCATGAAGCTCGTGCGCGGACTCCCGGAGAGACTGACGCGATGCGTTCCTGACCACAACCCACACGGACCCGATTCTTTGGGCACCGCTGTGGGTTTTCGCGTTTGTTCGGGATCCGCTCACTCCACCTGGAGAGGAGGCGGCCATGATCATCAAGAAACTGCAGGACTATCTCGACGCCAACAAC
This sequence comes from uncultured Ignavibacteriaceae bacterium, assembly GCA_964362905.1. GTDB lineage: Bacteria > Bacteroidota > Ignavibacteria > UBA10030 > UBA10030 > 2-02-FULL-55-14. Next base: position 1,264 of record CAYIHQ010000054.1, read on the forward strand.
GTCAGGTATGTCATTCTCAGCCATTCCTTGGCGTTCACGGCCCAGGAAGTGGCGGCAAGTGCTCACGTGCCGGGTCAGGAAATCGCGAAGACGGTCGTGTTCTGGATGGATGGTGCAATGGCGCTTGCAGTTCTTCCCGGGTCCCGCATGATCGATTTCACGTTGCTCAAGAAGGGAGCAGTTGCGAAGGACGTCGAGATCGCGGCGGAGTCCGAATTCAGCGACGCATTCCCGCAATGCGAGCTCGGAGCGATGCCCCCCTTCGGCCATCTGTTCGGCATGAAGACGTTTGTCGACGCCTCCCTCGCCGACGACAAAGAGATCGCGTTCAATGCCGGGACACACCGCGAGCTCGTGCGGATGCGATACGCCGACTATGAGCGGCTGACGGATCCGACCATCGTGCGTTTCTCGTTCATGACGAAGTCGGCGGCATAGAGGCGCTTCTTGTGTTGGGGATCGTCATCGACGGCCCTTCGGCCAGCAGTGGACGGGTGCTCCCACCGCGCACCACGACATCGGTCGACGTGTCCGTAGAGCGCCGCACACGGCAGCCAATCACATCTGAGGAGTATGACCATGAATGAACCGGTCAAGATCGGCATCATCATATGCGACCGGTACCGCAGTTGTGCGGGGGGCAAGTGCTTTCGTTCCGTCCGCAACCATGAAGGAACCTTTACCCGCTACGGCACCCGACCCGTCGAGGTGGTCGGCTATACGACTTGCGAGGGATGTCCGGGCGGCAATGTAGAGTACGCACCGGCGGAGATGATCAAAAACGGCGCGGAGGTCATTCATCTCGCTACCGGGCTCGTGGTCGGCTACCCGCCATGCCCGCACGTCTTCCACTTTCGCGACTACATCCAGACAGCGTATCACGTGGACGTCGTCATCGGCACGCATCCGATCCCGGAGAAATACCGGGTCATCCATGAAGCGCTGGGGACATGGTCTGCGCCGGAATGGACACCGGTGATCGAGTCGCTCCGAGAGACCGTGACAGGGACTTACGACTGACACTCGTCGCCCCGGAGTGGGACCGTGGTTGTTCTACGACCGGGGACATGACCGATGTTTCTCCCCGGTTTCATTGAAGTCGTTGCCCTCTGGTCATCCTTCCGGACAAATAGCCGAGAACGCTTGACGGTTCCGTCAGTTTTCCGCAGATTGCATTGTTTCCATCCCAGGATACCTCCCGCAACCCACCCTCATGCGCACATGAATATCTCAATGCGGCACCCGATCGCCCTTCTGGCGATAGTCCTCTTGCTGACAGGCTGTTCCACCTTCGCACCCCGCGCGACTGAAGCCATATCATCCGGGCCACGTGCCGAGCGCGAATTCCGCGGCGCCTGGGTCGCGACCGTCGCCAACATCGACTGGCCGAGCAAACCCGGACTGACCACCGAGGAACAACAGCGCGAAGCACGCGCGATCCTCGACACGGCGGTCGCCTTGGGATTGAACGCCATCGTGTTCCAGGTACGGCCGCATTGCGACGCGATGTATCAGAGCGACCTGGAGCCGTGGTCCAATTACCTGACCGGCGTTCAGGGCCAAGCGCCGTCGCCATATTACGACCCACTGGAATTCTGGGTGGAGGAATCGCACGACCGCGGCCTGGAGTTGCATGCATGGTTCAATCCGTACCGTGCGCATTTGTCTCGGGGCGGCGGCGAAGTACCGCCGACCTCCATCGTCCTCACCAAGCCGCACCTGGCGCGCAAACTTCCCGGCAACACGTGGTGGCTCGATCCCGGACATCCGGAGACGCAAGACCACTCGTTCAATGTCGTGATGGACGTGGTGCGACGGTATGATGTGGACGGCATTCACTTCGACGACTACTTCTATCCGTACGGCGACGGCAATTTCCCCGACGACACCACGTGGGCCATGTATCAGGACGGCGGCGGATCGCTCTCGCGGAACGACTGGCGTCGGTCCAACGTCAATGGGTTCATCGAGCGTCTGTACCGGACGCTCAAACGCGAGAAAC
>CAYIHQ010000054.1:3275-5696 GCA_964362905.1 uncultured Ignavibacteriaceae bacterium
CAGCCCGTTCGGCATCTGGCGACCGGGAAACCCGCCTTCGATCGCCGGCTTCGACCAGTACAACGGACTCTTCGCGGATGCGCGGCTCTGGTGGAATGAAGGATGGGTGGATTACTTCACGCCGCAGCTCTATTGGCCGATCAAGCAGGTGCCGCAGAGCTTTCCGGTGTTGATGGGTTGGTGGGCGAAGGAGAACACCGAAGGCCGCCACCTCTGGCCGGGAATGTTCACCGGACGGATGATCGCGGAGAACCCGGACGAGATCCTCAACCAGATCATGATCGCGCGCGGGTTCGTACCCGAAGGGCCGGGACACGTGCATTTCAGCTTCAAGACCTTTCAACGCGACAGCTCGAAACTCAATGAAGCGCTGAAGACCACCTTGTATCGCATCCCGGCACTCGTCCCCGCGTCTCCGTGGCTGGACGATACGCCCCCCGCTGATCCGAAGGTTATGCTCGCCGTAGATTCGTCGACGGCGCGTCTTGCCTGGACGCATCCAAACGAAGACGACGTCTTCCGATGGGTGGTCTATGCACAGTATAACAATGCCTGGGAGCCGTTGATCCAGAATCGATATTCCAAGACCCTCGATCTCGCCCGGGAACGGATTGTCGAAGAGAGGATCAGGCGCCGCCGTGAGGCAGACACCGTCCGGGTACGCGTGGAACGCCTGCAGCAGATCGCGGTCTCAGCGGTGGACAGAGTTGGCAATGAGAGTGCGAAGGTAACTGTGGAGATCAAGTGAGTTCCACGTTTGAAACATTCCAAATTTTCCAAACTCACCACACACCCCAAACAAACCTCAAAACGATCCAGACTGTCAAACCTCTCAACAGAGTTCGACTCTGACAAATCCGGCGGCATTCCCTTTGGATGATCTTGCGCCCTTGGACATTTGTTTGGAGCGTTTGGGAGCTTGAAATGTTTGGAAGTTTCTTCCATTGAACACCTCAGCCCTCCACTCTGAATATCTATGAGCACTACTGTCTTCATCACCGGTGCCAACGGCGAGATCGGACACGGTCTGATCCAGCACCTCTCCGACCAGGACAACATCAACATCGTCGCGCTCGACTTGCATCCGTTCGACCCGGAGGTGGCGAAGCGTTGCACACGAACGGTCGTGGGAGACATCCTCGACTCGAGCCTGCTCCAAAGTCTCTCCGCAGCGCACGAGTTCGACGCCATCTACCATCTGGCCGCTCTCTTGTCGACTCGCTCCGAGAAGGAACCGCTCCTGGCGCATCGTGTCAACGTCGACGGGATGTTGAACATTCTCGAACTGGCGACGACGCAGTCGCGGATGCAGGGGCGCCCTGTCAAGGTCTTGTATCCCAGCTCCATCGCCGTCTACGGCATGCCTTCGCTCGAAGCAAAACGGCTCGCAACCGCGGTGCGCGAGACGGACTGGTGCCAGCCGCGCACGATGTACGGCGTCAACAAGCTGTACTGCGAGCATCTCGGCACGTACTACAGCGATCATTATCGCCAGCTCGATGCGTCGCCCGCGGGCGCGCGGGTGGACGTCCGGTCCATCCGGTTTCCCGGACTCATCAGCGCGGCGACACTGCCGACCGGCGGCACGAGCGATTTTGGTCCGGAGATGCTCCACCAGGCCGCGCAGAAGAAACCGTACGCCTGTTTTGTGCGGGAGGACGCCCGCATTCCCTTCATGGCCATGCCGGATGCGGTGCGGGCGTTGCTGAAACTGGCCGCGGCTCCAGCAGAACGGCTCAAGCAACGCTCCTACAATATCGGAGCGTTCAATCCCTCCGCCGGCGAGTTCGCGGAATTGGTGCGGGCGGCGTTCCCGGACGCCCAGATCACTTTCGAGCCCGACCTTCGCCGACAGGCGATCGTCGACAGTTGGCCGGCAGATGTGGATACTTCCGCGGCAACGCGCGACTGGGAATTTAAGCCGGCGTATTCATTGAAGCGTGCGTTCGAAGAATACCTTGTGCCGGCGGTGAAGGCCAGGTATCGGGAGTAAAAATTCCAAATACTCCAAACTGCCCAAACCTTCCAAACAAACGCCGAAGCCTCAGAGCAAACGTCCCAAACGAACCGCCAAAGACGAGAGGCAAACATCTCATACCTGACGCGTTCCACTTGGTACCTTCTGCCTGATACCTTCTTTCCAATACCATCTCCCCTCTTCCATCTCCCTCCTCCTGACTCCTGTCTCCTGCCTCATCACTCCTGCTTCTGATGCTTCCACCGCTTATGCGTCCACATCCACTGACCGGGATCCCGGAGGATGTACTCCTCCGTCATAGCGGTGAATCGCCGGCTCAATTCGATCAGATTCTGTTCGCTGTACCGAAACAGATCCTCTGAGGGAACCCGTGCCAGGTCACCGCGGTATGTTCCGTCCGATACGCGGCGCAGACGGCACACATAGATCGGCACGCCAGCTTT
>CAYIHQ010000054.1:5706-9369 GCA_964362905.1 uncultured Ignavibacteriaceae bacterium
CAGCTTTGAGGGACAGGGCAGCCGGGCCCTTGGCGGTCGGGACATCGCGGCCGAAGAACGGCACCCAGATGCTCTCCTTCGCCACGCTCTGATCTGCCGCGAGGATCACGATGCCGCCCCCCTTCGCCTCGGCCATCGTGTCGGCCACGGCGGTGTCCATGGGGATCCATCGAAGGCCAAGCTTCGAACGCCACTCGAATATCCAACGGTCCGTGATGGGATTGGACAGCGGTTTGTAGACCACGGAGGTGCGTCCGGGGAATACCTGCTGGACAGCTTGCAGGATGAATTCCCATCCGGCCATGTGGCTTACGATCACCACAGCGCCGCGCTCACCGACGCTCGTCCGCGCCTCATCGGCGTTCTCGACCACTGCTTCGCGGCGGATCCTGCTTGTCGTGAGTCGGGGAAACCACAAGAGCTCGAGAAATGCCACGGCGACGGTCCTAAACGATTCACGGGCGATCTCTTCGAGTTCCTTCCCGGACCTTCCCGGCAACGACAAGCGAAGATTTTCGAGGGCGACCTTGCGCCGTGATTGCAGGAGAGCGTATCCCACCATTCCCAACAATCCCCCCAACGCTCGCACGCCGCGCAACGGAAGAAGACACACCGCACCCGTGAGGAGGAGGAAGAATGGGACCTCCACCAGGTGGTGAGGTTTCAAAGGGCGCGAAACCGAAGGAGAAGACATGACCGACCTGATCCTCTGGAGTGTTGGAAGAACCGGCAATCGACTGATCTGGACGCGAATCAACGGAGAAATATACTGCTCCTTTTCCATATTCATGCGATATGCCTTTTCCCGAACGCTTGCCATTCCCTCTTTTGACGAGTCCCAAAGAATCGTTACCATTGACGCAATGCCAACCTCTCACTGTCGTCCCTTGCATCCCGGTCACGTCTCGTCATGCCCGGTTCCATGAAAACCAAACACAGACCTCTTAAGGCCGCCCAGTCCGTCCACCGTGGTTCCGCCGCAGTCGGACGAACAAAGGCCGCCAACGTTTTCCACACGAACATCCCAGTCCCATTTGACCTTGGCTTGGTCCAAGCCATGCGGGTGAACCGTAGCGCGATCGAAGTGCGTGCGGTGGAGCTGGGAACCCGCCGCACATTCAAAGTGGAAGCTCAGGCCGCCGCGTACGTGACCGCGCTTCGTTGCATGGACCTGACGACGCTCGCCGGTGATGACACGCAAGGACGTGTCGCCCGACTCTGCTCCAAAGCCCTCTCTCCGCTGGAACCGGAGATCATGGCCGCATTGCACCTGCCGGCACCTCTGACGGTCGCTGCCGTGTGTGTCTATCCGGCCCAGGTACACCATGCCGTGGAAGCGTTGCGGGGCCGTATTCCCGTCGCATCTGTCGCCACAGGATTCCCAGCCGGACAGACCTTTCACGGCCTCAAACTGAAGGAGATCGACCTCGCGATCAGGGCAGGTGCTACGGAGATCGATGTCGTCATCAGCCGGGAGAAGGTCTTGACCGGGAAGTGGAAGTCACTGTACGACGAGATCGTCGCATACCGTGAGGTCTGCGGCACGCGGGCAAAGCTCAAGACCATCCTCGGCGTGGGAAACCTCGAAACACTGTCCAACATCGCCGCCGCATCAGCCGTCGCCATCATGGCCGGGTCCGATACCATCAAGACCTCCACCGGCTTTGAGCCGACGAACGCCACGCTCCCAAGCGGACTCGTGATGGTTCGCCAGATCCGGAGGTTCATGGACTATGGCGTGCTCGGGAAACAGAAGGTCGGGTTCAAACCTGCCGGCGGCATCCGCACCGCCAAGGACGCGATGCTGTGGCTGACGCTGATGCTCGAGGAACTCGGGGTGGAATGGACCAAGCCAGAGTTGTTCCGGATCGGTGCAAGTTCGTTGCTCACCGACATTGAACGGCAGCTGCGGCATCTGGCGTACGGGCGGTACTCTAATGCGCAATACCATCCGATGGTGTAGAAGAGATGTAAGTATGGAGATGAAAGATGTAAGACTAAAGCGGAAGTCAGAGAGTTCCTCTGATGCGCTTTGCCAGTTTGCAATTTGGGGTTTGGCATGTTTCACGATCGTCCATCTCGTAGAACCTGATTGAATTGACCATGAATACTGAGCGCCTCTCCACCCTCCTCGCCACGCTCGACTACGGCCCTGCGCCGGAACAGGAGGCGCGCACGCGCGATTGGCTCGCTTCGCATGGCGCCAAGTTTTCCCACTCCATCAACGGTGCGTGGCAACCGCCGAAGAACGGCGGATACTTCACGACCATCAACCCGGCGAAGCACGAGGAAGTTCTGGCACAGGTGGCGCTCGGGACCAAAGAGGACGTTGATGCGGCCGTTCAGTCGGCACAGGAAGCTTTTCCAAAGTGGAGCGGACTCAGTGGCCACGAACGAGCGAAGTATTTGTATGCGATCGCCCGCGCGGTCGCCAAGCATGCCCGCATCTTCGCTGTCCTCGAGTCATTGGATAACGGGAAGCCCATCCGCGAGACGCGCGATATCGACGTCCCGGTCGTCATTCGGCATTTCTACTACCACGCCGGCTGGGCGCAGACTCTTGAGACGGAGTTCGCCGGCTATCGTCCCGGCGGGGTCGTCGCACAGATCATTCCCTGGAATTTTCCCTTTCTGATGCTGGCGTGGAAAATCGCACCCGCCATCGCCGCCGGGAACACGGTGGTCCTGAAACCATCGAAGTCCACCCCGCTCACAGCGCTCTTGCTCGCCGACATTCTGATGAATGAGGTCAAGCTGCCGCCGGGCGTGGTGAACATCGTGACCGGCGACTCGAAGACCGGGACGATGCTATACGAGCATCCCGTGCCCTGGAAGGTCACATTCACCGGCTCTACGGAGGTCGGACGCATCATCCGAAAGGGCACGGCGGGTTCCCGGAAGCACCTGACGATGGAGTTGGGCGGCAAGTCCCCGTTCATCGTGTTCGACAGTGCCGACCTGGATTCAGCCGTCGAAGGGGTCGTGAACGGCATCTGGTTCAACGAAGGACAGGTCTGTTGCGCCGGTTCGCGACTGCTTGTGCAGGAGAGCATTCACGACGATTTCATCAAGCGCCTCAAACGCCGCATGCGGAAGCTACGCGTGGGGAACCCCCTCGACAAGGCCGTCGACATGGGGGCGATCAATAACGCGGAGCAGCTCAAAAAGATCAGCGAAATGATCGTCGTCGGTCAGAAGGAAGGCGCCGTCATGTGGCAGCCGGACAACGTCACATGTCCCAAGGGCGGCTATTTTCTCCCCCCAACCCTGTTTACAAAGGTTGAGCCGTCGCATACGATCGCACAGGAGGAGATCTTCGGTCCCGTGCTGGTGACCCTCACGTTTCGCACGCCCAGCGAAGCTGTCCAACTGGCGAACAACACACGCTATGGACTGGCGGCTTCGATCTGGTCACAGGACATTGACACGGCCATGGATGTCGCCCGGCGCGTCAGGGCGGGAACGATCTGGATCAATTCGACGAACTTGTTCGATGCTGCGGCGGGATTCGGAGGTTACAAGGAGAGTGGGTATGGAAGCGAGGGTGGGCGAGAGGGAATGTATGCTGTTGTGAAAGAGGTAGAAGGTATGGAAGATGGAAGTAGGAAGATGGGAGAAGGAAGTAGGAAGACGGGAGATGGGAGTGGGGAGATGGGAGATGGA
>CAYIHQ010000055.1:0-6935 GCA_964362905.1 uncultured Ignavibacteriaceae bacterium
TCCAGTACAACGCCGACGCATCATTTGCCACGGCCACAAAACTCTCACCCATCGCCGAGGCCCGGGCACCGACGGGGATCTTGAGGAATTGAGCAGTGGCTGTGCCCGCCCGTTGGGCGCCCAGTACCGGCACGATCTGCGCCGAGACGGGGGTCGCGAGTGCGATTACCAGGGCCAGGACGGTATGGAGACAGCGCTTCTGCATGCTCAGAACTTCACGCTGAAGCCCACGATCATGTTGCGCGGCGTGAGATAGCGCGCCGGATTCGTCGGATAGGGGGACACGGGCGATTGCAGGTCAGGGTAGAGCGGGTCATTCCAACCGCTGAGAGTCGGATCTCCGATCTCATATGCCCGTCCGGTGACCGGGTTGATGATCGTGGAGTTGCGCGCATCGAACAGATTCTTCACCTGAACAGAGAGCGTCCAGGTCAATCCCGCCAGTTCGATGTTCTTTTCCCAGTTCACGTCCACCCAGAACCAATTCTGCCCGAGCCCCGCCAGCCGGTTGTCCCGATCGGTGATGTAGTCAGGCCTTCCGTTCGAGAGGGTCCCGGCCAGCATAGCCGGTGTGTAACGTTTGCCGGACTGGAAAAAGAGCCGGACATAGAAGGAATAATCGTCGAAAATGCCCCGGCCGAAGTCGAAGAGCGGTTCGTCCTTCAGCACATTGAACGTGCTATTGAGGCTGAACTGGAACGGCCGATCCCAGATGACGAAGTTCTCTTTGATCGTCTCGTCTTCGTCTCCCCTCGCCACCAGCAGACCCTGATCGGGGGAGGAACTTTTTCCTGTGGTGATGGCATACGATCCGGAGACGCTCCCCCGGAACCAGCGACCAACCCGCTTCCGGAATTCAGCCTCCACCCCGCGCGAGCGCGCATAGTCCTGGTTCACGTAGGTCACAAAATTGCCGGTCGAAAGGCGGGATGTCGTAATGCGGGCTGATCGGGTCGAGACGTAGTCGAAAATGTCTTTGTAGTACGCGGTCACGGTCAGAACGTCGTCGCTCGTGAACTGCGTTTGCAATCCGATCTCATAGGCAACGGTCGTCTCTGGGTCCAGGTCTGGATTCCCGAACTTCTGGAACGTCGATTGCGCCGAACTGGGATTCAACTTGGCATATACGAACTGCGGCTTCGGCCGCTTCGAGAAGTGTCCGTACGAGAAAAAGAGCATCTGATTGTCCGACACGGGATGCGAAATGCCCACGCGCGGACTTAGCCGTCCTTTTCCCCTCCGTCCGAAGAACGTGAATGTCTTGTTACGGTAGTCCTCGCGGATCTGGTCGGGGATCGTAACGACGTCCGGATTCTCGACGGCATCGTCCACGTATTTTCCGGGGAACCAGTAGTCGAACCGAAGACCCACGTTCAGGATCATTCCGCTGAACGTGATGTTGTCCTGGACGTACAGGGCCCCGAAGGCCGGGTACACTCCGTAAATGTCGTTGTTGAGGCCCAACGTTCCCACCCAGGGCTGGTAGATGTCGATATTCTGCATTTCCTGGAATGTCGCATCAAATCCCGCCTTGAACTTGTTCTTCTCTGAGAAATACTTGGTCAGGTCGAATTTGAGGGTGTTCTCTGCGACGTGGTGGTCGTGCCACGTAAAGCCGTTCCCGTAATCGTAGAGTCCATCACCCGGGATCACGCCGACGGTGTCCCTTCCGAGGTTATAGTAGTCGACCGGGAAGGTGACTATATCCTTCGGCTCTCGGTATTCCGTGAAGTATTTTCCGTTCGCATCAGCGCGCAACGCCGCGAAGTAATGGGAGAGCTTCAGCTCGTAGAAGAGCGTCGTGGACAGCGTATGCGTCAGCGAGAGATTGTGCAGCTTGTTGTTGTGCGTGTAGGTGTTCGCATCGTCGAGGATGTTCTCGAACTCATACTGGTAGCCCGGACTCGGCTCCACGTATTCCAGATTCGTCTGGAGCGATTGCGCGTTCTGGTTAATGGAGACCGAGTGATTGTAGGAATACGTGATCTTGACGAGAGGTGTCGGCTTCCAGGTCGTTTTGGCCAACCAGAACCAGCTGTTATCCTGTTTGGGGGCCAACCGGCTACCGTAAAACGTCGAGGAGACAAGCTGCCGGGCTGCTTTGCGTGTGAATCCGTCGGTCAATCCCGCGTACAGCGTTGTGAAGAACGTGATGTTGCTCGACCAGTCGATTCCGAGAGCCGGCAGAAGAAGCCCCGAGAGAGGCTCCGGACCGCTCAGCGTTGCCTCGTACGTGTCGGCGTTGAAGCTGTTTGTCAGCCCCCCGGGAAGCGAGATCTTGTCGATCTTGTGCGTGAAACTCCCGCGGTATCGCTGGGCACCCTCTTTGAGCGAGACGTTGACGATCCCTGAGGTGGCCTGTCCATACTCTGCGTTGTAGCCGCCAGTGATCACCGACACCTCTTCGACCGCCTCTGGGCTCATTTGCAGGCCGTAGCCCGTTCCGGCAAGCGGATCCTGGATCGAGATCCCGTCCAGAAGATACGCGCTTTCGTGTGCTCGGCCGCCTCGGATGTGCATTTCATTGTCCGATTGGACAATGCCAACTTGTTGGGATACGACCTCCCGCACATCGGAGACGGCTGTCGCCTTCAGGTCATCCGATGTGACCGAGCGGCGGCTGGCGGTCTCTTCCAGGTTGAACAACGGCTTCTCGCCGACCACCACGACCTCCTGGCCCAGCGAGAGCACCGTTTCCGAAAGCTCCTGCGTGACGCTTGTCTCTTCTCCGTTCAGGACGATGACGTTCGTCCGCTGGACGGTCGTAAAGCCAATGATCGTGAATTCCAGCATGTAACTGCCCGGAGACACATTCGCAACCCGGAAGCGGCCTTCGAAATCGCTGGACGCCCCATAGTACGTCCCCTTGATCTTCACGTTGACCGAGGGCAGACCTTCCATCGTCTTCGCATCACGCACGACGCCGACGATCGTCCCCCGCTCTTGGGCAACGAGCGAGTACCCCACAACGACAAGAAAGAAGAGCACGATCGGCAGGCGGTTCATCATCGCACGCCAAACTCCTCGTAGTACACCTTGCGCAACAGCGCTGCGACATTCTGCGGAGGAACGCCGAATCGGTGTAGCAGGACCGCCATGAGGACGAAGGAGGGTTGGTCGGCGTCCTTCACGCCCATGATCGGTTGCCCCGTCCACCGGGTTGATGACTGCATGCGATAAATAACGCGAGCATTGACCTTCGGGAGTACTCCCCGTGGGAAGGCATAGAACGTCCCCACAGTGTCCCGGACGAGAAGAGGATAACTCGGGTCCGTGTCCGCGACGAGCGTGTCCCCTGGGTTCAGGAGTCTCGCGAACAATGAAGATTCGACGTTCTCGATCGGCGCAAAATCCACCAGACTTCCCTGCGCCGTCACATTCTCTGGAAACCCGGACGTGAAAAGCACCTTTCCGCCGCTGCGCTTGAATTCCGGCAGCGTGGTTTGGGCGATCTCGAGGCTCGGGCCGTTGTCCGAATACCAATAAATGTACTTGAAGAGCTTGAAGGTCTCCGTAAGTGTGGGATTGATCAAGGCGGGGACCAGGTCGCCCCGCTTGATGGATGATGCTCCCCGCTTGATGTCGAGGACATCCACAGCACGGAGCCGGCCTCCTAGGAGCGTGTCAAACATCGCACCATAGAACCCTGCCGACGCGTCGTTTGCCGAGTAATCGTCGACGATCAGAAAATCTCCCTGCGGCTCACGGACATGCCATCGCTTTCCCTCCTGCGGCATCCGCACAGTCGCGCTGTACGCGCCCGCAACATCGCGGGCCTTCAGGAAGAGAACGTGGTCGCCAGCCGTCAGCGAGTCATTCCGAAAGTTCGGAGGATCCATCGGAGATAGGAACCGATTGCGGAACAATGTCAGGCTCGTAAATGAGCCGGGAAGAGTTCTCCAGCGTGACGCCTGACTGGTGTCGTCGAGCGCATAGTAGTAGTTCGCGATCGTTTCGACCCCGTCAAAATCTGAACCGGTCCATTGGAACGATGCTACCGTGTACGTCGTCTCCGGAACGTCCGACCGCAGGACGAAGGACACAGCGGGAGCGGAGTTCTCGATCGGCACCGCCAACGATGCGGGTGTGGGGTCGATAGCCCCAAAGTCGATGAACGGCTCACCGTCGTTCCATTCGCCGTCGTTATTCACGTCCGTGAATGGCTCCCTTCCGTGAGGCGTCGAAGCATCATACCGTCCGTTCCCACGGTCGTCAACTGCTGCCACCAGGAAGCGATACGTTGTGTCCGTGGTGATGAGCCGGAGCGCGAACAGGCTATCGTTCCGCACCGTATACTGCCAGGTGAGACTGTCGAACGAGAACAGGAAGCCGCGCACGAACCCGTCCGGGTCGGACCCCCACCATCGCAAATGCTGTTGGCTGGACGTCCGCCGAAGTGCGCTGTCCGGATTCAGGAAGAGGTACGTGTCCGGTGGAGCATTCGGAAGCGGCTCGCTGGAAAACTCCTTCGAACACGTCAGGAACGTGAGCGAAAGAACAAGAAACAATATGACTGATCGTGCGGTCATCGAAATGCGGTTCGGGGGAGCAGCCCGAGGAGGTGCTCCCCCGTCGCCGCGCAGCAGTTACTTTAGATACACCATCCTCTGGACGGCGTTCAGGTCGCCCGCCCGGAGTTGATAGTAGTACACGCCCGACGCGAGGTGGCTGGCGTCGAACGTCACCTGGAAGGTTCCCGCAGGATGCTCTCCGTTGGCAAGCGTAGCCACCTCCTGGCCGAGCATGTTGAACACCTTCAGCGTCACCCGAGCCGACTGCAACAACGAATAACGTATCGTCGTCGACGGGTTAAATGGGTTCGGGTAGTTCTGGCTCAGAGCGAAGGTCGACGGCACATCATCGACGCGCTCCACGCCCGTGATCGTGCCGAAATCGGCGTCCGTCCGGGGCAGCAGTTTGTAGAAGGAGAACGACCAGTCCACGATGCCCGAGAGCGTCGCGATGCGGGCGTAGCGTGGGATCAGGATGGCATCCGACGGCTTGGCGGTGTAGCTCGCAGACGTGTCCGCATAGTAGCGGTTTGTCCCGGCGTCATCCACCCTGAGGCCGTAGGAGGTCGTCTTGCTCGACCCGATGAAGAACTCGCCGAAGTTACTGCCTGAACCCCCGGCGAGATTGTCCGCATTGCGAATGATCAGGTATGGGCCGGTGATGGACACAAGAACGCCTTCCCACTTCTCGAAGGTGGCATTACCATCGACCGGTGGATTGCTCAGAGCGTAGCTGACTGATCCGCTCCCGCTGATGCTCATGGTGGCGGGCGCTGGAACGGCCACGTTTCGACCGATCACTTGCAGAATGGACACGACCTTGAGCTCAGTACGCGAGAAGTTCTCGATCACAACGCCACGAACGCTGATCTGGTCACCGCGGACGAGGGTATCGATCCCCGTGGATGCAGCCGCTCCATAGATCGTGATACCCTTCCATTCGCCGGTGCCTTCCGCCATCCACAAACGGGGCCTTCCGCTCGATGTCACTTTGAGGTCGGAGGTATCGGCTGTGACAATACCTGTTACGGTCACGGTGTCATTGGCGAAGCCGGAAAGCCCATTCACATACGGCGTGTACTGCAGGTCATACACCGTCAGGCCGGCGTTCCGGATCACATAGAAATGCGGGACGCTCGGGTCGGGGAAGGAGCCCGTTGAGCTTCCAGGCGCGTACGCCGTGACGTAGTAACTGACGATGGAGCCGTCCGCCTGGGGCGGGATCGTGGCCCGGAACAGGCTGTCGCCCGGGGCCATCTGCGACGAGACTCGCACCCAGGATCCACCCGTTCCCACTTTGTAGTACATGCCACAACTGTCGACAGGGCCGCTCGCGTTGTTCAGATCGCTCGCCTTCCATGTCAGATTCACCTGATCGGCGGAGACAGGCACCTGCGGAGTACGGTTCAGCACAGTGATCGACGGCGCAAATTTGTCGATGACCATATCTCCGGCATAGGTCGAGCCGCTCAGCTGTCCTGGACCCGGGTATAGAGGCATGATCGTGTACTCACCGGCGGTTCCAGTGCGGGCCTGAGGCAGCACAATCCCCCGGATGTAGGCGAGCTTCGTCCCAACCGGGGGAGTCGTATACCGCGAACCCGTGATCTTGTGTCCCCGGAGCGTGTAGTAGCCCGAACCGTCATACATGAGCATCTGATTGCCCGCTGCATCGACGAACGTGAAGCGACCCGACGAGAGGTCGACGGAATTGACGGTCACGTTGCGGAGGACGACGTACATTCCCTCGTACTTTTCGCCCCGGGAAATCATGGGCGTGGTGGCGACGGAAAAACTGTCGATCGTCACTTCGACGGGACTCGGTCGCGACCCGCTGCTGACGAACGCGATGGGAACGACGTTTTCGAAGAAGCCTATGTTGTAGACGAACACCTCCGTTAGGCTGTTCGGCTGATTCCCGTATTCCGTCACACGACCGGTGATCGTCACCACATCGCCGGAATCCAGCGCGGTGATGAGTGTACTCTGCGCCTGCTCCGATGTATCGTTCGTCAACACGTTCAGACCCGCCCACAGTTGACCGGTGGCGGTGTCCTGGATGAAGATATTGTAACGGGCGAGCGTGTAGGTCAGGATGCGGGGCTTCACCAGCACGACGCCCGTGACCCGGACCGTGTCGTTGTTGTACGGTGAGTCGTCGAGACGTGTTGCCGCCGCCGACTGTTGTGTGTCCATCAGTTTCAACGAGTCGACGGACACCAATTGCAGCTCCGGTATGGTCACCGACTTGCCGACCTGCACCTGCGCAGGCACGATCGCCGGAGCGATCACTGCGCACGCGATCAGGATCAAGCCAATGCGTAGATGTCGTTGCATGATGGACTCCTTCTGTAGTGGTGAATAATGGTGAATAATGGTGAATGGTGCGGTTACTTGATGACGAGAAATTTTCCGCGCTGAACG
>CAYIHQ010000055.1:6945-9002 GCA_964362905.1 uncultured Ignavibacteriaceae bacterium
TGTCTCCTTGTTGCGGACCGCGAACAAATAGAGACCGGTCGCCAGTGCCTGGTCGTTTTGGGAGATGAGGTCCCACGCGTGTTCGCCGCCGGCCAACTGCTGTGTCCCATCGGAGAACCGCTGAAACCAATTCAGGTCCGACGCGTTGTACGTCGTCGCGTCGTGGTCGAACTGGTCCACGAGATCCCCCGCCAGTGTGTAGATCCGGACCTCGGCCCGCGGGGGGAGATTCCTGAAGTAGAGCTTCCGGTCGCGCTCGCCCCGTCCATCCCAAAATGCCCGGGCGTAGTA
This sequence comes from uncultured Ignavibacteriaceae bacterium, assembly GCA_964362905.1. Classification (GTDB taxonomy): domain Bacteria; phylum Bacteroidota; class Ignavibacteria; order UBA10030; family UBA10030; genus 2-02-FULL-55-14. The sequence goes on from CAYIHQ010000055.1 coordinate 7,237, forward strand.
CGGGTTGGGGTACACGCCAACTACTTCTGTCCCCTGCGTGGCGGCCGGAGTGCCGGGCAGGACCCGGCGCAGCGTCTGGATCTTGCTGCTCTCCAGGCTTTGCAGGTCCGTCGCCGCGTCCCCAGAATCGAACGCGGTCACGCTGAAGCCGTATTGCCATCCGTTGAGCAGGCCGGACACGGAGTACTTGTACCAGTACTGCGTCGTGTCCCCCGGCAACATCGACGGTTGCGAAAGCCGGACCGATCCGAATCCGGTATTGTACCCGATACGGTCTCCCGGCCGGTCGTATTCCCCCAGGACGACGAGGTTTGAGAGAAGGTCCTGAGATTCCGTGAGGTCGACTCCGGTGTTCGTCCCGTACAGGCGATATCCTTCGAAATCCTTTACGTTCGTAATGGGGTCAACCGATTCTTCTGCGGACGCGTCCCAGTACACGTCCACGCGCTTGTCCAGCGGAACCACGCGCACGCGCGGAGGTCGCGGCGGCGACGGAAGGAAGTATCGTCTCGGTCCGCCTGAAGGGCTGGTCCACTGCTCGCCGGGATCCTGCACACCGTTGCCGTTCCGGTCCTCTCCATCGTATGTGCGTTGTGCCCAGTCGCAGGTTTGCACAAGATTCGCCTTCTGCGCCGGCGAATCATCTTCTGTGGGCGAAGACGATCGTTTCTTCGCGGCCATCACCGCAAAGACGACATTGATGGAATCGCCCCCCCCGATCCGGGAGAACGGCCCCGTCGTCAGCATGCTCATGAAGTTGCTCGGCTTCGGGATCCCAGCGATCTCAGCCGGCGTCAATCCCGTCGCCAGCTTGTCATATTTGGTGTTGTCGGTCGTCGGCGAGAAGTACACCGGTTCGCGCGTGTTCTGGAACTGCCACGACTGATAACTCGTCGTGCGACGGTACGGGGATGACCCGAGGAATTTCATGGCACCATAGCTATCGGCCAAGCCGGCGTCCCCGTTGTAGTCATACGCGTAGGCCAGATTCAGTGAGTCGACGTACCCGAGTCCGCCTCGGTTATAGAAGGGTGCCCCCACGGTGGGAGGAGTGACATTCGTGTTCCGTACCACCATGTCCGCCCACAGAGCGACATAGACACTGTCGACCGCGTGCGCGTTGACGTTCTTGATCCAATAGTTGAAGATGACAAAGTTGTCCGCAAACGAAAAATTGAAAGCGTACGTCTCCATGTGAAGGTCGATGCCGATCGGATTGTGATTCGGGATCGGCTCATTGTTTTGGTTGGGATTCGTCGTGTTGACGTCCGTGAAGTCCGCCAGAAAATCTTGATGGCTGATCGCGTCAGGCGTATAGAACCGGCTGTCGGGCAGCGACGACTTTTCGACGACGCGCGATTCAACGCCGGTCGTGAACTCGAAACCCTCCGCCACCGTCCGAAGCGACGGCACATCGACAGCTCCTGTCGTCACCCGGATCCCGCTGGGCGTTACCGCGCCCACCCACAACCCTCCGACAAACACATGCTCCACCCCCGATCCACGGGGATATTGCATTGAGGGTTGGGTCGGCCACAAACGGAAGCCGTGCCCAAACACGCCATAGTTGCTGACCGTAATCGCGATATTTCCGACGTTCGTGAACTTCGAATTGTCGTCCGCCGAACCCTTGGACAACGATTCGGTCGACTGGGCGGTGAGCGCGGAAACGAGGACCACAGGCAGGAATGAGCCGTACAAAACGACGCGAGACAGACCGAGGCTGCCGATGCGTGCGGAGAAAGCTGTGCCCCGCAATGTTGTCA
>CAYIHQ010000055.1:9012-9354 GCA_964362905.1 uncultured Ignavibacteriaceae bacterium
AACGCGACGGGATCAGGATCTCGTCGCCGATGCGAAGACCTCCCGCCAGGTCGTTCACCCGCTCAATTTCCTGCACGGTGACCCCGTAGCGGCGGGAGAGTTCCCACAGCGTCTCTCCGGACCTCACTCGGTGCGTTTTCACCTTGTCTGCAGACCCGGCGCGCGAAATGCGAAGGACTTGGCCGACGTCGAGCCTGGTGGTCGTCAATCCGTTAAGACCTCTCACCTCATCAACTGAAACTCCGTAAGTGCGCGCTATTTGGAACAATGTCTCCCCCCTCCTGACCCGATGAACGACGACCGTGCGGTTGTTGGTCCCAGCTCCGACAGTCGGCGCTGCCA
>CAYIHQ010000056.1:0-9338 GCA_964362905.1 uncultured Ignavibacteriaceae bacterium
GACGGTCGGTCGGACCCCCCCTTCTCCCCCTCCACACCCCACGAGCAACCAAGCCGCACCCAGCAGGAGAATCAGCGTTTTGTGTAAGCGATCCAGCATTCTGCGTAGGCTGTAGAATCCGAGGCGATGAGGCGCCTTCGGAGAGAGGATGCTTCGGAGCGTTTAGCAAACTTGCCGACCGTAACACGATACAACTTGTCGGCCGAATGAAAATCGTTGTACACCGGCTGGTTTGAGACCTGCTTCTTGACAACGCGCTGCATCCGGAGCGCGTTCGAAGCCCTCCGGAATGCTCCCACCTGGACAGTATAGAGAGCGTTCACCGGCTTGACGACCCGCGTGGCCTGCTGCACGGGTCGATTCCGGCGTGCCGTCGCTGCCCGGACCGTGTCCTGGCTGCTTCGCACGCGCGGTGCCGTCTTGGATTTCCGAACGACTCTTGGAACGCTGTCACGCCTCGATTCCGTCGGCGTGGGCTGAACACCCGGTTCCACCGTCGGCTGTACCATTTCCCGCTGCGGTTCACCAGCTCGATTGCTGGCGCCGGTCTCAGCGGAGGTGCATCCTTCGACACCGAGAAACGCCACAATGACGAGCGATCCCACGGCCAACAATGTCGTTCTGTGAAGGGCCATGGTTCAGTGTAGGCGATGTAGGACGGACATGGAAAGCTCCAGAGTCGTGGCCATCGGGTGATAATATACCAGAAAAACAGAGACATCCAAGGTGAACTCACTGCACATCAGCACCCTGCAATATGGTCCGCACTTTCCACTCTGCGTACGCGCGGCAACTCCATCGCCACCGCGATCATCCAGCGGCCAGGCTGCGTGGCCACGGGAAGAAGGGAGAAAGCGCTGGTTTCGACGTCTGCTTCGCAGCGGCGCAAGCGACCAATCGACGACGAGCACCGATCATCCCCCCAATCACTACCATTCTTGACTTAGGTCCCAAAAATGCTTAAATTTAGAGGATTTCTTGCCATTTTCCGCCGTGGATAGCAAAGGACAAACCCAAGATAACCTCAATCAACGGGAGGGAAGCGTCCTCCGGCACGTCGTCTACAATTTCATCCAGACGGCGGTACCGGTCGGTTCGCGATTCATCTCCCGGCGGTTTGAGTCGCACCTCAGTCCGGCCACGATCCGCAATGTCATGTCGGACCTGGAGGAGGCGGGCTTTCTTTCCCATCCCCATACCTCCGCGGGACGGGTGCCAACGGACCTGGGATATCGCTACTACGTGGACTATCTGATGGAGGTCGAGCAACTATCCAATACGGACCGGGAGACGATCAAGAGCCAACTGGCTGGCACGACCGACCCAACGGAATTGCTCCGGGAAACCTCCCGACTGCTCGGCAAGATCACGCATCATCTGAGCATCGTCACATCCCCACAGCTGAATGCCGGCATCTTTGAGCGGCTGGAGTTGGTGCCGGTCTCATCTTCGAAGATCCTTGTCATCATCTCCATTCGTTCCGGCCTCGTACGCACGATCATGCTGGAAGTGGGGGCAGAATTGCGTCGGGACGTCCTCGAGCAGGTGGGTCGCCTGCTGAACGAGCGACTGTCCGGCCTGACCCTTTTGCAGGTGCGGGACTCCTTCGCCGACCGCGTTCGCGACCTGCAGGATGAGGGCACCGGTTTGATCCGGCTCTTCATTGAATCGGTCGACCAGCTCTTTACGGATGCGCGCGAGCGCGAGAAGGTCCATATCGGCGGCACAGCCAACATCATCGAGCAGCCCGAGTTCGTCGACCCCCGCAAATTCCGGAGTGTCATCGAGCTCGTGGAGAACGAGGAGATCATCGTCCATCTCCTCGAACGCCACGACGAAGTTGCCAAGGACGTCGTCGTCACCATCGGCAGCGAGAACACCGGCGACGCCGCCGAGATCAGCGTGATGACGGCAACATACGATGTGAGCGGCGCGACCGGCCGCGTAGGCATCATCGGACCCAAGCGAATGAACTACGCCAAGATGATCCCCATGGTGGACCACGTCGCGCGGACCATCGCGCGGATCCTCGCTTCCTGAACGATCTTCGATCCATGACAGAACCGATCAACGCGAATCTTCCCACTCCCGACCAGATGGCTTCACCCGCACCGGCTCCTGCACCGCCGGCCGCAGATGGAGGCGATCCCGCCGCCGAGCAACCGCTGGCACAACTCACGGACCAGTTGTTGCGTCGCGCCGCGGAGTTTGAGAACTACAAACGCCGCGTGGAGCAGGAATCATCCGGCATCATCCGGATGGCCAATGAAGGCCTCGTTCGGGCCATTCTTCCTATCGTCGATGACCTCGAGCGTTCGCTGAAAGCTGGAAGGGACAGCCAGGATCTCGCCGCTTTCTATCGAGGCGTTGAACTCATTGCGCAGAAATTGGCGAAGGTATTGGAAAGCCAGGGGGTCCGGACCTTCGAGACTTCGGGCAAGCCGTTCGATGTCCACTATCACGACGCGCTGATGCAGGTGCCCAACGCAGACCTCCCCCCGTTCACCATTCTCGAAGAAGTGGAGCGCGGATACACCATGCACGACAAGGTGATCCGTCATGCCAAGGTCGTTGTGTCGACACCCCCGGAAGACGCCAACCCGGAACAGGACGCCTGAGGACCGCATGACCAAGCGCGACTACTACGAAGTTCTCGGCGTCTCCCGTTCTGCGGCGGAGGACGAGATCAAGAAGGCCTACCGCCAGCTGGCGTTGAAGTTCCATCCGGATCGCAACTCGGGGAACAAGGAAGCGGAGGATAAGTTCAAAGAGGCGGCCGAGGCCTACGAAGTGTTGAGCGACGCGGAAAAGCGACGCCGTTATGATCAGTTCGGCCACGACGGTCTGCGCGGGACGAATTACCGCGACTTCAACAACGTCAACGACATTTTTTCCGCCTTCGGAGACATCTTCGGCGGAGGGTTCGGAGGCGGGATGTTCGACGAGGTGTTCGGCGCCAGCGGACAACGGCGGCGACGGGGCCAGCACGGTCAACCCGGGTCGGACCTGCGCATTCGACTCCCACTCTCGCTGGAAGTGATCTCCACGGGCGTCGAGAAGAAACTCAAGGTGCGCCGGCAGCGCACCTGCGATACGTGCAAAGGGAGCGGGGCTCGAACGAGTTCCGGACGCGCAGCCTGCCCCCAGTGCAACGGCACGGGCGAGCTGCGGCAGGTCTCCCGGTCGATGTTCGGCCAGTTTGTGAATATCGCCACCTGCCCCACCTGCGAGGGTGAGGGCAAGGTGGTGAAAGACCCGTGCCCCGCATGTCATGGCGAGGGCCGTCAACAGGGCGAATCGACGATCAAAGTGACGGTCCCGGCTGGCGTCAGCACCGGAAACTACATCCCTCTGCAGGGGCAAGGGAATGCCGGCCGCCGGGGAGGCCCTCCGGGCGACCTTATTGTGGTCATTGAGGAAGAAGAGCATCCGCATTTCACGCGGAACGGCGACGACATCATCTACGACCTGGTCATCTCGTTCCCTCAGGCCGCTCTCGGAGGCGAGGTTGAGGTCCCAACGCTCGCCGGCACGGCGCGCCTAACGATCGATGCCGGAACGCCGCCGGGTCGTTTGTTGCGGATGCGGGAACGCGGCATTCCGCACCTGAACAACTACGGCCGCGGGGACCAACTCGTCCGCGTCCAAGTATGGGTTCCCCGAAAACTGTCCGCCCACGAGAAGGAACTTCTGAAGGAGCTGGGCCGGTCGGAGCACATCCAGCCGACCGAAGAAGAGCGGCGGGGGAACCGATCGTTTTTCGAGAAGGTAAAGGACGTCTTTTCCTGACAGTCCACAAGGAATAGATTTCACGCGGCGTCGCAGCGAAAGCGGCGGAAAGCAGCGAAGGAAAATCGGTCATTCTCTTTCTCTTGCTTCCGTTGCGGTCGCCGCCGTCGCCGCGAGGTGCTTCTGTCTTGAGAATTCGGAGGCGGGCTATGCTGAGGGGGCTGGCCGACCGCTTGGCGCTGACCACTATCGAGCGCCGGGCCATTGTGCTTCTGACCGGCACGTTCGTGCTCGGTTTGGGCGTTCGCCTAGTCCAGGGGACGTTTGCATCCCCTCCGAATTTTGATTACTCTGCCTCCGATAGTACGTTCGCAACACTCAGCGCTCGCGAACCCGAAGCTTCTGCGCCCTCGGACACGGTCGTTCTGCTGGATCTGAACACCGCGTCGAAGGAAGGGCTTATGGCGCTGCCGGGCATCGGCCCCGCAACTGCCGAACGCATCATCCTCGAGCGCGAGGACGGCGGTCCGTTCCGCTCGGTGGAGGATCTCCGCCGCGTCCGTGGAATGGGCCCGAAACGAATCGACCAACTCCGACCCCTCGTCACCGTCAACTGACCCCCCATGTTCCGCAAGCCGCGCACCCTCGGCGTCTCGTTCCTCCAGGGCCGCATTCAAATGGCCGAAGTGGAACACGGACGCACCGTTCAATTGACAGCGCTTCTCGAGGGGGAGACTACCACCGATTTCACGCAAGCCGCGGCGCAGCTGGCGCCCGACCACCCGCAACTCGACGTGTTCGTGAGCGAGCTTCGTGGTCTGCTGAAAAACCACCGGCTCATGCCCGACCAGATCTCGTTCGCCCTCCCCGCCAACCCGCTGTTCATCAATCTTATCCCTGTCGACCCGACCCTCGCAGGCCCCAGCCTCAAGGCGCACCTCACCTGGGAGCTGCAACAGTACTATCCGGAGGGCGACCCGAAGGATTTTATTCTGGGGTCCGACATCATTCCGTCATCCGACGGCGGTTCCGGCCAGGCATTCATGGTCGGATTGCCGCGCGGCCTTGTGGCGTTCGTCCAGAAAGCGGCGGCGGCGTTGAAGATGAAGATGCTGATCGTCGACGTGGACCAGTTCAGCGTCGAGAAGACCGTCATCCTGAATTATCCCGAGATCCTCGAGCACGCCATCGTTCTATTTGGTATGCGTTCCGGCGGCGTCGAAGCAAGTCTTATCCACGAAGGCCGGATGACCGACTACCGGTTGTATACCATGGACCCCTCAGCCGACCCAACGTGGGCTGTCTATGCCTATCTCCATTATCTTCAGGACCGGGGCATCCCCGACCCGGCCGCTTTGATCCTGCACGGAGTGGACATCCAGAAGGACATGATCGCCACGTTGCGCGCGGAAACAGGCATCAAGCAGACCGTCGCGCTGAATGCCGTTCGGAAGCTGCCCGTCGCCAAGAGCGTGCCCGCACTGCTCGTGAAGGAAAGCCACCGCTTCGGCGCCGCCATCGGCCTGGCCCTCCGCACCCAATGAGGGTCATCGCCGGAACCCTCGGCGGCCGGACCCTGCGGACCGTCAAAGACCTCTCGATCCGACCAACCACCGACCGCGCGAAGCAGGTCATTTTTGATGTTCTGGCCACGCGGGTGGACCTGACGGACGCTCGGGTCTTGGACCTTTTCGCCGGCAGCGGCAGCTTGGGCCTCGAGGCGCTGAGCCGCGGCGCGGCATTCGTCACCTTCGTGGAACAAGCGTCGTCGTCGCTCGACGTGCTGCACGCCAACATTCGCGCGCTCCATGTGGAGGATCGTAGCGAGGTCGTTCGCACGGATGTGTTCCGGTATCTGAAGGGGAACGCCCTCCGGTACGACGTGGTCTTCGTCGACCCTCCGTTCAAACTCGAGACCATCGCAAGCCTGCCGGACGTCGTCGGCCGGTCTGCTTCGCTAAGACCAGGCGGCTGGATGGTGATGGAGCACAGCACGTTCACTCCGGTGACGCCCGACCCGGGGTTGTTCACCGTTCTGCGCAAACAACTGGGGCAGACCGTCGTCCTCATTCTGCAGGCGCTGCCCACTTCTTCGGAAACAGGCACCCCATGAAGATCGCCATCTACCCCGGTACATTCGATCCCGTCACAAACGGGCATTTGGATATTCTCGCCCGCGCCGTGAAGCTGTTCGACAAGGTCATCGTCAGCGTGGCCAGAAATTCGACGAAGAATCCGCTGTTCACGGAAGAGGAGCGGGTTGCCCTTCTCCGGACCTTGGCGCGACGCCATCGGAACGTCACGGTGGACTCGTTCACCGGATTGTTAGTCGACTATGCCCGGAGCAAGAAGGCGACCGCCATTGTGCGCGGGCTGCGGGTCATATCGGACTTCGAGTACGAGTTTCAGATGGCCTTGACGAACCGGCGGCTGCACGAAGACGTGGAGACGGTGTTCCTGATGCCAAACGAAAAATATACCTATCTCAGTTCGAGCATCGTGCGTGAGGTCGCTCGTCTCAACGGCGACGTCAAGGACTTCGTCCCCCCTGTCGTCCTGAAGGCGCTGAAGAAGAAGTTGCGTACACTCGGGCCGTCCTGAGTTGTTCGCTCCTTACTCCTGACTCCTGACTCCTTACTCCTATTTCCATTCCATGCTCTCCATCTCCAAAAAAATCGCCCATCTCTCCGAATCACAGACCATGGCCCTTGCCGCAAAGGCTGGGCGCATGAAAGCCGACGGCATTGATGTCGTCAGCCTGACGGCGGGAGAGCCGGATTTCCCGACGCCTCAACTGGTCAAAGAAGCCGGCATCAAGGCCATTCAGGAGAATTTCACAAAGTACACCGCGAACCAAGGGATCATTGAACTTCGGCAGGCGATCGCGGCGAAGCTCCGGTACGACAACCGAATTCCCGTCGACCCGTCGCAAGTACTCGTGTCCAACGGCGCCAAGCATTCTATCTACAACGCTCTGCTGGCCGTTTGCAACCGGGGCGACGAGATCATCATTCCGGCTCCCTACTGGGTCAGCTATCCGGAGATGGCAAAGCTCGTGGACGCCGTCCCCGTGATCGTGAACACGTCCCCGGCGAACCAGTTCAAGATCACTCCGGCTCAGTTGCGGCGTGCGATTACGAAGAAGACGAAAGTCTTCATCCTCTGCTCTCCTTCCAATCCCACGGGAGCCGTTTACACTCAAAAAGAGATCGAAGCTCTCGGGGCCGTCGCGCACAAAGCCGGCATCTTCGTCCTGTCGGACGAGATCTACGAGAAGGTCATCTACGACGGCCAAGAGCATTTCAGCATCGGGTCGATCGACAATCTGCGGGACCAGGTGATCACAGTCAATGGCCATTCGAAGGTCTTCTCCATGACCGGATGGCGGATCGGCTACATGGCGGCTCGCAAGGACATCATCCAGGCGGCTGAGAAGATCCAGAGCCAGACGACTTCGAATGCGTCCTCCATCTCACAGAAGGCGGCCCTGGCTGCCCTGACGAACGATCTCACCGGCGAAGTGAAAGCCATGGTGGCTGAGTTCGACCGCCGGAGAAAGTTCCTCATCACGGAATTGGACAAGGTCCCACATCTTTCATACATCTATCCGAAGGGATCGTTCACCCTCTTCGTGAATGTGAAGCCGTTCCTCAAGGCGCGCGTGAACGGAACTCCCATCGGCACTTCCGACGCGCTCTGTGATTTCTTTCTGAATGAACACAATGTTGCCATGGTTCCGGGCAGCGGGTTCGGGGCTCCGGAATGGATCCGCCTCTCGTACGCATGTTCCATGGAGGATCTCCAGAAGGCGGTCCGACGGCTCCAAAACGGGTTTGGTGAGCTCGCGCCTAAGAAGCACGCCCGCTAGGGGCCGTCCATCTCATTTCTGGGAATTCTCACATTCCCCTCTTGAATCGCTCCCACACTCATGGGAGCGTTCCTGTTCGTAGGAAATCACTAGAGGGCAGGGTCCGTTCGTCTCGCTTCCCCCGCGAATCCCACGGGAAATCGCACACTCCTCCATTCCCAACCTGTGTGTCGGTCGTCCCCATCCGGTACAGCCTTTGCATCTCCATCGGCACCGCGACGCCTCCTGTCGCCACCGGCATCCGCCGGACCTACCTGTATCTGAAGGAGTTTCCGATGAGTGTCAGCAAACTAGCCGCCTCCATCGCCGAATCGCCCACGCTGAAACTGAACGAAGAAGCTCAGCGGCTGCGCGACAAGGGCGAAGCCGTCATCCATCTGGGCGCCGGCGAACCGAAGAACAAAGCCCCCATCAATGCCATTCTCGGCGCCGCCGGCAAGCTCAATGCGGGCGACATCAAGTACACACCCACCGAGGGAATCCCGTCGCTCAAGAAAGCGATCGTTCGCTACACGGAAGAACACTACGACCGCGCCGTTGGTGCGGAGAACGTCATCGTATCCCAGGGAGCGAAGCAGGCATTGTTCAACCTGCTCTATACGCTCATCAATCCGCAGGACGAAGTGATCGTGCTCGCCCCCTACTGGGTGAGTTATCCCGAGATGATCCGGATGGTGTACGGGATCCCCGTGATCGTGACGCCCGAGGACGGTGGATTCGTGCCGACACTCCGCGATATCGAGCCGGCCATCAGTTCGAACACGAAGGCGATCATCGTCAACAGCCCGAACAATCCCTCCGGTGCCATTTATCCGGAGCGCCTTGTGGCAGAGCTGGTGGAGTTGTGCGAGAGGAAGAACATCTACCTCATCATGGATGACATCTATCACATGCTTGTCTTCGATGGGAAGAAGACACCGAACGCGCTGGCGCACACGACGAAGGAGGTCAATTCCTCCCGCGTCATCGTCATCAACGGCATCTCCAAACTGTACGGCATGACGGGATTTCGGATCGGCTGGGCGGTGGCGGCAAAGCAGATCGTGGCAGTCATGGCCAACGTGCAGGCCCAGACTTCTTCGTGCACATCTATCCTGCTCCAGGCCGCGGCCGAGGGGGCATTAACCGGACTGCAGAGCGCCGTCGAATCACTCCGGCTCACCCTCGAGAATAACCGGAATGTGATGGTGCAAGAACTGCGCGCCTTCACGGGCGTCAAGCTCGTTCCGCCGGACGGGACGTACTACAGCTTGCCGGATTTCAGCGCGTACAACCGCGATTCCATCGCCCTCTCGAAATTCCTGCTGCAGAAAGCGCTCGTCGTGACCGTGCCTGGCAAGGAATTCGGCATGGAAGGCCACCTGCGGCTTTCGTACGCGACGACGGTCAAGGACGTCAAGGTGGGCGTCGAACGCATCAAGTGGGCGCTCGACCCGAAGTCCCCCAACGAGATTTACATCGGCGAACGTAAACTGGTGCGAGATTGGCTATGAACAACCTGCTGAATATTGCCACCCCGGCGCAGGCCGAGGCCGGGTCCGTCCGCAGCGACTACGGTCTGGACAACCTGGGGCTCTCCAACCTCCGCATGGCGTACTGGAACCTTCCATCGGAGGCGCTGTATGAGGAGGCGACCTTCCGGCGCGAGGGGCGCATCTCCCACGACGGGCCGTTCGTCGTAAATACCGGCAAGCATACTGCCCGGGCGGCATCGGACAAGTTCGTCGTCAAAGAACCGAAC
>CAYIHQ010000057.1:0-9178 GCA_964362905.1 uncultured Ignavibacteriaceae bacterium
GGTCGCGCAGCGGACGGAACCGTTGCACCGCAACGTGTCCTCGGGATCGTGAACGCGTCGCTCCGGAAAGAGGAACTCATCGCCGGGCTCACCACCCGGACGTTCGGCCGCAAGTTGTACGTCTTCTCCGAGATCGATTCGACGAACGCCTGCGCTCGTACGCTCGCAGAGATCGGAAACCCGGAGGGAACGGTCGTCATCGCCGACTATCAGACCGCGGGGCGAGGACGCCTCGGGAGGGCGTGGAACGCGGAGCCCCGCAGCAATCTTCTTTTCTCCGTGATCCTTCGCCCCGATGCCTCCTTCGCGGTCTGGCACATGAGCTACCTGCTTTCGGAAGCCACCGCCCAGGCCGTCGAGCGCGTCCTTCGCCTCCGCGTCGCCACGAAATGGCCCAACGACCTCCTGATGGATGGGAAGAAATTCTGCGGTATCTTGTTGGAGACGATGGGACCCACAGATCAGCAAGCATGCGTGGGCGGCGTCGGAGTGAATGTGAATCAGCAGGTCTTTCCGGCCGATCTGCAAGGAACGGCGACGTCCCTGCGACTCGCCGCCGGATCATCGGTCGACCGCGTCCGGCTCTTCCAGGCCGCCATGGCAACCCTCGAAGATGCGTACGATCAAGCCCGCCGTGACGGGGGGTCGACCCTCATGCGATCGTGGATGGACCGGTGTACGACGTTCGGACGGCCAGTGCAGGTGCGGGGCGGCGGACCGAACATCGACGGCACCGCCATCGGACTGAGCGACGACGGAGGGTTGATCGTCAGCCATGGGAGCCGAACGACCACCGTGTATGCCGGCGATGTGACCATCAGCGAACCTTCTTCATAGGACCATCATGCTCCTCGCCATCGACATCGGAAATTCGCACACGGTGCTCGGCGCCTACGACGGCGACCGGCTCGCCACCGAGTGGCGCGTGACCACCCTCGATCTCCGCACAGAGGACGAGGTTGGGCTCCAGACCAGGACGTTTCTGCGTGACCGCGGCATCGAACCGGCCCGCATCACGCGAATCGGTATCTCCTCCGTCGTGCCTCCCATGACGGAAGCGTATGAGCGCATGTCCCGCTCGGCCTTCAGCCGCGAACCGGTGGTTGTCAACGGCCTGATGGACCTCGGCTTCCGCATCCTGTACGAGAACCCTCTGGCTGTCGGTGCCGATCGGCTATGCAACGCGATTGCCGGGTTTGCCAAGTACGGCGGTCCTCTCATCATCGTGGACTTTGGAACGGCGACGACCTACGATGTCGTGGCGAAAAACGGCGACTACCTGGGAGGCGTCATCGCGCCCGGCGTGGAAACTTCCGCGGCAGACCTGCACCGACGTGCGGCCAAACTCCCCCGCGTCGAACTCCGCCTTCCCTCTACACTCGTCGGCCGCGACACGGTGAGCAGCATACAATCCGGCATCCTCTATGGCGCGATTGATGCGACGGAAGGCATGGTGCAGCGACTCAAGGACGCTCTGGCGCACGACCAGGGATCAGTTCCGAAGGTGATCGGAACGGGTGGCTTCTCTTCGTTCATCCGCCAGCATTCCGCTGCGATCGACCACCTCGAACCTTCACTTGTTCTCGAAGGCATTCGCCTCGTCTGCGACCGGGTTCAACCGGTCCAGCGCTGAGAGACCCCCCCGGCCCCTTCGCTGCCCCACTTCGACAGTACACACTTTTTCCACCCCGCACCAAACGGGCGGGCCGGGATGTGGTGCGTTCGATACAAGATGCGGGGGGAGTTAAGACCGTTTGGAGGAATGCACGGATCGCAGGAGTTCCTGGATCTGTTGGAGGTGGCTGTGGTGAGAGGAGACGAACGCGTACAATTCCAGTAGCATCTTCATCGTCCCCTCGAGCGTCTCGACCTCCTTGTGCAACCGTTGGATCAACTCGTCGCAGGATCCTTGTTCCGATACGGGCAGCTTCGAGGTTCGCTGACGGAGCAGGTCGAGTCCTGAATGAAGCGATGCAAGACCGTCCAAGAGCGCCGGCTGGATGCCCGTCAGGATGGCATGAACCTGATCGGTGGCCTCCTGATTGCGGACAGCTTCGACGGCACGGTCCTTCTCCACTTCCTCCATTGCCCGCAATCGGCGGCGTTCCAGTACCGACTGGATCGTCACGCCCAGCCGCTGCAGGTCCAGGTGCTCCTTCCGTAGAAAATCATACGCCCCGAGCCGCAACGACTCCGTCGCAACATGTTCCGTCCCTGCGCCGGTCAGAACAATGACCGGGACCTGCATTTTCCGATCCGTAATCCACTGCAGAAGTTCGATCCCGTTCACTTCCGGCATGTCGTAATCCGTGATCACGAGGCTCGGTGGGTTCTCGCCGCTCTCCAACAACTCGATCGCCTCGCGCCCGTCATGCAGGACCCTGGTCACATAGCCGAACTGCTCCGTCAATTGCGTGGCGAGGATTCCCACCAGCGCATCCTCGTCATCGACCAGCAGCACGTACACGGGGGTGGTATTCACTCGATCCTCGCCATCAAAGGATTATCGAACGCCAAAGAGAACCACGGACGCGTGGGCCCACTCGACGAGCGGGGCAAAGTACAGTCCGAGCACCAACGTCGGAACCAGAAGTACCAAAAGCAAGGCCGTTTGACCGGCGGAGAGCACGACCGGCGCGGGCTGCGATTCGGGATCGCGCAGGTACATGTTGCGGATCACGCGCACGTAGTAGTAGAGCGACACGACGCTATTCAGCGCACCCACCACAGCAAGCCAGATCCACTTCGCATCCAGCAGGGCGGAGAAGACGTACAATTTGCCGATGAAGCCGGCCGTCGGCGGAAGTCCCGTCAAGGAGATCAGGAAGATGACGAGCGCCACGCCGACAAGGGGGGCCCGATGCCCGAGTCCCTTGTACGATTCAATGTCCTCGCTCCCCGTCGCACCTGCGATGAGCATGACCAGGTAGAACGCGCCGAGGTTCATGAACAGGTACACGACGAAGTAGATGAGGACCGCCGCGATCCCGTTCTGGCTGAAGACCACCACGGCCATCAGCATGGTGCCCGCGTGCGCAATGCTCGAATACGCGAGCATACGCTTCAGGTTGTTCTGCCAGATGGCGACGAGGTTGCCCAGCGTCATGCTCAGGACGGACAGAATGGCCACGAGGCGCGGCCATTCGAACGTTTGCACCGTCGCCAGCGCGTCCGACCCCAACTGCGTCCCGGAGGTACTGACGAAGAATCGGATCATCATGGCGAACCCGGCCGCCTTCGAAGCGACGGAGAGGAACGCCGTGACCGTGATCGGGGCTCCTTCGTAGACATCCGGCGTCCAGAAATGGAACGGAACCGCTGAGATCTTGTAGCCGAATCCGACAAGGATCATGACACTCGAGATCAGAAGGACCGGCGCGTTGACCGCTTGCGCGTCCCTCAGGGCAATTCGAATGCCGAGCAGGTCGGTGGCTCCCGTGACGCCGTAGAGAAGCGAGATGCCGTACAGCATGACGCCCGAAGAGAGGGCGCCGTAGAGAAGGTACTTGAGCGACGCCTCGCTCGCATCGCCCGCCTCTTTGGTATATCCCGCCAGAACGTAGGAGGAGAGGCTCGTCAGTTCGAGGGCGAGCACGATCATCAACAAGTTAGACGCGCCCGCCATCAGGAACATCCCCAGAGATGCCGAGACGAGCAACGCCG
Source organism: uncultured Ignavibacteriaceae bacterium (assembly GCA_964362905.1). Lineage (GTDB taxonomy): Bacteria > Bacteroidota > Ignavibacteria > UBA10030 > UBA10030 > 2-02-FULL-55-14. The sequence continues at coordinate 3,664 of CAYIHQ010000057.1, forward strand.
CATACTCGCCCATCCGGTGCGCTGACGCTTTGACCTCCTCCGAAAACAACGACATGAGGAAGATCAACGCCGCGCAGAGGGCAACCAGGACCTTGAAGAACGACGCGAACGGGTCGACCACGACCATCGAGTCGAAGATGGGACGGTTGAGACCGAACTGTTGGGCGGCGAAGACACCCGCAAGGATCACGCCGAGCAGCCCGAGGAACCAGGGAATGCGAGGACGTCCGCGAAACAGCACGTCGCCAAGCAGTACAGCGCAGAACGTGACGACGAGCGTCGTTTCAGGAACAAAGTGCGCGAGGTTTAGAAGAACGGATTCGAGCATGGAAAACCAGGGCCTCCCGGGCCGTCAGGGCAGCAGTGCGACCGCCTGGCCGCCGGCACGGACGATCTCGACCAGATGGTTCAAGGATGTGCTCATCGAAGAGAGCAACAACGACGGATAGACGCCAAGCGCAATGACGATGATCGCGAGCGGCACCAGCGCGGCAAGCTCCCGACCGTTGATATCGGGCAGCGTTCCCCACTTTTCGTTCTTCTGGCCGAGAAAGACGCGTTGCAGGGTCCACAACATGTAGGCCGCGGTCAGGACGATGCCGATCGTGGACGCGATCGTGATGACTCGGATCTGCTCGTTCTGGAATGCGCCGAGGAACGAGAATGCCTCCGAGATGAAGCCGCTCAGGCCGGGCAGGCCGAGCGCCGCGAAGAACGCCACGGTCATGACCCCGGTGTACTTCGGCATCGTGAGGGCCAGTCCGCCGAACGCATCGAGGTCGCGCGTATGGGTCCGGTCATAGAGAACGCCGACGATCAAGAAGAGCATCGCGGTGATCGTGCCGTGGTTGAACATCTGGAACACGGCCCCGAGCATCCCCTGCGAATTCATCGACGCCATCCCGAGCAGCACGATACCCATGTGGCTAATGGACGAGTACGCGATGAGCTTCTTGAAGTCCGTCTGCGCCATGGCGCACAAGGCGCCGTAGACGATATTGATGAAGGCGAGGATCGCCAACGGGACCACCCATTGCATGGCGATGTCAGGGAACATCGGGAAGCTCACGCGGAGCAGGCCGTAGGTGCCCATCTTGAGGAGAACACCGGCCAGGATGACGCTGATGGCCGTGGGGGCCTCAACGTGCGCGTCGGGCAACCACGTGTGGAACGGGAAGATGGGGACTTTGATGGCGAACCCGATGAACAGGGCGAGATACGCGAGCTGACGGAAGGCCGTTCCGGTTCCGCCGAGCAGCGACCCGGACTCGAAGTTGGCCGGGTTCATCATCGCCAGCATGTTGAACGTACGGATGCGCTCGCCCGTGGCCGGGTCGGGGATCGACACGCTGAAGTAGAGGGCGATGACGGCCAGCAGGATCAGGACACTGCCGAGGAGCGTGTAGAGGAAGAATTTGATGGCGGCGTATTCGCGGCGCGGGCCGCCCCAGATTCCGATGAGGAAGTACATCGGCAAAAGCATGACCTCCCAGAACACGTAGAACAGGAAGAAATCGAGGGAGACGAACACTCCCATCATGCCGGTGTCGAGAAGCAGCAGCATCGCCATATAGCCCTTGAGGGCCTTGTCGATCTTCCAGGACGCGATGACCGCGATGAAGCTGATGAGCGCGGTCAGGAACACCATCGGGAACGACAGCCCGTCGATGCCGAGGAAGTACTCGATCTGGATGCGGCCGACCCAGGAGGCGCTCGGAATGTCGATCCAACTCGCCCGCTCGACGAACTGCATCGATTCTACCTCATTGATGCCGCGCAGGTCGGGCCGGAAGTTCATATAGACGAGGACGGCCAACACGAGCTGCAGACCCGTGACGGCCAGCGACATCCATTTGACCGTGCCGTCGTTCCCCTTGGGGATCGCCAGCACGAGGATCATGCCAAGGATGGGGAGGAACGTCAGCCAACTCAGGACGCCGATGCCGAGGAATTCCATGTGATTCCGCTCCTAGAAAAACACGAGTGACTGTCCGATTCAGCCCTGGAACCAGAGAAAGAATACCAACACGCCGAGGAGAACGAACGCCAGATACGTCTGCACTTTGCCCGTCTGGAGACGCCGCGAGAGGATCCCCGCAAAGCCCGCCAGCGAGGCGATCAGATTAACGAGGCCGTCGACGATCGTGTTGTCGAATCCGCCGACGCCCACGAAGAACAAGAAGAAACTCAGCCCCGCGGCGCCAACGCCGAGGATGCCGTGCCGCACGATCTCGCCCACCGTCGGGTCGGCCGGAAGCAGGGTCGTTGCCAACACCCAACCCGCGTAGACGGACGCGACACCCGTCACGAGCATGTAGGCGATGGAACCGAAGGTCCCTTCTTCCCACGCATCACGCGTTCCCTTGGTCACGCCCATCGTCCACCGCGCCGTCCCGTTCACGATACCGTCGATGACCTTTGCATCGAACCAAGCGTAGGCCCTCGTCAGGGCCATCGTGCCCCGGATCCACGTGGCGTCGTACAGCTCGTCGAAGTACCACTTGTTGGCAAAGAACGTGTGCAGCGGTTTCAGGCGCGCTACGACGGCATCCGCATCGATGCGCTTCCAATAGAAAACCATGAACGCCATGACGATGCCCGTGCTTGCTATGATCAACGACAGAAGCATGGCCGGGCCGTGCACATGATGGATCGTTTCGGCCCACAATGCATTGTTCGCGGCAGCGACGCCTGCCGGCACCACCGACTCAGGGCGCGGTACGGCTTCTGTGAACCATCCCTCCGCGGAGAACGGGTTCCAGGAGCCGGTGAAGAATACAAAGAACGACAGGGTCGCAAAGACGATGAGCGGGATCGTCATGACCTTGGGCGACTCATGGACCGATTCCAGACGACGCGGGTCCTTGTGCTGGCCGAAGAACGTGAGAATGACCAGCCGGAACATGTAAAAGGCCGTAAGTCCCGCGACGAAGAACGCGATGATCGGGATGATAGCATGGCCCGTCAGGTCCCCGAAGGCCAGCGTGCCCGCCAGGATCTCATCCTTGCTCAGGAAGCCGGAGGTCAGCGGGATGCCCGAGATCGCGAGCGCATAGATAAGGAACGTCCAGAACGTGATGGGCATCTTGGCCTTGAGGCCGCCCAAGTTGCGGATGTCTTGCGGATCGGTGTGATGGTCATGCGCGTGGTGGAGCGCATGATGCATCGCATGAATGACCGAACCCGACCCGAGGAACAAGCCCGCCTTGAACATCGCGTGTGTTGACAGGTGGAAGAAGCCGGCGGTGTAGGCGCCCACGCCGAGGCCCATGATCATGTAGCCGAGCTGGCTGACCGTCGAGTAGGCCAGCACCTTCTTGATATCGTTCTGCGCGATCGCGATCGTCGCGGCGATGAACGCGGTGATGGCCCCGATGTACGCGATCACCAGCAACGCATCCGCCGTCATCATGGCGAATGTGCGTGTCACGAGGTAGACGCCCGCCGCCACCATGGTCGCGGCGTGGATCAACGCGCTGACCGGAGTGGGGCCCTCCATGGCGTCGGGCAGCCACACATGCAACGGGAACTGCGCGCTCTTGCCGATGGCGCCGCAGAATATGAGCACACCCGCGGCGGTCAGCCATGCTTCGGAGCCGAGCGGAATACGTCCCTCGCCGATGGCGCCAAAGATCTCATCGAACGCAAATGTGTGATACGTCGCGTAGAGGATCAGAATGCCCACGAACATCCCGATGTCGCCCACCCGGTTGACGATGAATGCCTTCATGGCGGCGTCGGATGCGGATTTTTTCTCGAACCAGTGGCCGATGAGGAGATACGAGGACAGTCCGACCAGCTCCCACGACACATACATCAGGAAGAAGTTGTTTGTGAGGACGATGCCGAGCATCGAGAACGTGAAGACACCAAGGTACGCGAAGTAGCGGCCGTAGCGCACGTCGCCGTGCATGTAGCCGATCGAGAACAGATGCACAAGCGCGGACACGATCGTCACCACCACCAGCATCAGGGCGCTCAGGTTGTCGACCATGATGCCGACCTGTATCGTGAGCGGTCCCATGCCCGGCACGTTGCCGAAATCAACCCACGGCAGGTTCGCCTGGATGACCTCATCGTGGAATAATCGGAGCTTCGTCGCCGCAACGACAAGCGACAGCGCCAGCGCGACGAAGACCGCGCCCGTCGCCAGCCAATCTCCCTGGCGTGGCAGTCGTTTATTGATGAAAATGAGAATGGTGAAGCTGGCCAGGGGCAACAGGAGAACGACAAGAGCCAGTTGGAGAAGAAGTTCAGGATTCATCAGGGTCGTCGAAGTACGCAGAAGTCGAGATCAGATTCGTTAGTCAGGTCGGCGATGTCCAATTCGAAATTGGCAATTGACAATTCGAGATCCCTCAGTCTTTCAACCGGCTGATTTCGTCCACGTTGACCGTGTTGAAGTTCTGATAGATGTTGAGCACAATCGCCAGGGCGATGACCGCTTCGGCGGCTGCCAAGACGATGATGAACAGCGTGATGACCTGTCCGTCAAACGTCCCAGTCGCGTATCGCCCGAATGCCACGAAGTTGAGGCCGGAGGCGTTGAGCACCAACTCGATGCCCATGAGCACCATGATCGCATTGCGCCGGGTCAGAATGGCGTACGTGCCGAGCATGAACAGGAAAGCGCTCACCAGCAGGACGTGCATCAGTCCGGGATTCTGCAGCCACAAAAGGAATTCATCCATGGTCTTTGCTTTCGCTGTCAGGATCTCCGTTCGCGCCGTGCCATGAGCGCCGCTCCGACCAGGGCCACCAGCAACAGGACCGAGGCGATCTCGAAGGGGAGCAGGTACGACGTGAGGAACAATTCGCCGATAGCGGGCGCGGGGGCCGTGGCCGGCTGGTCACCAGGCGGCGACGGCCAGACGGCACCCCACATGGCCCCGGCCAGAATGCCGCCGATCATCGACGAAATGATAAGCGCCGGCAGGGTCTGAACCGTCCCCTCCCGGATATCGACCGAGATCTGCCGGTTCGTCAACATGACGCCGAAGATGATGAGGACGAGAATGCCGCCGACGTAGAGGAGCAATTGGACGATGCCGACGAAGTCAGCCATCATGAGGATGTAGAACGCCGCCACGCTGACGAGGGTGAACAGTAGGGCGAAGGCCGACCGGACGATGTTGCGCGAGAATACCACGATGACCGCGGAACCGATGGCCACCGCAGCGAAGAGATAGAAGACGATCGAGAAGAGGTCCATGGTGGTCAGGCTCCCGGCGTCGGATCTTTCGGTGGAGCGCCTGCCTGCGTGTCGCGTGCGGCAGGCAGGGCCGCTGGCGGCGTAGCCACCGGTGGCGTCGCCGCCGGCGATGACGCCTTGGCTGCTGCCGCAGCCGCGGCTGCCGCGGCCTTCTTCGCCGCCGCTTCCACTTCCGCTCTCTTCGCCTTGTCCCGCGCCTCTGAAATTTGCGCGGGGGTCATGTTGCTGTAGTTATAGATGAGGTTCTTCCGGTCGTACTCAGAGAACTCATACACGTCCGTCATAACAATGCATTCCGTCGGA
>CAYIHQ010000058.1:0-4444 GCA_964362905.1 uncultured Ignavibacteriaceae bacterium
GCATCATCGGTCCACCGGGTGAGAGATACGAACCCTCGATGGCGACCGTCGTGACAAGGATCTCGCCAACCGTTCGGTCTTTCTTTTCCGTGGTGACGCCATTCTGAAACTGCGTCTCCCACCGTTGAATATTGATATCAACGTCCCCGCCCTGCCCCGCACCGAAGAAGAACACGGCACACTCGCCTCCTTCGGAACCATCGGTGGCTGCGGGGATCGTGTACGTCGCCGCTCGCATCATGCGGGGTCCGGCTTTGACCCACCGCGACGGGTACGACCAGTTCACGCCGGCCACAGCGGTTTCGGCGGCTTCTTTCGTCGTCGCCACATCCGGAGATTTCGGCGAACCGCTACACCCTGCCAGGATTGCCGCTGCAACCATCGCCATCACACTTCGCTGCATCATGCGTATCTTCCTTTGATTTGTGGTGAGAACTTCTGTAATGTAACGGAAAGATGTCAAAAAACCCTCGATGGTCACCCTCGGATCCTTCCCTCACATTGCCATCCTCCTCACCGTTGCCCTGGTCGGTCTGGGGGCCGGCATTCTCGTACGTCGCGGAACCCTTTCAGCGGGCCTGATTCGGATGTTGGGAGGTTCGATCATTGTCTCGGAGAGCGTTTGGTATCTGCATCTGGCCATGGGGCCCTGGACCCTCTGGCCCGGCCTCATGCCCTTTCATCTTTGTGATCTCACTCTCTGGCTGACTGCCATCGGCGCTTTGAGCGGTTGGCGGCGGATGTACGAGCTCGCGTACTATTGGGGACTTGCGGGCACGACGATGGCGCTTCTCACTCCCGACGTGCAGGGGTTTTCCTGGTCGTATGCGACCATCCAGTTCTTCGTGTCGCACGGTCTCGTGGTCGCGACGCTTCTCGCGATGGCAGTATCTGGGAGGTTCCGGATCATCCGTGCCTCCTGGGTCCGGGCCTTTCTCTGGCTCCACTTTGTTGCGGCTCTTCTGTTCGTGTTCAACGCGGCGCATGGCTCCAACTACCTGTATCTCATGAACAAACCCGGTGGGGCCTCTCTCCTCGACCTGCTCGGCCCCTGGCCGTGGTATCTCCTGAGTGCCGATGTTCTGGCCGCGGTCATCTTCATCCTCCTCTCTCTGCCACATCCCAAGACCCTGCCTCCATCAACGTGAACGTCCCGCCATTCCTCGATACACGGGGTGGCGGGACGTCAGGTGATGCGGTGTGCGTCCGTCGCTTTAGCGATCCATCGGCGGCCCTTGCGGGCCCATTCCGCAACCTGGACCGCGAGGTGTTCGTTGTCTCATCCCAGCCGGCCGACCCATGTGGTGTCGCGAGCCCGGCTGTTCGAGGGCGGACTTCCAGACCTTCTGCTGTTCCGGTGTCAGGATCTTCTGGACGGCGAACCAGTGCTCGAGCCGCGCGAGTTGAACTTGCGTCCGCAGATCCGCGATCTCCTTCATCTTCTTCTCAATGGCTGCTTTCTGAGGCGCCTCTTCGCGGAGCAGGGTGCGAAGGTCGACTCCGGTCGTCGCCACCTTGGCGATCTGGTCGATCATTTTCTTCATATGATCGGCCTGTAATCGTTCGAATTCCGGTTTCTGTTGATCGGTCAATACCAGCCGATCGAGCATGCGGCCCGGACCTCGGTCGGCGGGTGGATCTTGGATGGCCAGCGACAACGTGCCCAATAGTGAGAGGGCCACCAAGAGAGAGATCAAGCGTTTCATCGGTTCCTCCTTTCACGAGTTCGATGGAGGTTGGATAAGGGAAGTCTGGATTCGTTTAACTCCGTGATCCTGGTCACTACTCTCCCTTGGCGTCGCGCGTCATCAGGTCGTACGTGGCCTGATACGGGTCCTTTCCCTCGAACAGGACGTGATAGACCTCGTGCGCCATGGGCATATCAATGTGATGTTTCGAGGCGAGTTGGTGGATGGCCTTGGAGGTCGCGACTCCCTCCGCCACCATGACCATTTCTTTCAGGATGTCGTCGAGCTTGCGTCCCTTGCCGATCTGTTCCCCGACATGGCGGTTGCGGCTATGCCGGCTCATGCACGTGACGATCAGGTCGCCGATACCGGAGAGTCCCGCAAAGGTGATGGGCTGTGCGCCCATCTTCACACCGAGCCGGGTGATCTCGTAGATTCCGCGCGTCATGATGGCCGCCTTTGTATTGTCGCCGAACCCTGCTCCGTCGCTGATCCCGGCGGCGATGGCAATGACGTTCTTGATCGCGCCTCCCAGTTCAACGCCCCGAATGTCGTCGTTCACGTAGACCCGAAAATACGGGAGCATGAACGCTTCCTGCACCATTTTCGCCGTCTTGTGACGGAACGACGCCGCGACGAGGGCCGTCGGGATCTTCCTACACACCTCTTCCGCATGGCTGGGACCGGAGAGAATGGCGAGATTTTCCTTCCGCTCATGTTCCAACACATCCAGCAGAACCTCCGACATCGTCATGAGAGATTCACTCTCGATGCCCTTGGCCACGTTGCAGATGATGGTATTCCTGAGGTCGAGGTGGCGGATGCGCTCAAGAACCGAGCGCAGGAATTGCGCCGGCACGGCGGCCACAATCATATCGCGGTCCGCGGAAGCGGATTCGACGTCGGTCGAGATCTGTAGTAACGGTGGGAGGGAAATGCCGGGGAGGAACGAGGTATTTTCCCGGGTGGCGCGCATCGCGTCGGCCTGCTGTTCCCTGTAGGTCCAGAGGGTGACGTGATGACCCCTCTCGACGAGGACAAGCGCGAGCGTGGTACCCCAGCTGCCGGCACCGAGGACGGTGATCTTCATGTTCGTATCGTAGCGGATCGGCCCCAGCCCCACAAACACCCCGGCTCATGCCGCTGTGCCCAGCGGCGGGGCCGGCGTCCCGGACAGGCGTCAGGTTTCGACGGACCGTTTGCCCGAGAAGCTGGTGATCTTGTTCTCCGTGCCGGCCAACAATCGCTTGATGTTCGTCCGGTGGGAGTAGATGAGGAACAACGCGACACCGATGCTGAAGAAGACGAGCGTGCGATAGCTCGGAATCTCATCCATGAAGACGTTATATCGCACGACGAGGGACAAGGGGAACGCAATGGCCGCCGCGATGGAACCCAGCGACACATAGCGAGATGCCAAAAAGACAGCGATGAAGATCCCCACAGACACTGCGAACTCGGTTGGAGCAACCCCCAGCAGCATGCCGGCTGCCGTGGCGATCCCTTTGCCGCCACGGAATCCGGCGAACATCGTCCATACATGTCCGATGATGGCGCCGCCGCCACACATGATCTGGATGACGGTGAAGTCATCAAACGGCGTACGGTTGTAGAACGGCAACGACGGATCCCAGAACAGGCGAGCCACGACTGTCGTGGCGGCCACACCCTTCAAGAAATCCACGAGCATCACGAAGACGCCCGATTTCCAACCCAGGACCCGGAACACATTCGTCCCACCCGCATTCCCGCTCCCCTTCGTCCGGATGTCGAAACCATGTCGCCATTTGGACAGCATGACCGCCGTCGGCATTGATCCGACGATGTAACTGACCAAGACCACGAGAAGGAGATTGAACATGCGGGAACCCTTACAGGTGTGTGAACTGAAAAACGTACATGTCCTGACAAACTAGCAGATTCAGCATCCAAACGCAAGAATGAGAACCGTTTTCAGCCGTGATGGCTCCGAATGCGCTCGTAAATCAGCGTTCCAAGCTCCATGTCTTCCGGTGTCGTGATCTTGATGTTGTCGTACGACCCCTCGACGATCCGGACCCGGACACCAACGCGTTCCACGAGGGCTGCTTCATCGGTGGAATAGAAGTGGTCCTTTTCGGCCTGGCGGAACGCCTTCCTGAGCAGCCCGGCTCGGAACGTCTGCGGGGTCTGCACAAGCCACAACGCCGAGCGGTCCAATGTCGCGTCGAAAAAACCCCCTCCGTGTGACCGGCGGATCGTGTCCTTGGGTTGGACGGCGAGCACCGCGGCTCCGAACTCCTTGCAGGCAGCGATACTGAGAGAGATCTTCCGGGGATCCACGAACGGACGTACGCCGTCGTGGACGATGATGATGTCCGTATCCTTCGGTTTGAGTATGCGCAGGACGAGGGCCACCGAATCCTGCCGTTGGTCTCCCCCAACGATGACCTTGCTCACTTTATGCAGCCGGTGCCGCGACACGATGGATTCCATGTCCACGATGGCCGAGGCGGGCACGGCGACCGCCACTTCGTCCACGTCAGCACAATGCTCAAACTGCTGGAGAGTGTGGACAATGATCGGCTTGCCCCGGAGCAGAATGAACTGCTTCTTGGTTGCGCCCCCCAGCCGGGTACCGGCACCAGCGGCGGGGACGATTGCGAACACTTTGGGACGTCGGGATGGCATGGAATGGTCAACGGATGTGCCCCGCCCCCACGAACCTTCGACTCCCCATCGACTCATCCCTTCGGTCCCTCGACAATCTCGGGGCT
>CAYIHQ010000058.1:4544-9138 GCA_964362905.1 uncultured Ignavibacteriaceae bacterium
GAACCTTCGACTCCCCATCGACTCATCCCTTCGGTCCCTCGACAATCTCGGGGCTCGGGGTCGGCGGGGCGAAGCCTTCAGGGTCAGAGGACGATCATGGCATCGCCGTAGGAGTAGAAGCGGTATCCCTCCTTGATGGCGCGCTTGTAGGACCGCATCATGAACTCGTGGCCTGCGAACGCACTTACGAGCATGAGCAGCGTCGATTCCGGAAGGTGGAAGTTCGTCACGAGCTGGTCCGTGATCTTGAATTCGTACGGCGGGAAGATGAACTTGTCCGTCCAGCCGCGGGCGGGCTTGACGTGGCCATCGGATGTGACGCTGGACTCCACCGCACGACAGGCACTCGTGCCGACGACCATGACGTTCTTCTTGCCGTCAATCGCCTTATTGATGATGTGCGCCGAATCAGGCGGGATCTCGTAGTATTCCGAGTCCATCTTGTGCTTCGTCAGGTCCTCGACCTCGACGGCGCGGAAGCTGCCCAGCCCGACATGCAGCACCACGGGGGCGATCTTCACTCCTTTTTTGTGGAGCTTTTTTAACAGCGCCTTGGTGAAGTGCAGCCCGGCAGTCGGGGCGGCCACAGCGCCCAGGACGCGTGCGTACACCGTTTGGTACGAGTCCTTGTCCTTGTTCGTCGGCTCCCGCTTGATGTACGGCGGCAGCGGGGTGAGGCCGATGCGTTCGATGATCTTGAAGAAGTCGCCTTTGTGGTTGAACCGGACTGTGCGCCCGCGCGAGGTGGTGTTGTCGATGACCTCGCACCACAGCTTGCCGTCGTCGAAGAAGATCTTGTTGCCGATGCGCACCTTGCGGGCCGGGTCGACGATAACGTCCCAAATGTTCTCCTCCGCGTTCAGTTCGCGGAGCAGAAACACCTCGATGCGCGCGTTCGTCTTTTCTTTCTTTCCATACAACCGCGCCTGGAACACGCGGGTCTCGTTGACGACCAGACAATCTCCCTTTTCAAGGAAGTCGGCGACATCGTAGAACGTGCGGTCTTCGATGGTGTCGGTTGCACGATTCAGGACCATGAGACGCGAATGGTCGCGCGGAGAGACGGGATGCTTGGCCACGAGGTTCCGGGGCAGGGGATAGCGGAAATCTGATAGCTTCATGGCCTTGTTGTCCTCTGATTCATGAATGAACCGACGGGGTTCCGGCACGCACGGTGGCGCCCCGGAACCCTTGCCGAACGGTTCGTTAGCGCTTCCGGGCCTTCGTTGTGCTTCCGGCACCCGCTTTTGCGGAGACTGGGGCGTTTGCGAGTGCGGCACGCGCCGCCGCCAGCCGCGCGATTGGCACGCGGAACGGCGAACAACTGACGTAATTCAGGCCCAACATGTGACAGAACTCAATGCTCGACGGGTCGCCGCCGTGCTCGCCGCAGATGCCCAGCTTGATGCCCGGCCGGGCCGCCTGGCCCTTTTCGACGGCGATGCGCATGAGACTGCCCACACCCGGCCGATCGAGAACCTCGAACGGATCCTTGCTGTAGATATCTTTCTCCACGTATGGAATCAGGAAGCGCGCCGCGTCGTCGCGGCTCACGCCGAGCGTCGTCTGCGTGAGGTCGTTCGTCCCGAATGAGAAGAACTCGGCGACCTTAGCGATCTGGTCAGCCGTCAGGGCTCCGCGGGGCACTTCGATCATCGTGCCGACGAGGTACTTGAATTTCACACCCTGCTCCTTCATGACGGCTTCCGCCTCTGCGCGAACGATGGCGGTCTGGTGCTCCAGCTCCTTCACATTGCCGACGAGCGGGATCATCACCTCCGGCTCTACGTCGATCCCTTTCTTCTTCGTCTGCGCCGCCGCCTCGAAGATGGCGCGGGCCTGCATCTCCGTGATCTCCGGATAGATGATGCCCAACCGGCATCCGCGGAATCCGAGCATCGGATTGAACTCGTGCAGCGACTCGACCCGGGCCTTCACCTTTTCGAATGGAACGCCCATCTGCTTCGCCAGCTCACGCTGCGCCTTCTCTTCGTGCGGCACGAATTCGTGCAGCGGCGGGTCGATCGTGCGGATCGTCACCGGCCGGCCGTCCATGACCTCGAAGATGCCCGCGAAGTCGTTCCGCTGCAGCGGCAGAAGCTTCGCCAGGGCCGCCCGGCGCTGGTCCACGGTGTCGGCGAGGATCATCTCCCGCATCGGGCCGATCTTTCCTTCACCGAAGAACATGTGTTCCGTCCGGCAGAGGCCGATGCCCTCTGCGCCGAACGCGACGGCGTTCGCCGACTGGTCGGGTTGATCGGCGTTCGTCCGGATCTTGAGCGTCCGATACTTGTCCGCCCACGTCATGACCTTCGCAAACTCCTGATACACCGGGGCCTGCTTCGGGTCGAGGGTCTTGTCGATGAGGACCTGAAGGACCTCCGAGGGCTTGGTCTGGATCTTCCCCTCGATCACTTCGCCGGTGGCGCCGTCGATGGAGAGCCAATCCCCTTCTTTCAGCGTCTTTCCCCTGGCGCGCATCGTCCGGGTGCCATAGTTGATCTCCAGTTCACCGCAACCGGCCACGCACACCTTCCCCATCTGGCGCGCCACGAGCGCGGCGTGCGACGTCATGCCGCCGCGGGCCGTCAGGATCCCGACCGCCGCGTCCATACCCTTGATGTCCTCGGGCGAGGTCTCAATGCGGGTGAGGATGACCTTTTCCCCCCGTTTCGCCCACGCCTCAGCATCCGGGGCGTTGAATACGATGCGGCCGGTGGCTGCGCCGGGACCTGCATTGAGCCCCTTGGCGAGCAATCTCCCGCCAGTGACGGCAGCCGCCTTCTCTTTCGTGTCAAAGATGGGGCGCAGCAATTGGTTCAAGGCATCCGGCTCGATGCGCATGATGGCTTCGCGGTCCGTGATCAGCTTTTCACCAACCATGTCGACGGCGATCTGGATCGCCGCAAACGCCGTTCGCTTGCCCACACGGCACTGCAACATGTAGAGCGTTCCCTGCTGGATAGTGAACTCGATGTCCATCATATCCCGGTAGTGCTTCTCCAAGACCTTCCGGTTCTTCTCGAGCTGCGCGTAAATCTTGGCGTTCTCCTTGCGCAGCTGGATGATGGGGAGCGGCGTCCGGGTGCCAGCAACGACGTCTTCGCCTTGCGCGTTCATCAGGTACTCGCCGTAAAACACGTTCTCACCGGTGGCTGCGTCGCGCGTGAACGCTACGCCCGTGCCGGAATCCTCGCCCATGTTTCCGAAGACCATGCTTTGGATGTTCACCGCCGTTCCCCACGACTCTGGAATGTCGTACAATTTCCGGTAGGCGATGGCCCGGTCGTTCATCCACGAGCCGAACACGGCGCCCACAGCTCCCCACAACTGCTTCATCGGATCGTCGGGAAATTCGCGGCCGGTCCGATCCTTGATGGCCTGCTTGAACTTCGCCACGAGTCCCTTGAGGTCGTCCGCGGACAAATCCGTGTCCAGCTTCACGCCGCGTGAATGCTTCAGGCTTTCGATGATCTCCTCGAACGGATCGATCGCGTCCTTCCCTTCCGGGCGAAGGCCGAGGACCACGTCGCCGTACATCTGAACGAAGCGGCGATACGAATCATACACAAACCGCGGATTCTTCGTCTTGTCGATGAGGGCCTGGGCGGTCTTGTCGTTCAGCCCCAGGTTGAGGATGGTATCCATCATGCCCGGCATCGAGGCGCGCGCCCCCGACCGGACCGACACGAGAAGCGGATTCTTGGGGTCTCCGAGGCGGGCGCCCATCGCCTTTTCGACCTTGACGAGCGCTTGCTTCACCTGCTTGTCGAGGACCTTGGGATACTTCCGTCCGTTGGCATAGTAGTAGGTGCAGAGTTCCGTCGTGATCGTGAATCCCGGAGGAACGGGCAATCCGATGTTCACCATCTCCGCGAGGTTCGCGCCTTTGCCGCCGAGGAGGTTTTTCAATCCGGCGGTCCCTTCGGCTTTTTTGCCGCCGAAAAAGTAGACGTATTTCGATGTTGCCATGGCTCGGTGCTTCCTTTCAGTTCACTGGTGTGAAGTGGTGCTGTTGTCAGAATGAAAACGTTGCGCGTCGCGAAGAAAGAGCGTCGCGATGTTGCGAGAGAACCCGTGATCCGGGATCCGTTCCGGATGCCACTGGACGCCGAGCAGAAACGGCATCCCTTCCTTCGAGGACCATTCAACGGCCTCGATGACGCCGTCCGTGGCGAATCCGGATGGCCGCAGGCCGTTACCGAGACGGTCCACCGCCTGATGATGCGATGTATTCACTTCCGCTTCGCGCACGCCCGCCGCGAAAAACAGAAGCGCATGCGGGTCAACCTGGAGCTTATGCATCCCTGGACCGCGATGATCCTGGAAACCCGCGGAGGCAACATCGACCAGCAGGCTGCCGCCGAGGGTCACATTCAGTACTTGCATGCCGCGACAGATCGCCAGGATCGGGAGGTCCAACTCCAGCGCCCTCTCGACCGTCTTCATTTCATACACATCACGCTCGAGGAGAACGCCCTCCGCGCGGTCCAGCGCATCGCCCCGGCCGTAGAATTTCGGGTGCAGGTCCCCGCCGCCCGTCAACACCAAGGCGTCCAACTCATCCACGCCTGCGGCTCCGGGGGACAGCAGA
>CAYIHQ010000059.1:0-831 GCA_964362905.1 uncultured Ignavibacteriaceae bacterium
TGATGCGCGAGTACGCGGATGTCCTCGCCGCCGAAGCGCCGGGCGTGACAACGGTCGTGAACACCCTGAATCGGACGAGATCGCAGATCGCCTATGGGCAGGAGGAGCGCACCATCCGGGGGCCCGGTACCATCCGTGAACGTCTTGGCCGATTCGAATTCACGATCTCGGCGCAATCGTTCTTCCAGACCAATACGCTCCAGGCGGAGCGGCTGTACGAGACCGCGGCGGAGTTCGCGGAGTTGCGCCCGGATGATGTCGTCTACGACCTGTACTCCGGGACGGGCACCATTGCGATCTATCTGTCCGACCGTGTGCGGCGCGTGGTTGGTGTGGAGTCGGTGGCAAGCGCCGTGAAGGACGCGGAAGCGAATGCGATCAGCAGCGGACGAACGAATTGCCGGTTCGTGCTCGGGGATCTCAAGGACCGGTTGACGGATCAGAAGGGATGGAGGGAGGAGGAGGGGCGTCCGCGCGTGGTGGTGACCGACCCTCCACGCAGCGGCATGCATCCGGATGTGGTGGAAGCGTTGGTGCGTCTGGGATCCGAGCGGATCGTCTATGTCTCATGCAATCCGGCCACGCAGGCGCGTGATGCAAAGATGCTGGTCGACGGGGGCTACCGTCTCGACCGGGTCCGTCCCGTCGACATGTTCCCCCATACGTACCACGTTGAGAACGTCGCGGTATTTGTGAAGAAGTAAGCACGTAGTACGTCTGCAGGTAGCAGGTAAGCATGTATGCAGGTAGCAAGTATGTACGTATGCAAGTAGCTGGTGCGTATGAAAGAAATCGCCTGCCTCGTACATACGTGCGACGTACATACTTTCA
>CAYIHQ010000059.1:841-9013 GCA_964362905.1 uncultured Ignavibacteriaceae bacterium
CCGTCGACATGTTCCCCCATACGTACCACGTTGAGAACGTCGCGGTATTTGTGAGGCAAGGATGTATGAATACCATCTTTTCTCACAACACCGTATAACTAATCCCGATTCCCAGGGATTGCTTCACCTGCGTCCGGGGCGTGACCCGACGTTCGTTGATGAGCTGCACGTTAACGACGAGCGTGACCACCTTCCCCAACCGAACCGTCAGCGTATTGTCCCCCCGCAGAATGATCTTCTCCGGTTCCCGGAACGAGGAGAAGAGCTCGAGTTTGGCGTTGAACGACGTGGAGCCATCGATCTTCCACGTTCCCTCGGTGACCGATTCCAATCCATCCTCGATCTTCGTCCGCTCGACTGTCGGAGTCTTCGGGTCGTCGGCGAATGCCGTATAGCGGCTGGTAACGATCTCCCGCAGCGCAAATCCGAGGCGCGTGTGGAGTCGAGGGTCGATCTGATATCCGAACCCCAACGACTGAGTCAGGAAGGCCGGGTCAAAGAATCGCGTGATTGCCGTCCGATTCCCGGCCTTGTCATACCGATACCCCGTCGCGAACTGCGTCTTCAGCGTCAGAGCCGCGTACGGATTGATCGAGAACCCCAGGCGGTAAGAGGCCACGGTCTCGAGGTCGATCTTATCGTCGGTGTTGCGTGTCTCCCGCCCTCCGATGCGCGTCTGCCCGAATGCAAGGCGGTAGCTGTTGATCCAGGTAATGGGATGCCAGTCGTACGTCGAAGACCCGTTCGCCGAGGTGGCATACGCGAACGCATTTTCGCCTCCCTGGGCCCAGTCGCTGAAGGACACTTGTGAGATCGTCATGGCGGTCCCGAGCGTGTGATGCCAGTACTGCGGAGCGACGTCGATGGTGTCGGGAGGGAGAAGCTCCTGGGCGTGGACGAATGAGGCGGTGAGGCAGAGGAACAACAGGAGAGATGACCACGATTGGGCGCGAGACATGTCAAGGGTCAGGGGAAGAGGATGGAAGAGGGATGAGGCGTGTCGAACGGATGGTGGTGCGTTTCTCGATGTTCACCGGTCCGCCGACCACTGCGACGGATGATGCCGGTTCGACAAACGTGGCTTCGATCAACTCGGTCACCGTATCGGCGGACGCGAGTCGCAACGTCACCGGCAGGGTGAGCGGAACCTCCGGGAATGAATACAGATCGACATCGGCCGTGTGCGACGTCCGATTGACAGCGAAGATTCCGGCTTCCGCCGAGAGGATCTCCCCCCGGCGGCTGGTGTAGGTGACCTTGAGCGTGTAGGGACGATGCGCGGCGTCGATGCGCACCATCGCACCGGCCGTGAATCCTGTGTCACCGGTGCTCCATCCGGCGTCCGTGACCTGCAGCCAGCGTCCGGCGTCGGAGGGGACGGGCGGCATGGTGCTTCGGTACACTGGGCCGGGAATCGTGGTATCGCCCCGGGCTCCGACGAAGGCAAGGTCGCGCAATGACTCCGTGCTGGAGATGGACGTCGACACGGAGTCCTCGCCCGCTTTGACCTCCTGGTTGATTTCCACCGACCGCGGACGATAATCCGTGTACGCTACCTGTTGCACGGCGACGACAATACTGATAATGGCAGCCACAGCCGCGCCGCCCATCGCCAGTGGATGGCGGTACGAAACATCTATGGGCCACCGGTTCTCCGGGTTCCGGAACACGGCGATCACTGCGAAGATGTACGGGAGAGATACGATCATGCTGGCCAATGCGAGACCGAGCGTCAGAGCGATTTCGGCGAAGAATCCGAAGGCAGGGATGTTCGAGAGCCCGCGTGCAATAAAGGGGAATACCTCCGGCGTCAGCAAACGCACAGCGGGATAGGCGCCCGCCAGGACCAAGGTCAGGCGCAGCCAGGCGGGCCGAAGATGCCAGGCGAAGCTCGACAGCACCAATCCCGCCGCGAAGTACGCCGCGAGCCTGGGCGACGCCAGCGACGCGACCACGACGAGCAGACCAAACCATGCGATCGAGCGGAGGGCATACCGTACCGGGTCGCGGCTCATGTCCCACCGATGCGCCAACCCGCCTATCACCATCGACGCGGTGATGCCAAAGACGACTGCTGGCAGGAGAGCCCACCACGGCTCTGCATGCCACGGTGAACGCCATCCCGTGACGAGCCCGACGATGTTCTCCGCTCCCCACACGGCGACCCACACCAGCAACGATCCTCCGGCCGCCTTGAGACCCGGCTTCCGAGGGCGAGCGGTGCCGCGCAGTTCCGTTCGCCCGCGTCGGAAAAAGATGTACGATATCACTGCAAGAGGGATCGAAGCGACAACGAAGAGCCAAAGCGACCAGGTGGGAAGGAGCAGGAGGCCCGTTCCCCATTGCGTGGTCATATACGATCCGGTGCGTTCGGCAGGGACTCCGGCATCGAAGCGCTCCACCAACCGATAGACAAGGTCTCCGCTCCGCTCAAGGCCGCCCGGACGGAACCACTCCCACGAATCCTGCGGAGTATGGATCGGGTCGTTCACGTCGGTGGTGAAATCGATCGCCGGAATGCCTTTCAGGAGGAACGGCTCGTGATCCGATGAAGCGCCGCTTCCGGATGCGATGTTCCATGTGAAGAAGTGCACAGGATAGGAGAGCCCGCTGTGGCCCAGAGTTGCCATCTCCTCGTACGCGGCGCGCAACAACCATGACGGAGTCTGCGTGGTCCCCTGATCGATGAACGGAATCAGGTCGTCGACGCCGTTCGCCATGTCCACCTGCAACATCAGGTCGACACTGTCGATTTCACGGAAATCACGAACAAAGGAGCGCGATCCAACCAACCCGCTCTCTTCTCCACCGAACAGGCAGAACACGATCGTCGACCGCCACTCTCGTTGAGCCAGCACGCGCGCCAGTTCCAGGACGACGGCCGACCCGGACCCGTCGTCATTGGTGCCCGGGACCTCGGGGCTCGCCGAGTCGATGTGGCCTCCGATCACGATGATCCGACCCGTCGTGCCTCGCAGCACACCCACAGCGATGCCGCTGCGCGTGTTCCGAACCCGGCCGGAACGGTTGGCAGGTGTCGCGGTGATCTCCATGATGGACGCCTCATCCAGGCCGGAAGCCCGAAATCGCTCGACGCCGTATTCCAGTGCACGTCGCTCGGCGGGAGATCCCATCGTCCTCGGGCCGATTTCCATCGACAGGGTGCGGAGTACCGCCATGGCGCTGTCGGGCTGGAACGGTGTCGGCCGTTGGGCGGAAAGAAGAGTGGCTCCAATCAGGAGGCAGAAGCCAGTGTGCGACAGCCGCATGTTAGTGCCATTCCCAATAACTCAAGTGGAAAAACGATTACCGCTATGACGCCAAGGTCACAGTGAGTTCTCAATGGCCAAGTTCGCCAAGGTGTATTGGGGAGAATTATTCATTTTCCACAACTCTCCTTGGCGGCCTTGGCGGTTCATGTTTTGGTCATTCAGGGAGTTTTCTTGACAACTTGTTAGGGGCCTTTCCCTGCGGGTGTAAGATACGTGGACAGGAATGTGGAGATCGTATCCTGATATCGTTTGCCGCCGACCGTCCATACGTCGTTATGGTCCGCACCCTCGATCATCATCAATTGCTTGGGCTCGTTCGCGGCCTCGAACAATTGCCGGGAATATTCGTGTCGGATAAAGGAGTCTTCCGTTCCGTGGATGAACAGGATCGGTGTGCGGAGCCGGGCGAGGTCGTCGAGGGGCGACACATCGCGCCCCTTGAATTTCGCGATCCGCTGCGTGCGTGCCATCGCCGCGTTGCGCAAGAAATGCCAGGGAAGCTTGATGATTCGTCGTTGATAGTCGACGATGATCTCCCGGAGGCTCGTAAAGCTGGCCTCTGCAATGACCACCCGAATACGCGGCTCGATGACTGCCGCCTGGATGGCGATGGCAGCGCCCATGGAGGTTCCGAAGACGCCGATCGGCCCGATGGCCACATCCTTCCTCGTCTCGAGATAATCGATGACCCTGCGGACATCATGCTTCTCATAGTATCCATAGGTGCAATACCGTCCGCCGCTTTCGCCGTGCTGCCGGGAGTCGTAGAGGAAGACGTTGTAGCCGAGGGAGAAGAAGAATCGTGACAGGGCCACGCCGCCGATCTTGCAGTCGCCCACGCCGTGCAGGTAGAGGATGGTTCCAATCGCGTCCGACGAACGTGGGACGAACCAACAATGGAGGGGGGTGCCGTCCTCCATGGTCAGGGTGAGTGTTTCCTGCGGGAGTCCGGCGTCCCTGGGTTCCAGCAGATTCGTGAACCGGGCGTACCATTCCGGACGTTTTCGGGATGGCTGAAGGATAATGAGGGGACCAATGATGAGGACGATCACCCCGGCGTGCAGAAGGAACAGGATCGCCGCCAGAATGGCAAAGAGAAGGATGGACATGAAGGGCCGGGAGAGGGAGAATGTCGTTTTCCGCTTGAATTTCAATATATTCAGCGATAGCGGGGAATGCAAACCGACTTATAAGTTAACCCCCAACCATTCGGTCAACCCTGGAGTCTGATGGTATGACGCCCGTCGAACAACCCATGACCCCCGCGGATAGCGACCTCATACAAAAGGCGCAGGCCGGTGACCTGTCAGCATTCGAGCAATTGGTGCATCGCTATGACCGGCGGGTATTGACCATCGCGGCGTCGTACGTGCAGTCGTCCGACGATGCGAAGGACATCTATCAGGAGGTCTTTCTGCGGGTCTACCGTGCCCTGCCGAAGTTCGAGCAGCGCAGCGAATTCTCGACCTGGCTGTATCGCATCGCGACGAATGTTTGTTTGAGTCATCGGTCCCGCTCCCGCCGTCATCGACATGTCTCGCTCGACGGCGACAGCGACGAGGATTCTGAGAACCCGCATCAGGGCAGGGTGGCCGAACCCTCGACACAACCTGACGTCGGACGGAGAGAGATCGGCGCGCGTGTGCGGGAGGCGCTGACGGGATTGTCTCCGCGACAGCGGCTTGTTTTCACCATGCGGCACTATGAGGGCTACAAGCTGCGGGAGATCGCGGAGATCTTGGACCTGGCGGAAGGTTCCGTCAAGAAATATCTGTTCGAAGCGACGGTCCGTTTGAGGACGCAACTTTAGAGATCTGGTGGACGAGGTGGCATCATGACACATGACGACATACGACGACTGTTGACGCAACCCATCGAGGATTTGGACGAGTCCGTTCGTCAGGAGATGGAGGAACACGTGGCCGGTTGCCCGGCCTGCCGGAACGAGGCCTCGGCTCTTCAGCGGCTCCATGAACTGGCCGTCGCCTCGGGAACGACGACAACCGATGCGGACCTCACGCTGGCCCGCAGCGACCTTTCCCGCACACTTCGCCGGCGCTCGCGCGGGATCCCGTGGGTCGACCGGGTGCGAGAGTTTCTCGGCCTCGCCGATGGACCGACGCTTCGGCCTGCGCTCATTGGGCTTTCCATCCTTGCGGTGGGATTTTTTGCCGGTGCGCTCGCATTTCGTACCGACACTCCTGGGTTGAACGAATTCCAGCTGGCCGCGTATGACCCTTATCAGGACAACAACGGGGGAGTACCGCAGGTCGTGAATCTCCGCATCCTTTATCAAGATGAGGCGAGCGGAGAGATCGAGTTTGAGTTCGACGCGGTCATGCCTGCGCACATCCGGGGGAACATGAACGAACCCCGGGTTCAGGCCATTCTGGCACGTGCATTGGTGTCCTCTCAGAATCCTGGCATCCGCCTCCGCGCTGCAAATGTGATCGGGTCACAGGCGGACGAAGGCACGCTCGACAAGCGTTCACGCGACCTGGTCAAGGAGTCGCTGATCTCCGTAGTGCTCTACGACATGAACCGCGGCGTCCGTATGGAGGCCCTGAAGGCGCTCAAGCCGTTCCTCCCAGACTCTGCTGCCACGGCGGCGATCATCAAGATCCTCAAGCGTGAGGAGAATGTGGCCATGCGTATCGCCGCCATCAACAGTTTTGATCTCACCAAGTTCGAACGTCAGCCGGCACGTGAGCAGCTTCTTGCAGCGTTGCGCGACCGGTCGGTGTCGGACGCAAACACCTACATCCGCATCCGGGCCACTGCGGCCCTCGAGGAGGTACAACCATGAAACAGTTCCTGTTGATCCTGGCGGTCCTGGTGATCGCATTCATCCCCTCATCGGCGCAGAAGGCATCGGTCGAAGAGACGGGCGTCCGGTCAAAGTCGTTCAAGGTCGCCAAGGGCGGCCGGCTCGACCTTTCGACATCCTACGGCGACATCCGCATCAAGCCCTGGGCGAAGGACGAAGTGTACGTGTCGGTGAGCGGACTCGACGAGGAGGATCTAGACCGTCTGAAGATGACGCAATCCGGCAATGATGTCAGCGTATCGTTCCGGCCGCGCAGCCGTTCGTGGTCGGGCGAAGCGAGCTTCGACGTCAACGTTCCCTCGAGCTACAACGTGAAGCTCAAGACGTCGGGTGGCGACGTGGAGATCGAAGGTCCTCTCACAGGCCAGGCGGAAGGATCCACCGCGGGCGGCGACATCAAATTGGGTGCGATCAACGGCGACGTTGACATGAGCACCTCGGGCGGTGACATCAAATCCGGCGATTTCGTCGGCAACGGGAAACTGCGGACTGCGGGCGGAGACATTCGCCTGGGCAAGGTCGGCGGGACCCTGTCCGTTGCGACCTCGGGCGGCGACATCACCGTGGAAGGCGTGGCGAAGTCCCTCGATGCCCGTACGGCGGGCGGCGATATCGAGGTGGGTGATGTGGGCGGCGAGGCCGACCTCAGCACCTCCGGCGGCGACATTCGGGTGGGCAAGGTGTCCGGAGAGGCCAGCATGAGCACGGCCGGCGGCAACCTGGAGCTGAAGGGCGCCACAGGCAAGGTGCGGGCCAAGACATCGGGCGGCGATATCAAGCTCATGGCCGTGACGGGTTCTGTCGATGCGAAGACTGCGGGAGGCGAAGTGGAAGCCGAAGTGAATCCGTCCGGAAAGGGATCGAGCCGGCTGGTGTCGTCGGGCGGAAGGATCGTGCTGCATCTCCCCGAGAGCGCCAAGGCCAACGTGGAGGCGGTCATTCGTGTCCATGGCTCGTGGGGACGGCGCGGCGACCGATACCAGGTGAAGTCGGACTTCATGTCCGACACGTACGATAAGGATGAGGACAACGAGGAGATCCGCGCCTACTACACGATCAACGGCGGGGGCGAGCGCATCGAACTCGAGACCGTCAATGCCGACATCGAAATCCGGAAGGGGAAGATGCGGTAATCGCGCTGGAGAAGAGAAGGAAGAACTGAGCGCAAGGGCGGAACCGATCCCGCCCTTCGCCATTCAGGGCAGGAACTGTGGGTGCGGTCCGAGTGCCGCCGCCACATGTCGGCGAAGACTGTCTTTCATGTGCGTTCGGTAGGTGTCGCGGGAGAAGGATAGCGTGTGTTGTCGCATGCGAGCAGGATTCCAGGAAACCCTCGATGCTTGTTCCAGCGCGGCCAGGAGTGCATCCACCGTCCGCTCGCGGAAATAGACGCCGGTCACACCATCCACCACCGTCTCGAGGGCGCCCCCCTTCGCAAATGCGATGACGGGTGTACCGCTGGCCATGGCCTCGAGGGGCACGATTCCAAAATCCTCCTCCCCGGGAAAGACCAATGCGATCGCCTTGCGGTAGAGTCTCGCCAGTTCCTCGTCGCTTCTCCAGCCGAGGAATTCGACGTTCGGATGCGCGATTGCTCGAAGGCGCTCGAGGTCCGGTCCCTTGCCGACGATCAGAAGCTTCTTCCCTGACCGATTGAACGCCTCCACGGCAAGATCCACCCGCTTGTACGGCACCATCGCCGTGACCATCAGAAAGTACTCCCGCGGCTCCAGCGAGACCGTGAATCGGTCCACGTCCACCGGTGGAAAAATGACCTCGGCGTCTCGCCGGTAGATGCGCTGGATGCGCTCCCGCACGTTTTGCGAATTCGCGATGAAGTGATGGACCCGGTCTGCGGTGCGCACATCCCACCGCCGCAGGTAGGGCGCAGCCACGCCCATCGCCATCCGCGTGGCAAGACCGGCGCGCCCCTTCCCGAAGTATTCCTCGTATTGATCCCACACGTACCGCATTGGGGTGTTGCAGTAGCACACGTGCAGCGCCCCCGGACGCACGATCGCCCCTTTCGCGACGCAATGACTCGTCGAAACGACGACCTCGAAGTCCGTCAGG
>CAYIHQ010000060.1:0-7006 GCA_964362905.1 uncultured Ignavibacteriaceae bacterium
GCGATGCGGAGCTTTTTCATGGAGTTCCTTTGATGTCTGATGGAGGTCTATAGGATGTCTGTTGGGGATGTAAGTAATAGGATGGAAGTAGGAAGACAGAAGCTCGCAACTCAGCGCTTCAGTCTGACCTCTACCTACTGTCTACTCATACCTGAATTCTGCATGCCTCTCTTCTCTTCTCCCGCCATCTCATGCAGATCCTTCAGGAGTTTCGGGATCTTGCGCGTTGAGCGGGGCGTGATGAAGATCGTGTTGTCTCCGGCCAGCGTGCCCAGGATGTCGGGATGGTGGAAGCTGTCGAGGATCTCGGCGACACCTGGTGCCCTGCCCGGCAGCGTTTTCACCACGATCAACGACTCATTGTGGGTGATGGTCTCAATCTCAACCGCCAGATAGGGTTGCAGCCGCTTCTCCTCTGATTCCGGGGAAAGGGAGTAGTGGGCGCCCTTCGGTCCGTTGACCCGGGCGATGCACAATTCCTTCAGGTCCCGCGAAAGGGTGGCTTGCGTGACCGGAAATCCGGCGTGCTTCAGGGCGCGAACGAGATCATCCTGCGTCCCGATGTGCCGGGCGGTGATGATCTCTTTCAGTGCCAAATGACGTTCGTTCTTGTTCATTTCGGTGACCGTGAGATCCTTGGGATCCTTAGCATTTCGTATTTCGGGTTTGCCTCAAACCCCCTCGTGCACCATCTGCGTCCCGATGCCCGAGTCCGTGAAGATTTCAAGCAGCAATGAGTGCCTCACACGCCCGTCGATGATGTGTACCTTGTTCACGCCGGCATCGAGCGTCGTGAACGCTGAGGTCACCTTTGGGATCATTCCTCCGAAGATGGCCCCCTCACGCATGAGACGCGTCGAAGAGGTGCGCGTAAGCGTTGAGACGCGTTTGCCGTTGAGGACGATCCCCTCGATGTCGCTCAGGTACACGAGTTTTTCGGCCTTCAGCGCGGCTGCAATGGCTCCCGCCGCCAGATCGGCGTTGACGTTGTAAATCTCGTTCCCCTCGCCGACGGCGAGCGGTGCGATCACCGGCATCATGCCGTTCCGCAGAAGAAGGTCGATGAACGAGGTGTTCACACTGGTCACCTCTCCCACGAGGCCCAGGTCGGCATTGTTCGGCATGTGCCGCTTCGCGCGGAGGAGGAGGTTGTCCGCGCCCGTCAATCCTACGGCGTTTCCGCCGTTCGAGTTGATGAGATTCACGATCTGCTTGTTGATCTTCCCTCCAAGGACCATCGTGACGACATCGATCATCCGCTCGTCAGTGTACCGTTGGCCGTCAACGAACTTCGTCTCGATCTTGAGCCGGTCTGCCAGGTCGGTGATCTCTTTTCCCCCGCCGTGCACGATGATGATGTTGATCCCGATCTTCCGGAGGATGGTGACGTCCTTCGAGAACGTCTGCTTCAGTCCTTCCTCCGTCATCGCCGCGCCGCCGTACTTAATGACGAATGTCGTCCCCTCGTAGCGTTGGATGTATGGCAACGCTTCAACGAGAACCTGTTCCTTCGTTTGATTATCGAGGCTGTTCACAGTTTGGGAGTTTGGAGTCTGGCGGTTTGTTTGGCGATTTGTAATGTCTGGACATCTGGCGCGTTTCGTCCTACGACCTATAACTTGCGTTGATGTGTACATATTCCTTGCTCAGGTCGCACGTCCAGAACTTCGCTTCGGCGCTGCCGTGTGCCAACTCGATCTGCACGACGATATTCTCCTGTTGAAGGATCACTTTGGCCTTCTCTTCATCCAGCACGATCTCGTAGTTCGGCCTGAGCACGGGGAGGTCGTTGAACGAGATGGACACGAGGTCCGGGTTGAATTCGATGCCGGAGTACCCGACTGCCGCAAGAATGCGTCCCCAGTTTGCGTCGGCTCCGTGGATGGCCGTCTTCACGAGATTGGAATTCGCAACGGCCTCGGCGGCCTGTGCTGCTTCCTCTTCGGAGCGGGCACCAGTCACGCGGATCTCGACCAGCTTCGTTGCCCCTTCGCCGTCGCGGGCGATCATTTTGGCCAGGCTGACCATGACACCCTCGAGTGCCTGGCAGAAGATTTCAAAACCCGCACTGCCCGGAACAAGTTCAGCGTGACCGGAAGCGCCGTTGGCCAGCATCAACGCCATGTCGTTCGTGCTCATGTCGCCGTCGACCGTAATACGGTTGAATGAACGGTTGTTCGCGCGGCGCAATGCGGCCTGGAGCGCGACGGTGCCGATGGAGGCATCGGTGGTGATGAACGCCAGCATGGTCGCCATGTTGGGGGCGATCATGCCCGAGCCCTTCGCCATGCCTCCAACCGTGACA
Organism: uncultured Ignavibacteriaceae bacterium; assembly: GCA_964362905.1. GTDB lineage: Bacteria > Bacteroidota > Ignavibacteria > UBA10030 > UBA10030 > 2-02-FULL-55-14. Next base: position 2,306 of record CAYIHQ010000060.1, read on the forward strand.
GGCACGTCATCCACCGTGAACCGGACGGCCGCCTCCTTCACGTACGTGTCAGTGGTCATGATGGCTTCCGCGGCGTCTTGGTTGCCCGATGGGGTGAGCTGACCCGCCAGTTGCTGGATGCCGGAGACGATCTTGTCCATCGGAAGATACTGGCCGATAACGCCGGTGGAAGCGACGAGCACCTGCTCCCGGGGAATGCCGAGAGCTTGGGCGGTCGCTTCGACCATCGTCCACGTGTCCTGCATTCCGCGCGCTCCGGTGCAGGCGTTTGCGTTGCCGCTGTTGACGACGATGGCAGAGGCAAGCGGGGATGCGGCGATCTGCTCCCGGTCCACGGTGACGCAGGCGGCGACCGTACGGTTCTTTGTAAACACGCCTGCGACGGCGGCGGGACGGTCAGACTGGATAATGGCAATATCCTTCTTGACCTTCCGGATGCCGCAATAGATCCCGGCAGCGACGAAGCCGGCAGCGGCGGTCACTCCGCCGGAAACCTCCTGGAACTGGGCGCTCACCGCAACCCCTCCGTCTCCGAAAGACCGAACATGAGATTCATGCTTTGCACGGCCTGTCCGGCCGCCCCCTTGATGAGATTGTCGATCGTCGAGAGGACGATGAGATGGCCATTCTCCGGATAGAGCCGCCAGCCGATGTCGATGAAGTTCGTGTAGGTGACACCGCGGATTTCCGGTACGGACGGGCCCAAGACTCGGACAAAAGGGGCGTGGGCGTACGCGTTCTCGTACGCCTTCCGCACCTCGTCATCTGTAAGCGGTCGCGTCGGTCGCGCATAAATGCTAGTGTAGATCCCGCGCGTGATGGGAATGAGATGCGGAACAAATGTGACTGTCACAACTTGGCCGCTCAGGTCGGAAAGAGCCGACTGGATCTCGGGGATGTGCTGATGCACGCCCACCTTGTAGGCCTTGACGTTTTCGTTGACCTCGTTGAACGAAAGTTCGACGGAGGATGAACGGCCTGCGCCGGACACGCCCGACATGGAGTTCACGACGATTCCTGTCGGTTCGACGAGACCCTCTTTAAGAAGAGGCGCGAGCGGCAGGATCGCGCTCGTCGGGTAGCAGCCGGGATTCGACAGGAGTTGAGCCGTCCGAATGCGGTCGGCGTGCCATTCAGGAAACCCGTAGACGGCCTGCGGCAACGTCGCTACTGCCGTGTGTTCGTGCTTGTAGAATTTCTGATAGAGAGCGGGATCTTGGAGCCGGAAGTCGCCGCCGAGGTCAATGACGCGTATTCCGCGGCGAAGGAGTTCGGGGACGATGTGCATCGCTTCTCCGGAAGGGAGGGCGATGAATACCACGTCGTGGGCGGCAGCGGTCTCCGGAGAGTAACTCTCGTACGCCGCATCCGTCACGCTGCGAAATGCCGGATAGAGGTCCGACACCCGTTTTCCCGCCGACGTGTTGGCGTACAGGCGTCCGACGATGACGCGCGGATGCCGAAGGAGGATGCGGAGCAGCTCGGCCCCGGAATACCCGGAGGCTCCGACGATCGCTGCGGTGTGCGTCCTTGTGCTTACCATGCATATTTATACAATAAAACGCATAAATATGCAACAGCGGAATGCATGAATTTGCATTCATCCGCTCCCGGCTCGCCGCCCTTGGCCGAGGCACAACTTCTCCGTATCTTTATCTATCTGCGGCACGTTTCTTCCGGTTGCGCTCCCCGGTGGCACCTCGTCGCATCGCGGTTCACCGTTTACATTTTTCCTTTCACCTTTTACCTCCTACTCCTCCTCATGGGATTCACCTGTGGCATTGTCGGCCTGCCGAATGTCGGCAAATCCACGCTCTTCAACGCCATTACCGCGGCGGGCGCGGACGTGGCGAACTATCCCTTCTGCACAATCGAGCCGAATGTCGGCGTGGTGCCGGTGCCGGACCGTCGTCTGGATCGCCTGGCTGCCCTGTACAAGCCTGGCAAAATTGTACGAACGACGCTGGAGTTCCTGGACATCGCGGGCCTCGTCAAGGGCGCAAGCCAGGGTGAGGGACTGGGAAATCAGTTCCTGGGACACATTCGCATGGTCGATGCCATCGCGCATGTGGTCCGGTGCTTTGAGGACGAGAATATCGTCCACGTCGACGGCGCCATCGACCCCGGTTATGACATTGAGGTGATCGAGACCGAGCTCATCCTGAAGGACCTGGATACGGTCGAGAAGAAGCAGACGGATGCGGACCGTCGTTCACGGACGGCGGACAAGAAGCCGAAGGAGGAAGCGGACTTCTACACCCGCGTCAAGGGCCATCTGGCCGGCGGGCGGCTTGCGCGCTACATGGACCTCACGTCGGACGACGAGCGATTGTGGATGCGCGACGCGCATCTGCTCACAGACAAGCCGGTGATGTATGTCTGCAACGTGCACGAGAAGGACCTCGGCCGGGAGAATACTCACGTGCAACGTGTGCGGGAGATTGCGGCGAAGGAAGGAGCAAAGGTCGTGGTGGTGAGTGCCGCCGTCGAAGCGGAGGTCGCCGAGTTGCCGGAGTCAGAGCGTCAGCATTTCCTCGAGGGCCTTGGCCTTCAGGAATCAGGGCTGAGCAAGGTCATTCACGAGGGGTACGACCTGCTCCATCTCATCACGTTCTTCACGGCGGGACCGAAGGAAGTGCATGCCTGGACGACCCATCGTGGAGCGACGGCGCCGAATGCCGCCGGAGAGATTCACAGCGATTTCGAAAGAGGATTCATCCGGGCGGAGATCATGAAGTTCGCCGACCTCGACCGGTTGGGTTCCGAGACTGCCGTGAAGGAAGCCGGCCTGCTGGGCATCGAAGGGAAGGAGTATCTGATGGAGGACGGGGACGTGGCTTTTTTTCGGTTCAATATTTGAACGGGATGAGATGGAAGAGGTAAGTAGGAAGACGTAAGACAGAAGCGAAAGTGAGGTTCAGAACAGGCGCCATTTTTTGGCGCTTTTCTGTCTTGACAATACGACATAAATGTCGCATTGTACAAAGGAGATCAGAGAGGGTGAATGGTAAAAAGTGAAAGGTGAAATGTGACGGTGAACAGAAACAGTAAACAGATTGCGGCGTTGGCTTTCTCCGCACTCCGTCCTCCATGCTCCCTACTGACATCTGACTACTGACGACTCCCATCTCCCATGTCCTCCGCACTTATCTCTCCCGACTCCATCATTCGCTCCTTCCCCGAGCCGCCGGGAAAGATTCATCTGTTGTACGGCGGCGGGGAGATCTTTCCGTTCTCGCTCATGATGGCGGCACACGCGTTGCGCAAGGGGATGCCCATCGCCGTGGTGGACGGCGCCAATCGGTTCGACGTGCATCTACTGGCGCGGTTCGCGCGTGAACGGCGGATGGACCCGGATGAATTTCTGCGGCGCATCTACATCTCCCGCGGCTTCACCTGCTACCAGATGGAGCAGGCCATCGTGGGCCGGCTGCCGGCGTTCCTGCGCAGCATCGGATCATCCGTGGCCATGGTGTTCGGGCTCCTGGACACATTCTACGATCAGCAGGCGCCCCTGCGGGAGGTCCAGCAGATCCTGACGCGGGTGCAGGCGGCATTCGGGTCCATGAAGGCCGAAGGTGTTTCGCTTCTCCTCGTGTGCCGGGAACAGCGTGTGGCGCCGGAAGAACGAAACCGTCTATTCATACGTCTGAAGTCGGGGGTAGATGGAGTGTATCGGATGGATGGTGAGGAGGAACGGTTGAGAATAGAGAAGAGTCAGGCCAGAACTCTTGCGGCAAATCCGAAACCCGAAATGCTAAACAAATACCAAGTCATGCCCCGAGCGAAGCCGAGGGGCCGAAGCACGAAGCAGCTTTCGCCGTGAGCGCCGCGGCTTACCCCCGCGTCTGACGACCGACAACCACGCTTCAGTCTGTCTACTGACTACTGACGACTGTCTACTTCCATTGTTCTTCGGAGGCCACATGGGCCGCACCGTCCCCACCTTCACCAACATCATCGACTCCGAGCTTACCTCGTGGTCGAAGTATCGCCGCGGGTTGCACAAGGAAGATCAGGAGTTGTTCGACGAGGTCTTCCGCGCAGCGAAGATCCATCTGGCGGAGAACTTCTACGCCATGCGCAGCATCCCCTTCGAAAGCATCATGATGTCCATCACTCTCGAACAGCGGAAGCTGATACGGCGGTTGCAGGATAGGATTGAGAGGCTGGAGAGCAGGACATGAGCAGCAAACAGCAAAGGGCAACTCCCAAACTTCAAGAAAACAGAAAAGAGTAAAGAGAGAAAAGGCAAGGCGGGTGAAAAGTTGAGTTCGTCCGATCCCCCTCTGTCTTGTCCTTTTCATTTTTCCTCTTGCCGTTTTCTTGCTTTTTGAAAGTTGCCATTTGCCTTTTTGTTATCACCATGATCTCCTCAGTCACAGCCTGGCTCTTCGATACCTACCCCATCGCGGACGGCGTCGCGCTCTGGTTCATCGAGCGGGACGGTCGGCGGCGGCGATGCTGGCATTCGTTCCGGCCGTCGTTCTACCTGCACCTTCGCGGCGGCGACGTCCGGCGGGCGATGATGCTCGCGGCCCGCTGCCCGGTCCGCGTCGAGATGGTGCCGACAACACGCACGGAGATCTACTCCGGCGATGCGGTGGGTGTGCTCGAGGTGTTCGTCCACGACGCCTTGCGTTTCGCTGAGGCCGTCCGATTCTTCGAACGATTTTTCCCGCACTACGCCTTCTATAACTC
>CAYIHQ010000060.1:7016-8940 GCA_964362905.1 uncultured Ignavibacteriaceae bacterium
GCAGCTCTTTCTCTACGCCACGCAGCTCTTTCCCCTGGGATTCGGGGAATATCACGTCGATGAAACCGGCAAGGTCGTCGGCTGGTCGCTGCTCGACGACCGGAACGCCGTCGACTACGAGCTGCCGCCGCTGAACATCCTCCGCCTGCGGAACGCGAACGACCTCGTTCCCCCGAAATATCAGCGCACACTGCAACTGGAGGTGGCTTACGACGGGACCTCCTATGCGCTCGAGCAGGAGGATCCGGCGTCGGTGATCGAATCGCTGAACTGGCACCTCCATCGGACAGACCCGGACATCGTCGTGACGGAGTATGGCGACGGTACGCTGTTGCCGAAGATCACCGAGGTCGCCCGCAAACTCCGGATGCCGTTGCTCTTCAATCGGGACGAAGGCGCCTCGTACCGCACGACGAAGGAATCTTCCTTCTTCCAGTATGGCAAGATCGTCCACAAGGACGGGGCGTTCGAGTTCGCAGGACGCTGGCACGTCGATCAGGAAAACTCGTTCACCGTGGCGGAGGCGAACCTCGACGGTCTCTACGAGATGACGCGCCTGACGCAGATGCCGGGCCAACGGCAGTCACGCGCCAGCATCGGCACGAGCATGTCGTCGCTTCAGCTGTCGTGGGCCTACCGTCATGGCATCCTGATCCCGGCCAAAAAACGGGAGCCGGAAGAGTTCAAATCAGCTGCCACGCTGCTGCTGGCCGACCGGGGCGGACTCATCTTCAACCCGCCGCTCGGCTACCATGACGACATCGCCGAGATGGACTTCGTGTCGATGTATCCGACGATCATGGTCAAGCGGAACGTGTCGCCGGAGACGATCAACTGCCGGTGCTGCGACAACAAACGGGTGCCGGAGCTGGGCTACACGGTCTGCGAGCGGCGGGAAGGGATCGTGGCGGCGACGCTCCGGGATGTTGTGCGGAAGCGCGCGTACTACAAACAGCAGAGGAAGAAGTATAAGGGGAAGGATGAGTGTCTGTTCCGGATCTACGACCATCGTCAGACCGCGCTCAAATGGATGCTCGTGTCGTGCTTCGGGTATCTCGGTTATAAGAACGCGCGCTTCGGGCGCATCGAGGCGCACGAAGCCGTGAACGCCTTTTCCCGCGATGCCATTCTCACCGCGAAAGAGATCGCGGAGCAGGCCGGCTACCAGATGGTGCACGCGATCATCGACTGCGTGTGGCTGAAGAAGCCGGGGGCGACGGAACAGGACTACGAAGAGCTCGGCCGCGTGATCAGCCGGAAGGTCGGCATCGATATTTCGCTGGAGGGGATGTACAACTGGATCCTGTTCCCCGCCTCGAAGCAGGACCCTGCCATCACCACAGCCAACCGGTATGTGGGATGGTACCGCCACGGCGAGATCAAAATGCGCGGCATCGAGACGCGCCGGCGGGATACGCCGCAGTTCGTGAAGCACATGCAGGCGGCGATGCTCCGGTTGCTGGAGGATGTGCGGAACGCCGGCGAGGTGAACGAGCGGCTGCCGGCCATGCTCGAGGTGGTGCGTGAACACGTGGCGCTGCTCCGGAGCGGACGGGCGAACCCGATGGACCTCGTCTTGCGCCGTCACCTGACACGCGAAGCGGATGAATACACGACCAACACGGTCAGCGCGGTTGTGAGCAAGATGCTCCAGGAGACCGGCATCCGGGTCGCGGCCGGAGAGATGGTGGAGTTCATCATCCTCGACCGCACGGGAAAGCGGAAGCCCGAGAAGGCGAAGCCGCTGGCGCTCTACGCCTTTGAGGATGGATACGACATCGAGCAGTACACGGAATTCGCCCTGAAGGCGGCCGAGACGCTGCTGGCGCCGTTGGGATGGGATTTTGAGCGGCTGAAAGGGGAGATGATTAAGGGTGTGTCTGGAAAGCGCAGCAAATCCAAGGGGGGAGTAGTGCTACAAGCA
>CAYIHQ010000061.1:0-5641 GCA_964362905.1 uncultured Ignavibacteriaceae bacterium
CATTCTGCGCCACGGACTGTCCCCAATCCACCGCAAGACGTTCCGCGTGCAACTGCGAAGACTCCTGATTCTTGGCTTGTTCGCGGCATTACCCGCCTACTCTCAGAAAGTCACTCGCCTGAGCCAGCTCGGGTTCCGGCCGGAAGACCACAAGTCGGCCGTCATACTCTCTACCGAACGGATCACAGGACAGGCCGCCCGGGTGCGGGAGGAGGCCACGGGCAACATCGTGCTCGCGGTGTCTCTGAATGATCCCGAACCGTCGTACGGCCGATTCCCGTACACCTTCACCGTCGCCCTGACATCGATCTCCACGGAAGGGGAATATACCCTGCTGGCCCCGGGGGCCGATGCCGTGCAGTTCCGGGTGTTTCGGACGGCCTTCACGAGCCACCGCGAGGCGCCGCTCTTCTACCTTGCGCAGCAGCGGTGCGGTTACAACCCGGTGTACGACACCCTGTGCCACACGACGGACGGTGTCATCGTGGCCGGTCTCGGCGAAGGGACGCGCGTCGACGCATCGGGCGGATATCACGACGCGTCCGACTACCTCCGGTTTCTCATCACCACAAGCTATACGAGTGGCATTCTGATGATGGCGTACAAGGAGTTTCCACAGGGATGGAGAGACTCCGTCGACGGACTCGGGAAGAGCGGCGCCAATGGCATTCCGGACGTGATGGATGAAGCGAGATGGGGACTCGAATGGATGCTGAAACTGGCTCCAGCTCCGGGCGTGCTGTACCATCAGGTGGCGGATGACCGGGACCACATCTACGCGAAATTCCCGTGGCGTGATACCACCGACTATGGATGGGGCAAGGCGAACGGACGCCCGGTGTATCCTGCGACCGGCGCTCCGCAGGGATTGGGCAAATACCAGAACACTTCGACGGGCGTCGCCAACGTCGCCGGCAGAACGGCAGCGGTCTTCGCCCTCGGATCGTTTCTCTGGTCGCAGCAGGGATGGGACGCTCCATTCGCCCTGAAGCTCGCTGAGCGGGCGCGCGATTTGTATGAGTTGGGCCTCGCGAAACCGGGCTGCTCGGAATCGGTGCCCAACCGGGCGCCGTACCGGTTCCACGAGATCACGTGGCACGACGACATGGAATGGGGCGCGGCGGAGCTGTATCGCCTGACGCGCGAGCCCAGGTATCTGCAGGATGCCCTGCGATGGGCGTCACTCGCTGCCGACACGTCGTGGATGGGCAAAGACACCGCGCGGCACTACGAATATTTTCCGTATGTCAACCTGGGGCACTATGCCGTGTACGAATTCGCGCCCGCATCGTTCCGGGATTCGCTCCGCGCCTACTTCAAGCGAGGCCTGGAACGCGCGCAACGGGCCGCACAGCAGAATGCCTTTGGGTATGGCGTGCCGCTCATCTGGGTGTCGAACAATGTGAACCTCGGCCTCATCACGCAGGCGATCCTCTACCGCCGCATGGGAGGCGACGATCGGTTCGATGCCCTGGCCGCGGCGTCACGCGATTGGTTGTTCGGCCGCAATCCCTGGGGGCAGAGCTTCGTCGTCGGAGTTCCGGCGGACGGATCGACACCCAAGGACATCCACCACGTGATGACGAGGAAGGTCCCGATCACGGCGACCGGTGCGGTGGTGGATGGGCCCGTCTTCGGTTCGATCTACGGATCGCTCCTTGGCCTGCATCTCACGGAACCCGACGAGTTCGCGGCATTCCAAAGCCAGTGGGCCGTGTACCACGACGACTACGGGGATTACTCGACGAACGAACCGACCATCGATGCATCCGCGGCGCTCGTGTTCGTGCTGGCAGCGATGGGGGAGTAGGATGTGAGATTTAAGACTTAAGATTGAAGATTGGAGCAATTTCACGCATTCTTCTGAGGGGTCTGCGCCATGAAGCTCATCGACCTGGGTGAGTTGGGCGAGGATATCGCCGCTGCGCACCTAAGCGAACTCGGGTACCGCATCATATCCCGCAACTATCGCTATGGCCCCTTCGAGATCGACATCATCGCTCGGGACGGGCCTGAGTTGGTTTTCGTGGAGGTGAAGGCGCGCTCCTCATTCACCTACGGCGACCCGGAATACTTCGTCACAGAGTCAAAGCAGGAGAAGCTCCGCCGTGCGGCGAGAGCATACATTCAGTTCCACGTGCGCGAGCTCATTCCGTGCCGGTTCGACGTGATCGCCATCGCCGAGCGGGAGGGACGAACGGAGGTGAGGCATTTGAAGAATGCGTTTAGAGGCTGAAGAAGTCTCGGTGGGATGGAAGATTGAAGATGTAAGACATAAGACTGAAGCCCTCGGGAGAATATCCCAACCGCTTCGTTTCAGTCTCCCATCTTGATATCTTCCTACTTACATCTTACTTCAGGTACCCCAGATCGCCACCGGCCCGCTCAGATCCACGCCCGGCAAGAAGAGCGCATACAGGGCCCACAACGCGATCCCCACGCCCACCGGTACGGCGATATTGTCGTCGATGGTCGACGCGGATTCCACGATGGTGCCGGCTGCGGCGGCCACAAAGCCCAGAAGATATTCGACGGGCCCGGCCCCTGCTTTGGGCGAGGCCAGAACGACGATCACCGCCGACACAAAGAACGCCATGGCCCCTTCGAGGCTTTTCCGGAAGAAGCGCCGCGTGCCAAACCGTCGGCCAACGAGTGCGGAGGTGGAATCGGAGATGATGAGGATGGCAAAAGCCGTGATCGTGACCAGCTTCGGGAACACCAGCACGCACAGCACGGCGGACAGAAGGACGTTGGTGGCGCCGTTCAGTCGCCTCACCTTCTCGTCCTGCTCATGCTTGCGCAAGAGCCAGCCGAAGACAGCATAGAACAGCCGGGAAACTGGGGGGAGATAATACCGGGCCAGGTCGACCACCAGGAAGCCGGTCGTGACGGGCACGAGCAACATCAGCGCCGTCTCCTTCGTGATGAAGGTGTAGATGACCGGAATGGAGAGGGAACAGAGGTGAATGGCCTTGCGGATCAACTCCGACCGGTAGTCGATCGTGGCAGCCCCATGCAGGTCCGCCTCCGCGCCCGACGGCTCCGGTGAGCTTGCCGGATCCGGCGGGGCGGGGGTCGAACCGATGCTGCCGTGGCTCATGCCTTGGCGGTGCCGGGCGCCGCGTCGGGGGACTTCTCTACTGGCGGAAGGACGACGCCGCGGATGACCTTGTCGATCTCATCGGAGTCAAGGATCTCGCGCTCGAGCAGGACATTCGACAAGCGATGGAGAACGGCAATGTTCTCCTTAAGGATCTTGTCCGCCTTCTTCATGCCGGTGGTGACGATCAGTTTGATCTCGGCGTCGATGGTGATGCCGGTGTTCTCACTGAAGTTCCGCGTCCGCGTGATCTCGCGGCCCAGGAAGAGCTCTTCTTCCTTGTTCCCGTATGCGAGCGGGCCGAGCTTGTCGCTCATTCCCCATTCACACACCATCTTGCGCGCCAGTTCCGTCGCGCGCTCAATGTCGTTGCCGGCGCCGGTCGTGATCTGTCGGAACACGAGTTTTTCCGCCGCGCGTCCGCCGAGCGCATAGGTGATCATCGACTCCAGATATTCCCGCGAGTACGTGTGCTTCTCATCGATGGGCAAATAAGTCGTGATGCCGAGGGCGCGACCGCGCGGGATGATCGTAACCTTGTGGACCGGGTCGGCCTCCGGCAGGAATTTCGCCACGAGCACGTGTCCCGCCTCGTGGTACGCGGTGATCTTTTTCTCTTTGTCCGAGATGAGCAGCGTCTTCCGCTCCATCCCCATCATCACCTTGTCCTTCGCTCCTTCGAAGTGCCGCATGGTCACCGACTTGCTGTTCTGCCGGGCGGCGAGGAGAGCTGCTTCGTTCACGAGATTCGCGATGTCGGCGCCGGAGAGTCCCGGCGTGCCCTTCGCGAGCACCTCGAGGCGCACATCCTCCGAAAGGGGAATGTTCTTCGTGTGAACCTTGAAGATACCCTCGCGGCCTCTGACATCCGGTCGGTCCACCATCACCTGACGGTCGAACCGGCCCGGCCGTAGCAATGCCGGGTCGAGCACGTCCGGACGATTTGTGGCGGCAATGAGGATGACGCCGCTGTTCTGCTCGAATCCGTCCATCTCGACGAGCAACTGGTTCAGGGTCTGCTCACGTTCGTCATGTCCGCCGCCCAGGCCGGCGCCGCGATGGCGTCCGACCGCGTCTATCTCATCAATGAAAATGATGCACGGGGCGCTCTTCTTCCCCTGCTCGAACAGGTCGCGCACCCGGCTCGCGCCGACGCCGACGAACATTTCCACAAAGTCCGCTCCGCTGATCGAAAAGAACGGCACGCCTGCCTCGCCGGCCACGGCACGGGCCATCAACGTCTTTCCGGTACCCGGAGGTCCGAGCAACAACACGCCGCGGGGGATCTTGCCGCCAAGGCGCTGGAATTTCGCCGGTTCCTTAAGAAATTCGATGATCTCCTGCAGTTCCTGCTTCGCTTCGTCCGCACCTGCCACATCCTGGAATGTCACCTGCGACATCCCTTCGGTCAGGAGCTTCGCCCGGCTCTTGCCGAATGAGAAGAGGCCCTTGGTGCCGCCGGCGCCCCCCCCCGACTGCATCCGGCGGAATATGACGAACCAGATTCCGAGGAGCAGGATCCACGGCAGAATGCTGATCATGGCGTTCAGCCAGGTGTTGTCCTCCTTCTCCATCTTGAAGCGGAGGCCCTGCGCCGTCCATTGCTTGACGAGCCCTTCGTCCAACGACGTGTACGGAAGGGTCAAGACGACCTTGGTCGCATTCTTGGCGGGCTTGCCGCTGGCCGTCTGCAATTCCATCGGCTCCTTCAACTTGCCATGGAAGTCGTAGACGTTGAAGCCGGTAATTCTGATCACGGCATCGGAGAATTTCTGTTCGGCGAGCAACTGCTCGAAGGTGCCGAAGCCGATCTCGTATTCGGTCTCTTCACTGGTGCGGAATACCCACATTACCATGAAGACGACCATGATGATGCCAACCCAGCTGAGAACCACCCGGCCGAATTTTGTCCACGGCGAATCGTCCTCGGGCCGCGGCCGCTGCGGTCGCCGCGGGGAGGGACGCGGCCCACCCGCCGGAGGACGCCGTCGTCCACCGTCCTTCATATTCTGATCGCCATCCTCATTGAACCACGAAACCATGTCGAACGTGCTCCTTTCCAACTGTCAGCCTGTCAGGCGTGCGGACGCTGCCGATACACAGCTTTCAAATTACGAAGTTTTTGAGCGTAGTCCAAACCGTACCCGATCACGAATTCGGGCGGGATCTCGAAGCCGACGTAGTCGATGGAGAAGTCGATCTTCGGGATGCCCGTCTTGAGCAGGAGTGTGACAAAGCGCAACGAAGATGGGTTCTCATTCAGGATATGCTTCCGAATATAGTCGACCGATAGGCCGGTGTCGACGATGTCTTCCACGACGATGATGTCGCGTCCGCCCACCTGGCAGTTCAGTTCCTTCACCATCTTCACCTCACCGGAGGAGATCTTGGCGTCGCCGTATGACGAGAGCTTCATAAAATCGATCTCGCAATCCACGGTCACCTCGCGCACCAGATCGCCGATGAAAATGAACGACCCGTTCAGCACCCCGATGAAGATCGGGACTTTGCCCGCATAGTCACGGTCGATCTGGGCGGCCA
>CAYIHQ010000061.1:5651-8904 GCA_964362905.1 uncultured Ignavibacteriaceae bacterium
ATCTGGTCCGTCGTAATATAAACGTCGAACGGATCGTTATTGACGACGATGGTATCTGCCATAGGATTAGACGGAGAAGTGATACGTGAATTGTAGGACCTGCTTCGTGCTCGCCGTGACCTTGTACCGGTCGTCGAGCCGGACGCCGCACACCCAGACGATCTTTCCGCTGGACGTGACGACAGGAATGCCCTTTTTTCGGTGCGCAGGGACCTTTTGGTCTGTCAGAAGGTCGCTCACCTTCTTGCGGGAAGCCATGCCGAAGGGCCTGATGCGGTCCGCCGGACGCCATGCTCGAACCTCCATTCGACCCTGCACCGAAGCCGCGTCCACCCATGCCACGTCCGAAGTTGTGCGCAAGGAACGCGGAAGAGAACGGCGGGATGAGATGCGCAGAAGGCCATCCCCCACGGGAACAGTCATGCCTGGCCGAACCGTTGTTCGTCGCACCGCCTTTTCCAGTTTTTTGAGCAAAACGAGGCCTTCTCGTTCACGATAGATCCGTCGGTCCTTCGTGCCGACCTTGATCCACCGACCCGTCGGGGATTCGAGGAGGCGCCGCACGGATGCCACAAGGATCCGTGACGGCTCGACACCTCCAAGGTGAAGGAATCGCACGATCAACTCGTTCCGAACTGCGTTTGGAAGCTTCTCCAGTCCCGAGGCCGAGAGCAGGTGCATCCTTCGGCGCCGGGTCAGTATCACCCGTTCGATGTCGTCGATCATCGGTGCGGTGGAGTTCCGAAGTCTGCGTGCGGCATTGGCAAGCCGGCCGAGCGATCCACGGAGGTCCATTCCCACCTCGTCGCTGGCCCCATCCATCAACCGGTGCCGGACCAGATTCCTCCGGAGTCGAAGGTCGCGATTCGACGAATCATCCCGGAATGCGATGCCGTACCGGAGGGCATATCGCTCGATGGCGGAACGAGGGGTGGTCAAGAGCGGTCGGATCACCGGGGGAGAGGCGAGCATCGGCAAGATGCCGGCCAGACCGCGTACGCCGGAACCGCGCGTTGCACGCAGGAAGACCGTTTCCGCTTGGTCGTCCGCATGGTGTGCGGTGACGATCACGTCGGCGTTGACCCGTTGTCGCAGGCGCTCGAGCGCCCGATACCGAAGGATCCGCGCAGCTTCTTCCAGGCTCAACCGGTGGCGAGTGCGGTATGGGAGGGTTTGCACCCGCGTCGTCACGCTGGGGAGCTTCTTGTGCGATGCCGAGTCCCGGACGAACGCCCGATCCTGGTCTGCTTCGTTGCCACGAATGCCGTGGTGTACGTGGGCGAGCGTCAACCGAAGGCGAAGCCGTCGTGCCAGCCGTTGCAGCGCATCGACGAGCACCATGGAGTCTCGTCCGCCACTGACCGCCACGAGCAGATGGCCTCCGCCCGGCAGCCATTGCCGCAGCGAGGAGCGCACATGTTCAAGGAGAGGATCGAGGGAGGTCCGCACGGCAGCGAATAAAAAAAACCTTGGCCCGTCGCAGGCCAAGGTGATTGGCACCTGAACGTACCCAAAATCCCTCCGAAAGACAAGGTGTGTTGCCTCTCCCTGCAAAACGGAGTACTTTGAGCGCATCATGCGCGGGTTGCGATACAGGATCGCCTTCGGCTTCCTGGTGGTCGTCCTTATTGGTTTGGCCACCAACATGGTCGCCGTCTACAACTTCTCGGTCGTCAATCGGGAAGTGGGGAGCATCTTGCAGGACGGCTTCCGCATCACCCTCTCCGCGCAGAACATGGTTCGCTCGCTTGAGCGCCAGGAGAACGCGCAACTGGCCATGCTCTTGGATGACCCCGACCTCGCCTACGTGCAATTTACTGCGACGCGAGTGGGATTCCTGGGATGGCACGAGGAGGCTCGCCTGAACGTCGTAGAAGCACGCGACCTCGCCCTCCTCGACACGATCGCACGCAAGTATCGCGTCTACAACTTCTTCGCTGATTCCCTCTATCGTATTCTCCAACGCAAGGGTGGAACGGCGAGCGCCACGGCGTACAAATTCCAGGTCGTACGGCCGTTTGCGGAATCCCTGAAAGAGGATTGTTTTGAGCTCCTCGAACGAAGTCAGACCGCCATCTCGCAGACGGAGGAAACCATCCGGTCGACCATCCGCGGGGCGATGCTCACCGTGATCCTGGCTTCCATCGGAGCCGTCGTGCTGAGTATCGTGGCCAGCTCTCAGTTCATCCGTTCGCTGCAGCCGCTCGAGACGCTGACGCGCTCCGTCCGTCTGATCGGCCGTGGCCATCTGAACCAGAAGATCGACGTCGTGGGTACCGACGAGATCGGCGAACTGAGCATGGAGTTCAACAAGATGACGGAACGGCTCCGGCTGTACGAGGAGTCGAACATCCACACCCTCATCACGGAAAAGAAACGGTCGGAGACCATCGTCGCCAGTATCGCCGACCCGGTGGTGGTGACGAACGACCTCCAACAAGTCCTGCTCATGAACTCCGCCGCGGAGCATCTGTTTGGGCTGCCCCGACGTTCCTGGGAGGGTTCATCCCTCGCGGCCGCGGTCCGCGACGAGCGCTGGATCGATGTGCTCCTCGGCCGCCGCTCCGACCGGGAGGACACACTCATGGCGGTCGAACGTGGCGGCCGGTCGCTTTACTTCCGGCCGCGCCGTACGGTCATCACCGACGAGCAGGGCATCCCGCAAGGGACGGTCACACTGCTCCAGGATGTGACGCGGTTCAAGGACCTCGACCGGATGAAATCCGAGTTCGTGGCAACGGTGTCGCATGAATTGCGGACGCCTCTGACCTCCCTCAATATGAGTGTGGACATTTTGTTGCAGGAGGTGTTGGGGAGACTGACCGAGCGGCAACGGGAATTGATCTCGGCATCCAAGGACGACGTCGAACGATTGCGGAAACTGGTGCATGACCTGCTGGAACTGGCTCGACTGGAGTCGGGCCGGCAGGAGATCCACAAAGAATCGATCCATCTCCGGGATCTCGTCGATGACGCGCTCAAGCCCTTGCGCCTTCCGTTCGGAGAGAAGAGGATCGCGCTGGAGGTCGGCATGCCCGACGACCTTCCCCCGGTCTCCGTCGACCGTCGCCAGTTCACGTGGGTGGTGACGAATCTGGCCAGCAACTCCCTCCGGTTCACGTCGTCCGGAGGGACAGTGCGGTTCTCCGCCATCCGTCAAGCGGGCGGCGTCCAGGTCGCCCTGGGAGATAACGGTAAAGGCATTCCGGCGAACGAGCGCGATCACATCTTTGATAAATTCGTGCAAGGGCAG
>CAYIHQ010000062.1:0-3979 GCA_964362905.1 uncultured Ignavibacteriaceae bacterium
ATCGACGTTCACCAGATGCAACCCGCTCTCTTGGAAAAAATTCAGCATCAACGGACTGTGCCAGGAATTGTGCCGCACTTCGGCAAACACCCGCGCGGATGCGAATGCACGCGAAAGGTCGGCCAGATAACGACGCTGGTCTGCCCCGTTCGTGAACGAAGCGGGGAATTGCATGATCAATCCCCCCAACCGGCCTTCGTTGCGAAGCAGGTCCAATGTTCTCAGCACGGCCAGATACTCTTCCCTTCGGGCATCGTACGAATGCGTGAACCCGCGGAAGAGTTTGACGGTGAAAACAAACCGCGGATTGTGCGACACGTCGTCCAGCCACCGTCGGACCTGGTCGGGAGAGAAGGCGGAATTGTAGAAAGTGGCGTTCACTTCCACGCTGTCGAAGAACTGCGCGTAGTAGTGCAGTTTGCGGAATCCCCGGTCCGTCGGAGGGTAGAACACTTTTTCGAACGGGGGCAGGTCCCAACCACCCATCCCGATGTGCAACGCCGACACCGTTTCCATGTCGTCCTCCCAAAAGGTCCCCGAAACAATACGACATATATGTCACATTGTCAATGGCCGATGCGACAGATTTGTTGCATCACTGGAGGATGGGAATCGGGGGAATCGAGAATGGATTGACACGCAACCTGACAACGGCCGGTGTAGCTTGTTTCCGGCCGCACCGAAGGCTGTCGAAGATTGGGCCGTTGGCGCTTCGAGGTCTGATTGGCGTTTGGATCTTGGCGGCTTGGAACTTACCCCGCAGGGGTTGCACCCCCGGAGGAAGAGCGAAGCGGTTCCCCCCTCGCGTACTGCGATTGTTCCGCCCGCTCCTCCGACCGAGGCATGCGGGGGCAATATACGTTCGCGCAATGGGGGTGCGCAACTGGTAATACTAACGGTTTTTCAAACGGTGGCAGGAGGCATCCCCTTCCTCCGGTTCAGATCAGCCCCTCCTTCAGCGCCTTCGTCACGGCGAGACTGCGACTATGCACGTTCAACTTTTCATTGATGTTCTGCACGTGCCAATTCACCGTCGAGATGCTGATGAACATGCGGTTGGCAATATCCTGAAACGAATATCCCTCCACGAGAAACCTCAGGATCTGAAGCTCCCGGTCGGTGAGGCCGTAATCTTTCGCCGATCGCTTCCGGGGCGGCTGGACCGCCTGCAACAAATTGCGCGTCACCATCGGGTCGAGAGGCAATCCTCCCTGCACGGATGATTCCACGGCGCGCACGATGTCCGACATGCCGGAAGTTTTCAATAGATATCCGGACGCACCCTTGCGGAGCGCCGTGACGACCTTGTCGTCCATGTCGAACACCGTCAGCATAATGACCTGCATGCTGGGCGACTTCTGCTTGAACAACTCGATGGCCGAGAGGCCGCCCATGCCCGGAAGCCCGATATCCAACAACAGGACCTGCGGAGGCGGCGTGCCGTGGTCCAGTGCTTCGAGGGCGGGTTCGCAACGGGTCCAGGTGCCGCAACACCTGACCGTTCCGGCCATATTAAGGGCCTCGGAGACGACCATCGTGTATGCGTCATTGTCGTCGATGAGCCAGACATCGATCGGCTTGGGCGTCGATTGTGTCGTTGCGGATACCATCAGGTGATCCTACGAACCTGCCAGGTAGTCAAATGCCTTGTCCATGCTTGCGTGTGTTCCCACCAGAACCAGCGTATCAGAGGGAATAATGAGAAAGTCCGGATCCGGGGTGAGGGTCGGCGTTTCACCCCGAACGACCGCGATCAACATGGTTCCGGTCTCCTCGCGCAGACGCAGTTCCCCCACGGTGCGCCCGGCAGCCCGACTGTCGTCCGTGACAAGGAACGTATCCGACGTGCCCGCCGCCAGGATCTGGGTCATCTTCTCCAGGCCGCGGGCCGTTTGAGGCAGTCCGCGGAGGATGCCGTAGTTCTCGTCGCGGATGACCTTGATCTGGGCGTTGATCACGTTGCGGGGGATGTGGAACCGGTCGAGCACGCGCGTGAAGATCTCGATGGATGTCTCGAATTCCTCCGGGATCACATCGTCGGCGCCGAGGCGGGTCAGCTCTTCCACTTCGACAACGCTGCGCGTGCGGACCACGATCTCGATCGAGGGATTCAGGGCGCGACTCAGAGCAGTCACGGTCCGCGCTGCCGACGCGTCTGAAATCACGACCACAATAAGACGTGCGCGGTCGATCCCCGCCGCCGTCAGAATGTCCTTACGCGATGCATCACCAAACAGAACCCGCACGCCATTCTGCTTCGCCTGGCGGGCCGGGATGGCCTCGTCCTCGATCACGATGAACGGTATGCCCGTCTCATTCAGCACGCGGCCGATGTTACGGCCATTGAGCCCGTAGCCCACCACGATCACATGGTCCCGGAGCTGTGGCTGGCGAGGGTGTGCTTCCAGAGCAGGGTCTCCCTTCACCGGAAGCCGACGCTGCAGATGCTCGGCGATCCACGGAGCGGCCATGATCAACGGCGGGGAGAACAACATCGAAAAGATCGAAGCGCTGAGGAAGTACTGGTACAGATCTCCTTCGAGGAGTCCGGCCGAACGCCCAACGTTGAACAGGACGAAGGAGAATTCGCCGATCTGGGCGAGCACGAGGGCTGCCACAACGGACGTCCGCATTGAATAGTGAAGAATGCGGGCTACAACGAAGACGATGGACGCCTTGAGCGCCATGAGCCCGACGCCCATCCCGACCACCGTACCCGGCGACGCCGTCACGAACTGCAGGTCCAACAGCATACCGACAGAGATAAAGAAGAGGCTGGAGAAGAGATCGCGAAACGGAACGATCTCGGCAATCACTTCATGGCTATAGTCAGACTCCGAGATGATCAATCCGGCCAGGAACGCGCCCAACGCATACGAGAATCCCAGCGAGAAGGTCACTTCGGCGAGCGCAAGACAGATGAGCAGTGAGCCCATCAGGAAGATCTCGCGCACATTGGATGCGGCGATGGATCGCAGGACCCGGGGCATGACTTTCCGGGCCAGGAAGAACACCGCGGCGACCGACACTACACTCAACGCGAACCGAAGAAGCACGTCTCCCGCCGATGCATCCGTTGTGCCTGCCAGGACCGGTGTCAGGACGATCATCGGGATGATGGCGAAGTCCTGGAACAACGAGATGCCCACCGCCAGCCGGCCGTGAGGGGCGTCGAGTTCGTCCCGGTCCGACAGCATCTTCAGGACGATGGCTGTGCTGCTCAGCACGATCACGAATCCGAGGAACACCCGCTCGGTCAGCGGCAGAAGCCCCGCGAGCGAGAGCAACGCGACAACCGCTGCCACCGTCAGCGCCACCTGCAACCCTCCGCCGAGAAGGAACTGGCGCCCGATGCGCCGCAACTGCGCGAGCGAGAACTCCAATCCGATGAAGAACAGCAGCATCACCACGCCGAACTCGGCGAAGACCTCAATGATCGTCCGGTCGGGTACCAGCTGAAGGCCGTACGGGCCAATGAGCATGCCGGTGAGCAGAAATCCGATCACGCCCGGAAGGCGGAACGGCCGGCTCACCCAGACGATCACGACCGCGGCGGCGAGGAGGATGACGAAGGATTGTATGAATGGAAGTGGATGCATACGAAGCGGGAAGCCCCCCATCCCGGCACGGGGACCGGAGGATGTTCAACCACGGTACTGCGCGACGACGAGAGAAGCAAGACAGAGGGGGGAACGGGGGGTCGATCCGATGACTACCTCGGCGTTCCGGGGGGAACGGGGACCAGAATGCGGCCAGAAACCTGCTCGACGTGAACCACAAGACTGCCATCCGTGCCGGAGAATTTCTGCCCGGTGAGCTCATCCCTCCATTCGCCCTTGAGCGGAAGAGAAGCAGTTGAGCCGGCGCCACGATTGAAGACGACCACCGTCTGGCCCTATCCAAACGTGCGCCGGAACGCAAAGAGATCGCCGTCGCCAAGAAGCGTAACCATCCAACCCCGTCGCAACGGCTCCAACCG
>CAYIHQ010000062.1:3989-8898 GCA_964362905.1 uncultured Ignavibacteriaceae bacterium
AACGGCTGCTAGCGGTTCGGGTCTCCGTTCACCTTGCGGTTGCTGTTGTGGATGTCGTGGTCGAAGGACACGGTGTCCGGATCGTGCCGCATGCTGTTCGGCAAGGTGGATTCGGGCTCGTACGTCAGGTCGTCCCACACCATCGGCTTGCGGTCGTCCGGGTCGTCCGCTCCCCACATGCCAGATTCCGTGCCGTAGTAGACCATCGGCGCACCTACGTAGGTCATTTGAAAGAGCGCCATAAGTTTCTGCAGCTTTCGGTGGTCCGCGCTCGGTTTTCGCGTGCTGTAGGTAGGATTGGATCCCGGCCCGTTCTGATTGTCGTACCGTCGTCCCGGATTCGCAATCATTGACGCCAATCGGTCCGTATCGTGGCTATCGAATAGATTCTGCATGATCTCGTTCACTTCCGGTGCATAGTCCGCCCGGACATCGGCCAGTTCCCGGTCAAAGGATGCGGCATCCCGGTCGCGATCGATGAAGAAATCGACGGAGGCGTAGGCGAACCGATAATTCATCACCGCATCGAATTGGTCGCCTTCCAGCCACCGCGATGCATCGTCCCAGATCTCGCCGATGATAATGGCCTCCGGATTGATGGATTTGACCACCGTTCGCCATTCCCTCCAGAACACGCTGGAGACCTCGTTGGCCACATCCAGCCGCCAGCCGTCGATGCCGTCCGAAGGATCGCCATCGCCGTTCGGGTCCATCCACCGCCGGGTGACATTGAAGAAGTAAGTACGCACAGGGGGGACAAAGCCGTCCGAGTCTTCCCGGAACTCGGGGAGTGCCTTATGATCCCACCAGCCCTTGTGGTCGAACTCGTTGCGCGTCGTCGACGGATCGTCCCACTGACGGATGTCGTACCACTCGTGGTAACGCGACCGCTGTTGATCCTTCACAACATCCCGAAATGCCCAGAATCGCGTTCCGCTGTGATTGAAGACCCCGTCGATGACGATCCGGATGTTCCGCGCGTGCGCTTCGCGGATCAGGGTCAGGAGTGTCTTGTCCGCCGCGGTCCAGGTCCACGTCGTCGGGTCGTCTGTTTCGCGTTCCATGACCCGGGTGTCGCCGTCCCGGTCCGGACCGAAGTTGTTGTCGATGTGGTGATAACTGGAGGCGTCGTACTTGTGCAGAGACCACGCCTCGAAGATCGGGTTGAAATAGAGCGCGGTCACACCCAGGTCGCGCAGATAATCCAGCTTGTGGATGACTCCCTCCAAGTCGCCTCCGTAACGGCGATCCAGGACATTCCCATAGAAGCGTGCGTCGTGTGCCTTCTCCCACGACTGCAGGGCATACCATTCCGATGTCCAGGGGGTTATGCGCCACTGGCGCTCTGCCGGCAGCTCCATCTCTTCCGCCGTCGGGTCGTTGGCAGGATTGCCGTTGCGAAAGCGCTCAGGGAATATCTGGTACCAGACGGCGTCTCGTGCCCACGTCGGAACCCGGACTTGGGCCGATGTGGGGAGCGCGGCAATCGTGAGGCACAGGAGCAACGAAGGGATCGAACGGTTCATGTCACACCCATGGAACGTGGTTTTGGGGAATAGAAAATGGTCCTTGGGGAAGTGTGGACCGACAGGCAGTTACGCGTCGGGGTCGGACGGAAGAGGCGGCAGACGCCGGATACGAACGGTCTCGACGACGTTGTTCTCAACCTTCTCCACGATGAACACCGTATCGTTGACCCGGAAGGATTCGCCGGGCTGCGGAATGCGGCCGAGTTGTTCAATGACGAAGCCGCCGATGGACAGAATGTCCTTGACAGACAGTTCCTGGTCGAGCAGACGCTCAACGTCGTTGGTGGTCCAGCTGCCGTCCACGATGAACTCGTGCTCGCTTACACGCACCACTTCCGGGGCCTCGCGGTCGAACTCGTCCTGGATATTCCCGACGATCTCCTCGAGAACGTTCTCGAGCGTGATCAGTCCGGCCGTGCCTCCGTACTCGTCCACCAGAATGACCATGTGCTTCTTCTTTTGCAGCATGGTGTCGAGGACCATTTCGAGGGGGGCGGTCTCGGGGATGAAGACGGCATCCCGGTACACGGATTCGAGCGTGAATCCCGGTTCGAGGTGCCGATTGTGCTTGAAAATGTCTTTGGTGTGGATGATGCCCGTGATGTTATCGACCGTGCCTTTGTAGACCGGAAAACGCGAGAATTTATTCTTCTGCATGAATTCGATATTGACATGCACGGGGGCCGTGGCGGCCAAAACGGCCATCTCCTTGCGCGGCACCATCACATGACGCGCCTGTTTGCGTTTGAAATCCATCGCGTTCATCGCGATCGTGCGGCTAAGCCCGATGACGTCCGCTCCTTCGCTGAGGATCAGTCGGAGCTCCTCCTCGGAGTGTGTCAATTCAGCCGCGCTGGCCGGCCGGATGCCGACGAGTCGAATGAGATAGTTCGCCAGCGAATTGAGCGCCCAGATAATGGGCCGGAACACCGTATAGAAGAGCTTGAGAGGAGCGGAGATGAACAACGTCACTCCCTGGGCCTTCTGAATGGCCAGCGACTTCGGAGCCAGCTCACCGAGGACAATGTGCAAGAAGGTGATGAGCGTGAAGGCGATGCCGAATGACACGCCCTCAACGAGGGCCGGATTCTCCATCCCGAATCGGACGAAGACCGGCTCCAGCAGTTGCGCCACGAACGGCTCACCAAGCCATCCGAGAGCCAGGCTGGTCATCGTGATGCCCAGTTGCGTCGCCGACAGGTACGCATCCAGATGCGTGACGATCTCCAGCGCCACCCGGGCCCGCAAATTGCCGCGCCGGACAAGCGGCTCGATCTGGGTAAGCCGGACCTTGACAATGGCGAACTCCGCGGCGACGAAGAAACCGTTCAGGGCCACGAAAAACATCACGACAAACGTATTGAAAAAGACTTCTGCCATGGACCGGGAGAGACGACGTGAGTGGGGGGATGTGCGCTCGTGGAACGACTATCGAATATAGACCGAATTGCCAGCGGCATCAAGGAATGCCGAGCGCTTGCTCCAAATGGATGTTGAATTCCGGCTTAATTTTGAGGATTTTGACAAGAAGAGTCTCACTTCTCACAAATGACGTCAACCTTTCCCAACAAGTCTCTCTGGATCCGCACGGCAGTCGGTCTGACCCTTTTCGGGGCGGCGCTGGTATTGTTTCTCACCAGCGGCCTCCGTGAAGAAGTGGCATTGGATCGCCTCCGTGAATTGGGCTCAAACCCACTGACCCCCGTGCTGATCATTGCAGCCATGACTGGGGCATGGGCGTTTGCGCTGCCGGGGAGCGCCTTCTTTTTTATTACGCCGCTGCTTTTTCCGCCCGCCGAGGCGACGGCTATCATCACACTGGGGTCAGCCACGGGAACGACCGCTGGATACCTGGCCGCGCGCTATCTCGGCGGTTCATGGGTGGACCGGGCGCGATCGTCTCGCTGGAACCAGTTTCTCTCGAAGCACTCGACATTCGGCATGATCTTCACCCTACGCATCGTTCCCGGTTCTCAACACGGCATTCTCAACTACGGCGCCGGTGCACTGGCTGTGGGATTCTTCAAATTCCTCGGGGCGACGATCCTTGCGATCGCCATCAAAGGTTTCTTGTATGCGACGGCGATTCAGCAGAGCGTCGGGGCATCGAATATTCGCGAGGCGCTAAATTCGGAAACGATCTCGGCGTTGCTGGGATTGGCGCTTCTGGGCGTGACCGGGCACTTCGTGCAACGTTGGCAGGAGGAGAAGGACCGCCGCAATTCGGGCGCGGCCAACGCATGAGAGACACGATTCCGCGGTTGAATGCGAACGGGAGCGCGTGAGCGTTCCCGTTGATGTCTCTGGCAGGGCAAGGGAAATCGTCAACTCTGCTTGGCGTCCCTGCCTGCGTGCCGGCTGTCGTTACAATTGTATATCGCTTCGCAATAGTTGTATTGGCGGTTCATGCTTTGTTCAGTCGGAGGGGCATTCAGCAGCCAGCCGGGGACGGTCGTACACTACTTGCGCACTTGCTCGGAGACCCAGAGAAGATACGATTCGAGCCGTCCCAGGAACCCCACGTATGCCGTCGACCACTCCACGGGATTCCCCGGCTGAGGTTTGCCAATGACCTCCTGGAACAGGCGGCCGACCTCGGATGTGATCTTGGCCTTCCCCTCGCGGGAGATGATGGGGATGTCGGCAGTGAGGAAAGCGAATAAATAGAGAAGGTCCTGTCGCGCTTTGCTTTCTTTGCCCTTGTGTTGCATGAGCGGATGCTCCGGAGTTGCGCCCCCGGAGGATTGATAGAGCAGCACCTGCCATCCCTCGAGGGCGTTGCGGAGGTCTTTCTCGCTCTGCGCGGGCTGTTGTGGAAGCGTCGCTGCCGCGCTCTCCGTCGCGAAGGAGTTCCGAAAGATCATCTCCCCGCCCGTGTATTGCGATAACAGGTTGACCTGATGCCGCAATCCGAGAAGGCGCTCAGAGGTCAGAGCAATCTCGCGCTCAAAGTTTCTGACCTGACCCGCCGCCGGCTTCGCCCCTTCTTTTTTGGCCATCATTTTGAGCTGCATATCCAGCTCAAAGTCCTCTTTCTTGGGGGGCGCCTCCTTCACGGTGGCGTCTCCACCCGCGCCCGGCGTTGAACGCTGCGAAGAGAACATCGATTCCCGGGCCTTCAAGTCGGCGTCGTTGAACCGCCGAACGGCGTTCAAGAAATTGGGCTGCTTCTGATCCGCTTCGGCCTCGAGGAGCGAGAGAAAGCGCGTGAAGAGTCGGTCTTTGTACACGGACCGGAAATGCCCCATGTCGGCAAGGACGTACAGGTCCTCCTCCACACAGGAGAAGACCGTGTTCAGAAGACGGACGATCTCATGCTCGCCGATCTTCCGGTCATCGATCTGCCGCACGGTGTAATCTACGCCGGCCATGGCGGTATC
>CAYIHQ010000063.1:0-8867 GCA_964362905.1 uncultured Ignavibacteriaceae bacterium
AGTTAAAACTCTAATTAGAGAGAACTATGATAAACCAATCTACACCAACGATTAACCATTTTTCAGCCACTGTCAAACTCGAAGAATTGTCAGATAGTCTGGAATTTATGGAAGATCAATTACTTCACTGTTGTACAAGAGTGAAGTATGATTCTCTGTGGTAAACTATACTTCATAAAAAAGGAGTCAAATTAAATATATTTATCAGAAATCATCACCAGGCGTCTTTGTTATTCCGTATTTTCCCCCAGCAATAAACCTTACACCAGGTGAAGCGTGTTTTAATTTAGTTGTACTATCTTGCTTAGCACCAGTATCAGGCAGATTTTCTTTTGGTGCTACCAACATGTCTGTTTGAACAACTTTCTTCCTAAAAATGATTTCCAGTCTTTCCTTAATTGACATAAAGTAAGTATTTATACCATCTTTACCTAATTCATTCAACTCATCTGAAAAGTAATGTTTTTAACAACCATGAAATCTTCATATGCGCCCAAACGGCAATCTGTATTATAATGTGTTCGTAAGACTATGGATATATTTCAGATAAAGAAACTTATATTTAAACTTATTTCGGAAGTTGCCATGGAAGAATTTCCTAGTGCAAAGACTAATATCTCAGTATGGTCAATCGATCAGGCGTTATTTGTCCCAGAAAACAGTGGGCATGGTTTTTTGAGTACAAACATAGCACTTCAACTAAGTTCAATTCCTGAAGTAGATGTTAAAAATCCAATATCTATTGCCGAAACTTTAATTAAAAGTATTGCTTTCAAGATGAAAAAAATGGAAGGTCTTGACACCTATATCGAAAAAGTGGATGTTGCCGGTCCTGGTTTTATTAATTTTTATCCAAATACACAGCTCTATGTTGATAGCACAATATCAATTTTAGATAACTCTGAAGAATGGGGTAAAAATGATTTATTTAAATCTAAAAATATATTAATTGAGTTCACAGACCCTAATCCTTTTAAGGAGTTCCATATTGGCCACCTGATGAGTAATTGTATCGGTGAATCTTTGTCACGACTTTATGAATTTTCTGGCGCAAATGTTGTTCGCTTATGCTATCAAGGAGATGTAGGAATGCATGTTGCAAAAACTATTTGGGCATGGCGACATAATACAACAGAGCAAAAGACTAATTTAGATGAAGTCTCGAAACTTAGTCTGAATAAAAAAGTGAAATTGCTTGGGGAATGGTATGCACAGGGATCAAAGATTTATGCTGATGGTACTGAAGAAGAGAAACGTGAGATTAAAGAAATTAATGAATTAGTTTTTTCAAGGGAAAACAAAAATATAAATCAAATATATGATTTGGGTAAAAAGTGGAGTTTGGAAGCGTTTGAGAATATTTATCAAAAATTAGGTACAAAATTCAAGAAATATTATTTTGAAAGTGAAACGGGAAAGATAGGCCAAGAAATCGTACTTAATAATCTAGGTAAAACATTCGTAAAGTCTGAAAACGCCGTTATATTTCCAGGTGAAGAATATGGTTTACATACTAGAGTTTTTATAAATTCTCAAGGACTACCAACCTATGAAGCAAAAGAGCTTGGCTTGGCAGTTATGAAAGATAAAGATTTTTCATATGATCTTTCTATTATTGTAACTGCGAATGAAGTAAATGATTATTTTAAAGTGTTGCTTTCTGTAATCAAAAATATTTATCCAAATATTTTTGAAAAGACACTACATATTGGACACGGGATGTTGAGGTTACCTCAAGGAAAGATGTCTTCTAGAACAGGCAATGTCATTACAGGTGACGGTCTTATTGATCTAGTTTCAGAAAATATTAAAGAAATTAATCCTAAAGAAAGTGGAAGATTGTGTATTGATTTGGCAGTTAGTGCAATAAAGTTTAGTCTATTAAAACAATACATTGGTAAAGATGTTATCTTCGACCTGAAAGAATCTGTTTCTTTGCATGGATCAACAGGCATTTATCTACAATACACTCATGCAAGAACAGTGAGTTTGCTTGAAAAAGGAAAATTCTCTGAAAAAAATAATAATATTAAGAAAATAGATGTTGATTTAAAATTAGCTCCTATTTATCGAAGCATTTTTATCTTTCCTTTTATAGTTTATACGGCTTGTAAGACTCAATCTCCAAATCTCATTGCCTCTTATTTACTCAACCTAGCACAACTTTATAATGGTTATTATGCAGAAAATAAAATCGTTGGGTCTGAACACGAAAATACTGGCCTTATTACCACTTTTCTAGTTAAAATTACATTACAAAGAGGGCTTTCTGTTTTAGGAATCAATCCAGTTGATCAAATATAATTATCAATAAACTAAATTTAAAATTCTCTATTTCTTGACAGCCCAATAAGTCATTATTTCACTCGCTCCAAGTTGCCGTTTGAAATCATTCAAATCTTCAACTTCAGAACCTCCTAAATCAACATATTTATACCCCCTTTTCCTTAATAGATCGAATATACTTATATAAGTATATTGAGAGATAGCTGAGTATCCAATAGAATCAAACCTTTCCTTAACACTGGGTTCATTTCTTAATGCAAATGTGGCGTACAGAGCCACAGTATCCTTGTCAATCTTCTCTCCCATAAAAAGAGATATTGGTATTCTTTTTCCTTGGCCAGTTAAAAAACCAATATATTTAATGAAATCACCATCTAATTTCTTGGGCATATAGTCTATTAAATTAAAATAATCTTGGGGTGTAGAACCAATTGCATTCCCTAAAGTCTTAAAATGCTCAATAACCATCTTTCTTGCTAGTTCTTTATGGTTATCTGGATTATAAATCTCTATTTGATATTCCAATTCATTTCTTACTAAAAAATTCAAAAATCTATTATATGCCATTACCGCCTTTCTCCTAAAGTTTCTGCTATCGTTTGTGGCCAAACGTTTAACTATGATGTGGCCACTCTGATCGTGGTCGATTATATCCTTAATTTTGATAAAACGGTTATTAAACGTTTCGTCTTCACTTGGGGCAACTGGATGCCATGGGTCAACAGATATTGGTTTGTAACCAATACTTATCATTTTTTCATATTGTGACTTATGTAAATGCCGTATATATATTGATGTTCTGGGAAATTGAGTAGATTCTCTTAGCTTTTTAATAAAGTTTTCGACTGCTCTTAGCCAATCTTTACCTCTTGGGGCTATAATATGAAAGTGTCCTGACTTCTTTTGCAAGTTTTTCTTGAAATAACCTATTCCAAAGATATTGTCTCCATCGAAATAGATTAATCCTTTGGGATAAATGGTACTTTTACTTTTTTCATTAGATCCATTAGCATAAAGCATTATTCCCAAATAGCTAAATCCAAATGACCCATCTTTATATTTATTGATATTTAAAATATCTTTTTCTTCTAAAGGCTGTATAATTCCAGGAAAATTTTCTAATAATGCGGTTTCCACCCTGTCTCTTTCAGTATTTTTCATGATTATTAAATTTATTTTTTTTAAATGATTACGAGATATTATTTTAAGTAAAAACAATATTTTATAATCGACATTTTATTATTATACTAAAGCCCAAACTAGGAAAAAGACGAGCAGGAAGTTTTAAATAATTTTCCCCTGGGAAACTCCAAACATCAGATTCCACCGAAATAATTTTAAACCCTTTATGCCTTAAAAAATCTATTAACAATTTGTTGTTGAAAAATCTAACATGTCCTGCTTGAGTATTGGTAGGAAAACTAAATGATGCTGGGAAAAAGGGGTTTTTGTTGAATAAAAGCATAAGCCTCCTGTCTAAAGATGCCACATTTGGAGTAGTAATTATCAACTCTCCGTTTGGCTTTAAAACTCGCCTAATTTCATCGATAAAGAAGTCTGTATCAACAATATGTTCAATTATCTCTCCAGCAAACACCAGATCGAAAGAATGGTTTTTATATGGCAAACCTTTTTCGATATCTGATACTTTGGCGATCAGACCTTTTCGTTTTGATAATCTTACAGCTTCCTCACTAGCATCTACTCCAAAAACAACATTATTGTTATTCTTTATTTTCTCTCCAATATACCCATTGTAACAAGCAATATCCAATATTTTTTTATTACGTCCAATGAGTTCCAACACAATTTTAGCCCGCTCTTGATCTGCTGTATTTAGATAATATGAAAGTCTCTCAACATAACGTATTCTTGAATATAAGTAGCTTGTTAAAGGTTTATTCTTTGTCTTGATATTTTTCATACTTAAATATTGTTTTTGATAAAAATATAATTGTAAATTTTAAATTTGTCAGCTTCTGGATCACCTGCATTTAGATCGGTATATTTTTTAGAAAAAATCAATCCTAGTGATTCAACATATTTTATTATTTTCTTGCAGTTTTCCGAGTTCTCATCTATCTCTACGTTTAAAGATCGGAAACTCTTTTTTAAAATTGTTTTTTTGGCTCCCTTAAGAATCTCGTACTCTATACCATCCACATCAATTTTGATATGTTGAGGATCTGGAATATTAAAATCCTCGGTAAATTTATCTATAGAATATACTATCGTTTGTTGTTTATATTTTGGCTCATCATTAAAAAATTTATTAATTCCCAATGTATGATAGGCCGATCCTGTTTCTAGACTGGAGTAATTTAAGTTATCAATACAATATTTATCAGATAAAGCTATCTGAAATGGAAAGATGCAACCTTCACACTTATTGAGAATTATATTCTTACATAATTTGTTATATGAAGTAAAGTTTGGCTCGAAAGAGTAAATATGATTGCTACCATTATTGTATTTGGCTACGATTAGTGAATAAGCGCCGATGTTTGCACCAACATCAAACACTGTTTCATTCTTTTTTATATACTTTTCTATCCACTCAACTGTTTCAGGTTCATGGAGACAAGAATTAAGTCTAAATTCATATTCTATAGGAGAATCTACAACCAGAAAGATATTTTTTTTCTTATAGTCAAATTTTTTAACAATATCGAAATTATTTCTAATACTTAGTTGAAGGGGAAATGGCAAAAAAGAGAATAATAGCCGAACAAATTTTTCAAAGGTCGTCTTGACAAAAGTAATCATCTTTTCTCATTGTTTAATTCGTCAAACACTTCGGTGACTGCTTCAAATATGGATTTGAAGGTGGGTAAAACAACATTAAACCAGATGTCTTTATCAGAAAGTCCTTTTGGTCCTTCACCTTTCTCATGTATGTCATCTGATAACATAGAAACAGAAACAACACTAATTTTCTTTTCCAATCCGAGGGCAAATAAAGCACTTGATTCCATATCTCCAGCTATCGCACCAGAGGCGGTATAATCCTTTACCATTTGATCATTTTCTTTCCACCTTCCATCTGTTGACCAAGAAATACCTTGATGAACAACTTTGCCCTTTTTTCTAATTTGTGAAGAAATTCTTTGTGAAAATTCTATATCGGCAATTGCAGGAGCATTTTTGTGTATATAAAATTTGCTTGTACCTTCATCTTTAATAGCAGCGTAAGGCACAACCACCTCTCCGAGGTTAAGTTCATCGACCAAAGATCCCGTCGTACCTATCCTTACGATATGCTTAACACCACTAGAAATATATCTTTCAGCTAGATCAACAGCCATAGGAGCACCTTGAGAAACAGCTACAGCTATTTTTGTCATTTTAGCTGAGCCGGTTTTGGTGTATAAAAACCAATCATAGTCCAAATGGTATGAAGAGATAGTCTCAAGAGCAAATCCTTGAGCCACTAAATATTCAAGAAGTCGATAATTTTCCAGAATAATACCGTATTTTGCGATTTTCTTAAAGCCAATTCCATACTGTTCCATAAAGGGAATGATATCTGTTTTTATCTAAACTTTCAATTCCTCATAGTTATTCGCAATAACTTTCCTTAATTTTAAATAAACATCTCTTACTATCTATAGACGCAATAACTCCTTCAGGGATAGAAAGGTGTTGATGAGTATGGCCAAAATCAACATTAGCCAAAATAGGTATTCCTGCAGCTTCAGTAGCTTCCAACACGATATCTTTAATAGTTGGGGTACAATCCCAATATTCTTTCTCATCACAATTCGTAAAATTACCAATGACCATACCACGAATCTTCTTGGAAAAGTTTGACATTTTTAGAGAGTTCAGCATCATGTTCAGATTATGTGGTTGTAAATCAACAGACTCCCAAAAAAGAATGATATTGTCAAAATCGGGTAGGAAAGGTGTATGAACCAGATTGGTAATGGCATCTATCCACCCACCAACTAAATGTCCTTCTGCTTTGCCGTTTCTCCAGTTTTCCCAAACTCCAAAATTTGGCAACAAACCAACATTCTCTCTTGTCAAACATATCTTGTTGAAAAATTGAGTATTATAACTGTAAACTTTTTCCTTGGCATTGCTACCAAATCCATTAACAATGTCCAAACCATAAAGAGTAGACAAATTAGATTTTGCAAGAATAGCAAGGTTTAGATGGGCTATGTCGCTAAACCCACTAAATATTTTTGGATTTTTTGAAATAAGGTCGTAATTTAATTTATCTAGCAATTCAATCGAAGTACACCCTCCATCTGAAGCAATTATTCCATCAACATCGTCATCAATAAACATCGACATAATATCTTCCGCTCTCTCCTCGGGAGTAGCAGTCGTATTTCTATATTTGGTAAAAACATATTTTCCGTACTTTATTTTATAACCTTGTTCTTCAAGATGTTTAATACCAAGTTTAAATTCAGTCTTTTTTTCAATGAAAAAGGAGGGAGCAATTATACCGATTGTATCTCCTTTGGAAAGTGGATTTGGCTTTATTAACTTCATACATTAAATACCTCAACTATTCCTATGTCAGAGTTTCTAAAAATTAGATCTTATTTTTTATTTTCTATCCAATATCTCGTTATACAACTTACCTTCATCCCAAACCTTACTCCCTTTAAGCTTAATAGACATTCTTTCAAATATTTCTGATAAACGATGTTTTCCAAGAGTAATTTCCTCCATTCGTGGTTGTAATTTGTCTGAGTCTAAATCTGGAATTGTTAACAACCTCACTAAAGTGTGTTCGTCACACCAAGAATAAATAGGTGATTCTGGTAAAACGTCAGCAAGAACAGCATTTGGAACATTCAAGACGGTGCTTTTCCAGTCTTGAGAAATGCTAAGATTGTTGTCAGTAACATCAGATTCTCCATTCTTCCACCAAGCAGGCATATAAATATGCCAGCGGCGAAAATCAAGATCTAGACCCAACCCATAATCAAAAGTTGCTCCAATATCATTAAGGCTTTCCCATGGCAACCCAGCAATAAAAGTTCCTTGTGCAAGCATTTCATTTTTATGTAGAGCTTCTGCGGCTTGTGCAGCTGTGTTGCGATTAACTTTCTCTACTTTTTGTGTTAATTTGTTTGTTTCTTCGCTAGCGGATTCAACTCCAAAAATTATTGATCTACAGCCTGCTCTACTAAGTAAATCCAACTTGTTTGGATATCTAACAACATCCCTGGCTGTTCCCCACACAAACCAAGAAACATCTAAACTGTCTTCAGCTATATTCTTACATAATTTTTCTAAACCTGGATATAATAAAAAGATGGAATCTTCCACGGTAAATTTTTTCAACCCTTTATCGTAAGCAGATAAAAGATTTTGATAAAGTTTATCTTTTTGGAGAGGACGATATTTACCTTCCCAAACCACACCTTCAAAACAAAAATCGCAAGCTAGAGGACAACCTCGGGCTCCAACAAGATGAAAAAACCTTTTATCGTCCCATTGAAATTTATCCCAATTGATAGGTGGCAATTGAGAAAGCTCATTAGGACTCAAAATCGCTGGAGCATTCCTTTTTATATCGTTTTGATCATCACGGAAAGATATACCAGGTATTTTCTCTAAAAATTCTCTTTTTTTAGAGGCCAAACAAAGAGGTAAAATTGCAGCTTCGCCTTCGCCGTAAACAACCGCATCAATACTTTTAGAATCCTGAAAAGGTAAAAATCTGCGAGCTTCATTCTTATCTATCATATTTATAAAACTTCCACCCAGTACAATTAATGCCTGTGGATTTACCTTGCGACAACTTTCAGCAACAGCAAGGGCTCTTGGATAGTTCTCGTGAGAACAAGTAATTCCTATTACATTGGAATCTGCTGATTCTTTAGACACCCTATCGATGAATTCCTGCTCATATTTTTGAAAATCTGAAATATAAATACATTTCCCTGCTTCTTCACTTTGAAATTCTGCAACTGACACGTCCACACCATTAACTTCAGGCACAGAGGCTAGTTGAGCTAAACCAATGTGTGGGCCAATTCCTCCAGAAGACCAATAAGGATCAATCAGTTTTACTCTTGTATCACTTAGCTCCTCTTTACGAGAGTAAATTAGAAGCTCTGGTTTCTTTCTAGAGCCTGATTCCGTTTTCGGTTTTGACTCAACTTGTGGAAGCACTATTAATTGATTTCCTTCATTTAAGCCAGATAGACGTTCCATGGGGTAGATTGTACCACTTTTCAAGGTAATTTCATTACTTTTTATATTAATTACCAATAATTAACGGATATTGACCGAAACCAGCAAAAGTGCAAAGCTGAGTTAGAGAAAATATAATGGAAAAATTTTTGCGTTTTCGAATTTGAACACAAAGGGGATGTTCGAGCCGATGTTTGCGGAGGCTTCGGCCAAAGGCCGAGCCAGAGCGAAGCGGTTAAGGTTCGCAAAAACGAGTTCTGATTTTTTCAAACACCAGCT
The DNA here is from genome assembly GCA_964362905.1 of uncultured Ignavibacteriaceae bacterium. GTDB lineage: Bacteria > Bacteroidota > Ignavibacteria > UBA10030 > UBA10030 > 2-02-FULL-55-14. The sequence continues at coordinate 8,728 of CAYIHQ010000063.1, forward strand.
CCCAAAGAGAGTCCGCGCTTCGAGCGCGGAAGTCGGGAGCACTGGTAAGTTCACAAAAAGCTGTCTATTTTAAGGCATTTGTTCCTAACAGAAAGCAAACATTCTCCTGTTGGAAAAATGATTAAAGAATCATACGGAAG
>CAYIHQ010000064.1:0-8867 GCA_964362905.1 uncultured Ignavibacteriaceae bacterium
TTCGGGTGCATCCGGATGGATGGCCGTCGACACGGAAGCGATCGTCCGGCGGCCCCGGAGGTCCACGAGAGAAATGGTATTGTCGTTGGCACACGCCACGAACGCCGTCGAGCCGTCCGCTGAAACTGTGATCTCGTTGGGATGATCCCCTGTGGGACACTCGAACTCGCGCTCCGTCCCATGGTACGCCACGATCTTCTTTCCTCCCCATAGGGACACGAGCCACCGGTCGTCCCCGAGCGCAACGCAGGCGTACGGCATCGCTTCGAGCTTGACGGAACGACGTCGTCCGTCGGCCAGGCCGATCAGATGCAGCGTACTGTCGAGCCGGGTCACGCAGCCAAGCGTGTTCTCCCGGACATCGAGGCCGGCCACACCCATGCCACGTTTCGACGCATGAGCAGGCAGTCGGAGCGTGTCTCCGCCGATCAGCGTATCCGACACGAAACGGAAGGTGTAGATGCAATCTTGGTATCCGCCCGAGACAAAGAGGCGTGATCCGTCGCGTGCCATTCCCCAGAATGCGTCCTTGAGGCGGATGGTCTGTGTCGTGGTGCGATCGGCGACGAGCAGCACACGAAGCTCGGCCTTCGATTGCCCGCCATGCACGACCGCCAGCAATCGCTCGTCTTCCGTCAGGACGGCATTCATGGGAAGATCACCCACGCCAACCTGCGTGCCTGCAGGGGTCAGGGACCATCCGTTGGGCAGAAGGATGCCGCCGTTGGCGTCCCCAGGACGCTGGGCGGGAGCTATCCCGATAAGTATGGCAAGAAGAACGATGGCGTGGACGATGCGCAAGGTGGCCTCCCGAAGTTGCGTTTCTTCAACTTCGCCCATTCTTGCTGCGAATGCAAATGGTCGTTGTTTGAACGGCACCGGGAAGTCGCGTACCTTCCTCATCGCCACCACAGGAGTCTTATGGAACTCACGAATATTACGTTCCGCACAATCGACTGGGACAACGTCCCTCGAGAAGAGCATCCGGGCGAGACCGGCACTTCAACGTGGCGTGTTGTCAAAGAGGGGAATGTCCGGGTGCGGATCGTCGAGTACTCCGCCGGATTTCTCGCGGACCACTGGTGCCAGAAGGGGCACGTCGTACACGTGCTGGAAGGAGAGTTCGCATCAGAACTGAAAGACGGGAGGGCGTTCTCGATGACCCGGGGAATGACCTACGTCGTGGCCGACGGCGAAGAGGCGCACCGCTCGAGGTCGGTCAATGGCGTGAGGTTGCTGATCGTCGACTGACCTTAAACGAACGAGGCCCTGCTTTCCCGTGATGCCAGACAAGAAGTTGATCGTCGCTCCGCGACGGCTGTAAGGGGCCTCCGGCTATCCCAGGCGCTTCTGGAACCTCGACACCGCCAGCGACAACACCGTCACGCCGATCGCCAATAAGGCCAGAGCCTGCGGCCAGAGTGTCTCGATCCCCACCCCCTTCAGCACCACGCCCCGAATGATCTCCAGGAAGTACCGCAGCGGCACGATGTAGGTGATTACCTGCACCGGCGCCGGCATGTTCTCGATCGGGAACGTGAAGCCGGAGAGGAACAGCATCGGGAAGAAGACGAAGAACTGCGCCGTCATCATCGCCTGCTGCTGCGTGTGCGACACGGTCGAGACGAACAGGCCCAATCCAAGGGTCGTCAGAACAAAGAGGCCCGCCAGCGCAAACAGCAGCAGAATGCTCCCTTTGAGCGGAATGCTGAACCAGAGGACCGCCACGGTAAGAACGAGGATGACATCAATGAACGCGATCAAAACGTACGGCACGAGCTTCCCCAGCATCAGCTGTGAACGCGTCATCGGCGTGACGAGGAGCTGTTCCATCGTCCCCATTTCGCGTTCCTTGACGATCGCCACCGAGGTGAATGTCGTTGTCAACAGCATCAGGATCATGGCCACCACCGCCGGCACCATGTAGTTGGCGCTCCGAAGGTCGGGATTATACCACACCCGCGTTTCCGCCGACACCTGCGGGATCCGCATCGTGCCTCCCCTCCGCAGAAATTGCTCCACCAACAGATTCTGCGAGAACCCAATGGTGATCTGACGGGCGTAGTTCAGACTGATGTTCGCGGTGTTCGCGTCCGCACCGTCCGCGAGCAGTTGGAGCGAGGTCGTCGCGCCCTTGGCAAGGTCGCGCCCGAATCCGCGGGGCATGACCACCGCCAACACTGCGCGCGCGTCGTCGAAGTGCGCGTCGATGTCCGACGGACGTGCGACGTTTCCCACGACCTCGAATGTGCCGGTGTTCGTAAAGCGCTCGACCAGTTCGCGACTCTCCGGGCTATTGTCGAGGTCGCACACGACCAAACCCACATGCTTCACATCCACCGTGGCGGCGTACCCGAGGAGGACCGTCATGACCACCGGCGCCACGAGGATGATGGGACGCATCCGTTTGTCCCTGCTGAGCTGCAGGAACTCCTTGATGATCATCTCTCGGATCGCGTTCATGACGAAAGGTCCCGGTGAAGGCGTACACTGCTGATGGCCACCGTGGCTACAGTGAAGAGCCCGAGGGCGAGGAATTCCGGCCACAGCGGCCAGAACCCGACGTCTTTGAGGATGATCGACCGGACAATGATGAGGAAATACTTCGTCGGAAGGATGGCGGCGATCCCCTGAAGAAGCCACGGCATGCTCTTGAGCGGGAAGACGAAACCCGAGAGAAGGAATGTGGGGAGCAGTGATGAGAAAACCGACATGAAGAACGCGATCTGCTGAGTGTGGGCCACCGCGGAGATGAGCAATCCTTGTCCCAACCCCGCGAGGAGGAACAGGAGAATCGCGCCGTAGAGCAACAGGAGACTGCCGCGAACGGTCACATCAAACATCCACCAGCCCATCAGAAGGATGATCGTTGCGGCCACGAGCGCGATGCCCACGTATGGCAGCGCCTTGCCGATGATGATCTCGTAGGCATGGAGCGGAGAAGTTTTCAACTGTTCCATCGTCCCAAGCTCCTTTTCCCGCACGACGGATAATGAGGTAGAAATGACCGTCGAGAGAAGCAGGATGAGGCCGAAGACGCCGGGGACGAGGAACTTGGCTGTCTTCAACTCAGGATTGAACCACAGACGAGGCCGGATGTCGACGGGAAGCGACACCTTCATGCCCCGGCGGTCCATCCATTCCGCGAGAATGCGGGAGGAATAGTCGCGGATTCCGATAAGCATGTAGGCGGCGGCAATGGAGGCCGTGTTCGGGTTCGAACCGTCCACAAGCACCTGAACGGTGGCGGTCGACCCGCTGAGAAGCGAGTGGGAGAAGCCCCGTGGGATGACGAGCACCACGCGCGCCTGGGCACCGTCGAGAATGGCGTCCACTTCGCTCCGGTCGTGGAGCGACCACGTGTATTCGAGGTATTCGGAATTGGTCAGTCCTTCCGCAAGCCGACGGCTCTCCGGTGTCCGGTCTTCGTCGAGGACGGCCACGCCGACGTGCTTCACGTCGAAGTTGAGCGCATAGCCCACGAGAATGAGGAGGAACCCCGGGAGAAAAATGAGGATCCCAAGCGCCCGCTTGTCGCGACGGATCTGGCGGAATTCTTTGCGAACGATAGGCAGGATGGTCATGCGGCCTCCGTCCGTGCGCGCCGCTTGTCCTCTTCGGCGATGAGATGGATGAACACGTCCTCAAGCGATGGCGTGATCGGTTCCATGCGTTGTAGCGCTATACCAGCTTCGGTCAACGTCCGCCGAATGCGTTCCGGACCGTCGGTCATGGGCGCCAGAGTGACATGGCAGTGCGAACCGAAGATCGAGGTCTCGGCGACCCAGGAAAGGCGCTGGAACAGGTCCACTGCGTCCAGGGGACGGTCGCACACAACCTCATACGTGGTCCCCGCCCCCATCTGCTCCTTCAGCTCGGTGGGAGAGCCAAGGGCAACCAATTTCCCGGCATAGATGAACCCAATTGTGTTGCAGTGCTCCGCTTCGTCCATGTAGTGCGTGGTGACGAAGACCGTGGTGCCGGCATTGGAAAGCTTGTAGATGAGGTCCCAGAAGTTCCTGCGCGATACCGGATCGACACCGCCGGTCGGTTCGTCGAGGAACAGGATTGGCGGCTCATGCAGGATGGCACATCCGAGCGCCAGGCGCTGCTTCCATCCTCCGGACAGCGAACCCGTTAACTCCTTCTCCTTCCCCACCAATCCCGCCATGCGGACGGCCCACGCCTTCCGCTCTGCGAGCCGACCCCCTTCCAGCCCGTAGATGCCGCCGTAGAAACGGATGTTCTGCTCGACCGTGAGATCCTCATAGAGCGAGAACCGTTGCGACATGTAGCCGATATTCGCCTTGACGCCTTCGGGATCGAGTATGACATCGATGCCGCCGACGTTCGCGAGACCCGAACTCGGAGCCAGAAGGCCGCAGAGCATGCGGATCGTGGTGGACTTGCCGGCGCCGTTCGGTCCCAGAAAGCCGAAGACTTCGCCCCGCCGTACCTGAAAACTGACGTGGTCGACGGCGACGAACGATCCAAACCTCCGCGTCAGACCGTCGACGCTGACGGCGACATCGTTCATGGCCGTTCTCCAACTGCACGTCGAAGTCGTGCGTCGTTGAGGCGCAATTCGGCCCCCGCACGTGTCAGCACAAGTCGGGCCTGGAGCAGCGCGACCTCGGAGTCCAGAACGTCCGTTGTCGAAGCCGTGCCCCTGTCGAACTTCTGGCCGGCAATGCGGCGTGATTCCTCCGCAGCCCTGACGCCCATCTGCGCCGCGCGCACGAGCTCACGCCCGTCCTCCACCCTCCGGGCGTACTGCGTCACTTCCAGACGGACGGCGTTCGTCAGTTGCTCGATCCCCGCCTCGGTCTGCCGGACCGCCGCTTGCGCCTGGGCGGTCTGTGACGCCGTAGTCATCCAATCCCAGATATTCCATTGCAGGGTCACCCCAACATCCCATGTTCCGTCGTACCGGTCCTTCGGCGGGATGATGCGTTGGTTGGGACGTGCGTAGTCGTATCCGGCGGCGAGCGCGACCTGCGGGAACCAACCCCCACGCGCAGCGGTCACCGTTGCTTCCCCCATCGCACGACGGTACTGCAACGCACGGAGATCCGGCCGCGCTTCGACGGCCTGCACGATCATGGCCTCTGTTCCACCAGACACCGGGGTACGAAGGGAATCGAGTGGATGCTCCGCGGGGGTGAGCATCGCCTCCAGCGGATTGTCCATGAGGTTGTTCAATGCCATCATCGACAGAACGGACTGCGTGCGGGCCTCGATGAGCCGGACCGAGACGTCGGAATGCTTCACCTGGACGTTCAGAACATCGCCAGAGGTTGCCAATCCCTGATCGGACAGTCGTTGGACGATGCGCTCATGTTCCGCCAGCTGTGAGAGGGCACGCTGCAGGACATCGACGGCTTCTAACGCCTGGACCCACGACCAATACGCCTGCTCTACCTGCAGCGCGAGATCGGCGCGGTCACGGGCCGCTTCTTGCTCCGCCGCCCCTGCATTCGCCCGCGCCGCATCTTCAACGCCGCTCAGACGGAACCCGGTGAACAACGGCTGACTGGCCGAAAGGCGAACGCTCGATTGGTGGTCGATGGACGGAAAGAGCGTGATCGGCTGAAATCCCGGGATCGGGAACTGGATGGTGGTCGGATCCACATGGCTGAGCTGCGCATACCGGGCGTTGAGCCGCACCTGCGGCAGTCGCGCCGCCGCGGTCTCATCGAGCCGGGCTTCCGCCGCCGCTTGGCGCGCCCCGGCGGCACGAACCACCGGGTTGCGGGCCAGCGCCGCGTCGATACACACGCGGACGGAGACCGGCGTGGGCGCGGGCTGCGCCGCCAGAAGTACGGGGACAACGAGGATCAGGAACCGTTTCATGACAACCTCTCAGCGCTGTGTGCGCAGAATGAACACATCTTCGAGTGAGGGAAGCGTCTGGCGGACCGAGCTCGGACGGACGTCGAGCTCTGTGAGGATCGATGCCATACGGGACGCGGGACCGCCAGAGTCAGACCCTGCCTCGAGCAATACGTGGAGCCTGTCGCCGAACAGTTGGACACAATCAGCCCCGAGACGCGCACCGAGCCGCTCGGCAGCGGCGCGCACGTTGTCGACAACGACCTCGAATACGGCCAGGGGGAACGATGCCCTGACGGCCTCGGGGGAATCGCATTGCAGGATCTTCCCCTCGCTCATGAGCGCCACGCGGGAGCTGCGTTCCGCTTCATCCAGATAGGGCGTGCTGACGATGATGGTCATGCCTGTTTTCAGGAGGCCCGAGAGGATCCTCCAGAAATCGCGGCGAGAGACCGGGTCTACGCCCGTGGTGGGCTCGTCGAGGAAGATCACGTGCGGCGCATGGACGAGCGTGCAGGCCAGAGCGAGTTTCTGCTTCATCCCGCCCGACAGCCGGCCGGCCAGCCGGTCTCGGAACGGTGTCAGCCGGGTCATTTCGAGGAGCTCTTCCTTCCGCTTCCGGTAGTCACGAACATGGTGGATCTCGGCGAAGAAGTCGATGTTCTCGTCGACCGTCAGGTCGGCATAGAGCGAGAACCGTTGCGAGAGGTAGCCGATATGACGTTTCACCTCCGTGCGGTCGCGGCGGACATCGAGTCCGAGGATCTGCACCGTACCGGAGGTCGGAGGCAGAACTCCGCACATCATCCGAATGGCCGTCGTCTTCCCCGCACCGTCGGGGCCGACGAGACTGAAGACCTCGCCCTTCTGGATGGTCAACGTCAGATCGTTCACTGCGCGGAGCGGGTCGCCGCCTTCTCGGGGGAAGTCCTTGGTGATGTTGGTGAGGGATACGGCGTTCATGATGGAGTAGTCAGTATTCAGACATCAGTAGTCAGACGGCAGATTAGGACGGATTGATGGACCCAATGCGATCTATACTTCAGATCCGAATTCCAGGGCGCTTCATACTGACTCCCGATTCCCATCTCCCGTTTATTCCCCTTCATCACAACACCACATCCGCAGGAATGCCGGCCTTCAGAGCACCATCCAAGTTCGCCACACGCACCTTCACGCCAAACACCAGCTTCGTGCGTTCATCTTTGGTCTGAATGTTCTTCGGCGTGAACTCCGCGACCGACGAGATGAAGACCACGCGCCCCTCGAACGTCCTCTCCCTGAAGGCATCCACGCTGACCCGCGCAACCTGTCCGATCGCGATGCGCGGCAATTCCGCCTCCGGTACATAGATCATAAGGTCCAACACATCGAGGTTCGCGATGCGAACGAGCGCGGACCCCATGCCCACGAACTCTCCCTTCTCCACGAAACGGTTCAGGACAGTGCCCGCAGTGGGGGCCGTGACCACGCAATCGTCAAGTTTCTTCTCGAGAAGGGCCAGTTGCGCAGCCGCCTGATCGCGACGGGCACGCGCCACATCGATCTCCTCGGGACGGGAACCGTTCTTCAGTTTCTCCAGCGTTTGCTGCGCGACGGTGGCGCGCAGTTCGGCGTCGTCGAGTTGTTTCTGCGGTACGCTATTGCTCTCGCGGAGTTCGCGCATGCGCTCGAGGTCGCGGCGCGCACTCTCGGCAGCTGCCTCGGCCTGTCGGAGATCTTCTGCGCGTGCGCCACGCACCGCAAGGCGATATTGTGCATCCGCCGCATCGAGGTTGGCCTGCGCCTGTCGCGTCTGCAGCCGCCATTCGCGCTGGTCGAGGATGACGAGCGTATCGCCGATGCCGACCTTGAGGCCTTCGTCCGTCCGAAGGGACACGACCGTTCCGGCCGCCTGTGCGCTGACGGTGACGTCCGTGGCTTCGATCGTGCCGGTGGCCTCGATTCGGGAGCCGTCGCCGTTGCTGCAACCGGCAAGGATCAGAGCGGATAGAACGGTGAGGAACGTCTTCATAGCGACCTCTGCTGGGAATGGAGTGCGAGGATCTCATCGACCGCGTGGTAGCGGCCCTCAGCCTGCGACGACATCGCGCCGAGGAACAGGATCCGGAATATGCCGCGGAAAGCTTCGTCCGCGGAGAACGATTGCTGGGAGAGGACGGTGGGATTGAGGATCCCCTGTGCGGCATGGACAAAGACCAGATAGAACAGGTCGACATTGACCTCTTGACGCAGCACCCCTTCCTCCTTCGCCTGCTGCATCAGGCGTTTCACTTTGCTGAAGATCTTCTCGCGACGGAAGGTCTCGATCTCGCGCCACAGTTCTGGCATATTACGACGAACATCGTCTATGAAGGCCGGGCTGATGCGCTTCGTGACCTGGCCCGCGACAGCCAGGACTTCTGCGATCTTCTGCTCGAACGGCTTCTGCGATTCCACGACCTGGTCCATTTGTCGTTCGACGCGGCCAATCATGAACCGAACGACGCCCCGAAGGAGATCTTCCTTGCTCGGGAAGAACTTGTAGACGGTCTTCTTGCTCATCCCAAGGTCGCCCGCGATCTCTTCGACCGTGACCTTGGAGAAGCCACTCGAGAAAAACTTGTCGCGGGCCCCGATGATGAGGCGTTCTTTCTCTTCTTGGTCAGGCATTTCAAACCTCTTGGAAACTGTATTGGTATTCTTGGTTCCCGGACGTCTCAAGAAAAGGCCCACCTCTGCGGGCCGATTCTTGTTGGAAACTCATTTCGTTTCCTACGTTTCCAAATTAGTGATCCAGAACTGGTCTGTCAAGCGAATTTTCCGTTGGAAGAGAAATTTCCCTGGGAGATTATCAATCCAAGAACAACTCTCCGGAAAGTCGAGAATCGGGGATGTCAGGGGACGCCTTCCCGCTGGGATGCCCAGTTTTCAGTCCATTTTGGACGAATTTCACCTCAGTCGATGGTCTAATTCTTGCTCATTACCGAGACTGATGGCTCTCCCTGGCAACCCTTGCCGGCCGAATCCATCGCTGCCGCCCATTCCATGACGGC
>CAYIHQ010000065.1:0-8837 GCA_964362905.1 uncultured Ignavibacteriaceae bacterium
AGCTCGACGCCTTCCTGTCGGCTGTACGCACCGGCCCACGCGCGGCCCATGTGACAGGTTTCCGAGTCGAACGCACTGAGGTCCCCACCGTTTCCAAGACATTCGAGGTTCGCTGAATACTGGCGGTCTCAAGATAGTTTCACGCAGCGACGCAACGATTGGAATATGGCCAGAATTCGTCATCCTGAGATTGTATTCCCACCGCCGCCGTCGCCGCGCCGCTGCGAGAGACATTTTTGAGATGACTTCTATTTCTCGTCTTTTGGTTTCTAGGACAAGTTCTAATCATGCCACGATCGCCCAAATCCCCTTCGGTCCCATTTCGCGTTGGTTACGGCTATGATGTCCATCGCCTGGAATCCGGTGCGGGCATAACCCTCGGAGGCGTGAAGATCCGGAGCTCGGTTCGGTTGGTCGGGCATTCGGATGCCGACGTCTTGCTCCACGCGATCTGCGATTCTTTGCTCGGCGCCGCCGCTCTCGGCGATATCGGAAAACATTTTCCGAATACCGTCCGAAGGTACCGCGGGATCTCCAGCCTGAAACTCCTTACGGCCAGCCGCCGGGCCATCGAACGGGCCGGATATCGGGTCGTGAACGTCGATTCCACCGTCATCCTCGAACGGCCCAAGATCGGAGCCGCCACGCGTCGCATGGAAGCGCGGATTGCTCGAACACTCGGCATCGCGGCAACCGCGGTTTCGGTGAAGGCCACGACGAACGAAGGCCTGGGTTCCCTCGGGCGGGGAGAAGGCTGTGCAGCCATATCCGTCGCTCTCCTCATGCAGGGCTAGCAGGATGCTGGAAAACCAATTCGACAGCCAAAGCTTCTACCGCCAAGCCTGCCTGCGTGACGGAGTCCACTCCGGCAGGCAGGGCCGCCAAGGACGCAAAGCTGGAATGAAAAAATTTCGCGACAACACAAAGCACCTCTTGGCGTGCTTGTCAACAAGTCGTTCTCATTTGTCTTGGCGTCATGGCGGTAACGTCTTGCCTCACCCTGCTTGATCCCATGGAATCCATCGTTGAATTCCTTACGCAACTCGATCCGTGGGCAGTCTACGCGGTCGTGGCCGGCATCGCGTTCATCGAGAACGTCTTTCCTCCGTTCCCGAGTGACGTTCTTGTGGTCGCCGCCGGTTCGCTCGTGGGACTCGGACGCGTGGATCCGCTCGTGCTGGTGCTCGTCACGACCTGCGGCAGCACGGCGGGGTTCATGGCGATGTACGGCATCGGCCACTGGATCGGCGGGCATCTCCTGGAGACCGGGAAGATCCCATTCCTGCCTCCGGACCAGGTGCGTAAGGTAGAAGGATGGTTCCAACGGTACGGCTACGGCGTCGTCGTCGCGAATCGCTTCCTCGCGGGCACACGAGCCGTCGTATCGTTCTTTGCCGGCGTGTCCAAGCTGCCGATCGCGATCTGCGTCGGCCTCTCGTTTGCCAGCGCGGCGGTGTGGAACTTCATCCTCGTGGAGGCAGGCTCTGCGCTTGGCTCAAATTGGGAACGGATCATCCTGTATCTCGATGCCTACGGTAAGACCGTGACAACGCTCGTCATCGTTGCCGTCCTGGCGTACATCGGGTATCGCGCGTTCGGACCGAGGACCAAGAATTCCAGAACAGGACCGGGGCACCGGAAATGAGTCAGGCACTATATCGCGTGGACGTGTGGTTGTTTCACCTGATCAACGGGTCGTGGACCAATCCTGTCTTCGACATCGTCATGCCGTTCGTGACTGACCTCAACAGGCAACCTTGGATGCTCGCGCTCGTGGCGGCGTTCGTCGTGTGGGCTCTCTGGCGCGGCGGCCTCCGTGGCCGTCAGGCGGTGTTGGTCCTTGTTCTGACCATCTTGATCATGGATCAGTTCAGCAGCGCAGTGCTCAAAGACCTCTTTGTGCGGCCGCGTCCCTGTCATGAACTCTCTGATTTCCGTCTCCTGGTTGGCTGTGGGGCAGGCAAGGCGTTTCCCTCCAGCCACGCGGTCAACACGTTCGCCGGGGCGTTGGTCCTCGGGTTCTTCTATCCTCGCGCGTTCTGGTATCTCATGGGGTATGCGGTGCTTGTCGCCTATTCGCGTGTGTATGTCGGCGTGCACTATCCGCTGGACGTGATCGGTGGCGGGGTCGTGGGTCTTTTCGGGGCTGCCATCGTCCTGTGGGCTTCCGAACGAACGATCGGTGCACTCCGACGCAGAGATCCCGCCCGTCCTGCACCGCGTCCAACATGAATCGTAGCAGCCAGCTGTATCACTCGCCGGTGGTTCGCTCTCTCGTGAGCGGACTCGCTCTGGGTGCCGCTTTCCCGCCTTCGCCGGTCTCGACCCTGGCCTTCGTTGCGTTCCTCCCATGGCTCACGGTCTTCGACGAAGAGGCGTCATTCGGACGCATCGTGCGTTCGACGTACGCCATGCTCGTCGCCTACCATCTGAGCACAGTGTATTGGGTTGGTGGATTCGTCCATGGCAACGACGGCTGGATGATGGTCGCTGGCATCGGCCTCATCCTGTTCCATCCGTTCTTCCTTTTGCCGTTTGTGGGCGGGGCTTGGGGTGTGAGACGGGTCCTGGGTCGTGTGTGGGGGATGACAGCATTCGTCCTCATGTGGACGACGTTCGAGTTCTTCCATGCGCGCGGAGAATTCAGCTTTCCCTGGATCGCGGTCGGCAACAGCCAGGCTTCGGACATTCTGCGGATCCAACTCGCGGAGTTTTTTTCAGTCACCGGACTGACCCTGCACCTCCTCGCCTTCAATGCCCTGGCGTATCTGGTGCTCATGGAGGTTGCTGAAGGACGATGGCCGCTTGCGAAGCGAACCACGTTCATGTACGCTGGAGCGATGGCCGTGTTGTATTTCGTCCCTCTTCTCTACGGCTGGGGTCGCATAGGTTCCGTGAGTGAATCAGAAGGGTCGGGCCGTGAGATCCGAGTTTCCGTCGTCCAACCGAACATCGACCCGTGGGAGAAATGGGGAAAGCCGTCGGGGGCCAAATGGCTGATCTATGAACAGCAAGTGGCTATTCTGGACTCGCTGACGCGCGCTCGCTCGCTCGACAACCCCGACCTTATCGTGTGGCCGGAAACTGCGACGCCGTTCCATCTCCTCCTGCCGGCGTACCGGCCGTATCTCGAGCGGGTGAAGCGCCTCGTGGCTGAGGTCGGTGGAGTGCTCCTGACGGGTCTTCCTCATGCGCGGTTCTTCGATGCCTCGAATGCGCCCGTGACGGCTCGTCGGATCGGAGAAACCGACCAGTATGTGGAGTCCTACAATTCGGCAACGACGATCTCTCCCGATGGAACGATCGGGCCCGTGTACGGCAAGGTAGTTCTTGTGCCATTCGCCGAGCGCCTTCCACACGCCGAGACCCTGCGGTTCCTCATCGAGCCGTTGAAGTGGAACGTTGGCATCAGCAGTTGGGGGATGGGGACCGACACGACGGTCTTCTCGTTCCGGACACGAAGTGGGGAGGAGGCGCGATTCTCCGCGATGGTGTGTTACGAATCCGTGTATCCGGAATATGTCCGTGCATTTGTCCAACGTGGGGCGGAATTCCTGGTAATCATCACGAATGACAGTTGGTGGGGGAACACAACCGGCGCCTATCAGCATGCGGCGTACGCAGCCGTGCGTGCAGTGGAATTTCGACGGTGGGTGGTGCAAGGGGCGAACGGGGGCATCTCGCTGGTCGTTGATCCATCCGGCAGGACCGTCCGTCGGTCTTCGCTGTTTGAACGATCGTCGTGGACGGAAACGGTCCGGCCCCGCCAGGAGATGACGTTCTACGCACAACACGGCGATGTGGCCGGGATCCTGACCGTCGTGCTGGCAGGAGCAGTCGGCGGATGGACATTGATCGTTATGGTTCGCAAAAGGGTACGGGGATGATCGATCTGCGAAGCGACACGGTGACAAAACCCACACCGGCGATGCGCGCTGCCATGGTGCAGGCGGAGGTGGGCGACGATGTCTACGGCGAAGATCCGACGGTCCGGCACTTGGAGGAGCGAGTTGCGGATCTCCTCGGAATGGAGGCCGCGCTCTTCATGCCCTCCGGCGTGATGGCAAATGAGACGGCCATCAAGGTCCACACCTTCCCGGGGGACGAGGTCATCGTTGAATCGGGATCTCACATCATTCAGTATGAAACCGGTGCGGCTCCGGTGATCTCCGGCGTGCAGCTCAGGACGTTTCAGGGCGACCGTGGAGTTCCATCAGTGGAGGCCATCGCACCGCTGGTGCGTGGGTCGAACTACCATCTCCCTGTGACGAGATTGGTATGTCTCGAAAACACCCACAACAAAGCGGGTGGGACTGTTGTGCCCGTTGAAGTAGTGCGAGCCGTGCGTGAGTTCACGAAGTCCCGGGGGATTGCGCTCCACATGGACGGCGCACGTATCTGGAATGCCTGCATCGCATCCGGCAAGCGACCGTCTGAATACGGATCGCTGGTCGACAGCATGGCTGTCTGCTTCTCGAAAGGGCTCGGTGCGCCCGTCGGGTCGGCGGTTGTGGGACCGCGGGAATGGATCGCGAGAGCCCGGCGCGTTCGAAAAATGCTGGGAGGCGGGATGCGCCAGGTCGGCATTCTGGCTGCTGCGGCCCTGTATGCCCTGGACCATCACGTCGAGCGTCTGGCGGAAGACCATGCGAACGCGCGGTTGTTTGCGGAGATCGTGTCACGTTCCCGTGTGTTGAAGATCGACCTCGCCACGGTGCAGACGAACATTGTTGCCATGGACGTGACCGCGACGGGCCACGATGCCGCAGAGATCTGTGCAGCCGCGCGGGAGAAGGGGGTCCTCCTCACGGATATGGACCCGCAGACGCTTCGAGCCACGACTCATCTGGATGTGACGCGGGAGGAGGTTCGTACCGCAGCGAACACCGTACTGACGCTTTTTCCCTAGAAGACATCCCAAAAGGGATCGGGTCAGAAGCCAATCTGTCGTTCCCGCTCGTTCCTGGCGGGAACCACTCATTTTCAGCAACATGGCCCCCGACTGAAGCATTCGGGGGCGACGAAGATGGGATTTTGAAACCAGTTCGAGAACTCTCCCATGAATCGCACCAAATTCTCATACTCGACCCAGATCTGCGTCCGCAACTATGAAGTGGACTGGCAGGGGATCGTCCACAATGGCAACTACCTGCTGTATTGCGAGGTAGGACGGATCGAATATTTGAAGCACATCGGTGCAAGGGTCGACTTGGCGACGATCAACAGCAAATCGCGTGTCGTGCTGGTGCGCAACGAGATCGACTACCGGTCGCCTGCCCGTTTTGACGAACTCCTGACAGTCCGTACGCGGGTAGCCTGGATTCGAAATACGAGTTTCGCGATGGAAGGGCTGATCGAACGAACCACCACGGGAGAGATCGTTGCGGAGAATATCGCCATTCATGTGTGGTTGGTCCCGGGCGAGTCAAGGTCTGCTCCGGTGCCGGAGGAGTTTCGGACCCTCGTCCGCGCCTTCGAAGGGGAGAATTGCGAATTCTTGAAGCTGACGACCCCTGAATGACATTGACCGCATGATCCTCGTCATCGACAACTACGACTCCTTCACCTACAACCTCGTCCAGTATCTTGGCGAGCTCCAACAGGTGGTGAAGGTTGTTCGCAATGACGAGATGACCGCGCAAGAGGTCCTGGCCCTTGCGCCGAAAGGGATCGTCATTTCCCCGGGTCCATGCACACCCACTGAGGCGGGCGTGTCGGTCAATGTCATCCGGGCGTGCGGACCGCATATCCCCATTCTCGGCGTCTGCCTGGGTCACCAATCGATCGGAGCGGCCTACGGAGGATTTGTGATCCGGGCAACAGAGATTGTCCACGGCAAAACTTCGCTGATTCAGCATACAGGACGGGGCGTCTTTCTGGGTGTCCCTTCACCATTCACCGCAACACGATACCACTCCCTCATCGTCGACCGTGAGCGGTTACCGTCGGATCTTGAAGTGACTGCGTGGACGGAAGATGGGGTGATCATGGGCCTACAACACCGTCGCTATCGTGTGTTCGGCGTCCAATTCCATCCCGAGTCCATCGCCACCGAGTACGGTCACGACCTTTTGCGGAACTTTCTCGCAATGCGATGAGGAGCCCTCCAGCGTTCATTGATTCCCGTGGTCCTCGTGTACCTCGTCGGGCAACGGTTCCTCCTGGAAGGACTTACCAAGGGCCGAGTAAAGGGGTAGGTGAAGTGAAACCCTTGCGTCTCGCGTCAGGAGTGCGTATATTATGATGTTTCGGAATGGCCCGCTGGAACGGGCTATTTTTTTTGGCATGAAGCAATTGCGCGAAGCGATCATTCCCCACATCATACCGGTCATCGAGCGGTCTGGCGCGTTTCTCGTCGACCTGGCCATTCAGGTCGAAAACCGGTCCCGCGTGGTTCAGGTCCTTGTCGACACCGACACGGGCATTTCGATCGACGCCTGTGCGGGCCTCAGCCGCGAGCTGGGGCCCGTGCTGGAAGACGCCGGACTGTTCGAAGGACCCTATCGGTTGGAAGTTTCGTCGCCGGGCCTCGACCGGCCGCTTCGCCTGTTGCGGCAGTATCCCAAGAACATCGGGCGTCGTTTTCGCGTCCGGTTGCGCGCGGGGGAGGCCCCGCAAGAGTTTCGTGGCCGCCTGACGGCGGTCGAAGGGGCGCTGTTGACCTTCGAACCCGACGAACGTCCCGCCGTCGAGATCCCGTTCGAACAGATCCTCGAGTGTAAAGAAGAACTACCGTGGTGACCGCCAGTGGCGGTCCGTTTTGGAGGAGTGCATGAATCACGAGATCGTTGACTCGTTCTCACAAATGGCCCGTGAAAAAGGCCTTGACCGCGACATCCTCATCGGCATCATCGAAGACATCTTCGGGATGATGGTGAAGAAAAAGTACGGGCTCACCGCCAAGTACGACATCGTCGTGAACATGGAAAAAGGAGACATCGAGATCTACCTCGAAAAGGAGGTCGCGGCGGAGGTCACCGACCCGAGCACGCAGATCTCGGTGGCAGACGTCAAAGCCAAGACGGGTGAAGAGATGCAGCCGGGCGAGGAGTACGTCGAGATCGTTCCCATGTCGGAGTTCGGTCGCCGGCTGGTCATCCGCGCGAAACAGAATCTGCACCAGCGGATCAAGGAGATCGAACGCGACACCATCTACAACGAGTATTCGAACGCCATCGGAGAGATCGTGGTCGGCGAGATATACCAGATCCGCAAGGGTCGTGGCGAGATCCTGGTCATGCACAACAAGTCGGAATTGATCCTCCCCAGGAGCGAGCAGATCTATAAGGAGCGGTACAAGAAGGGCGATATGATCCGCACCGTGGTCAAGGAAGTGCGAAAGGGTTCGGGGAATCCGACAGTGATCATCTCGCGCGCCGACCCCCAATTTCTCATGCGGCTGTTCGAGATCGAGATCCCGGAGATCTACGACGGCATTATTGAGATCAAGCGGATCGCCCGGGAACCTGGAGACCGCGCCAAGGTAGGCGTGCTTTCGCACGACGAGCGCGTCGATGCGGTCGGAGCGTGCGTTGGCATGAAGGGCGTTCGCATCCATGCCATTGTGCGCGAGTTGAACAACGAGAATATTGACGTCATCAACTATTCCGAGGATCCCGCCGTCTTCATCCAACGTTCGATGGCCCCGGCGAAGTTGAAAGAAGTGCAGATCGAAGCAGAGACGAAGAAGGCGACCGTCATCGTTGCCAACGATCAAGTCTCCCTGGCGATCGGCCGCGGCGGACAGAACGTACGGCTGGCGTCGAAGTTGACCGGATACGACATTCAAGTGCTGAAAGAAGGCGGGGAGGAAGAGGAATACGACATGGACCTGTCGGAATTCCGGGAAGAGCTCGGCGATCCATTGTTCCACAAGTTCTTCGACGACGGATACGAGACCGTGCGGTCCGTGATTGAGACTCCGAAGGAAGAGCTCGTGACCGCTCTCGGCATCGAGGCTGCGAAGATCGACGAGATCGTCGAAATGCTGCGGAAGGGATTGGAAGAAGCGGAAGTGGACGAAGAAGGCGGATCGCCGCCAGACGACGTACCGACCGTGAAGGAAGCCGCTGAAGCCGCTGAAGCCGCGGAAGCCGCAGAAGCTGCGGAGATCGCAGATGCTGCAAATGTTGCGGAAAGCGCAGATGCTGCAGATGCAGTGGAGAGCGCAGATGCTGCAGATGCAGCGGAGAGCGCAGATGCTGCAGATGCAGCGGAGAGTGCAGATGCTGTCACGGACGAGTCGGCACCGGCTCCAGAAGGAACGGACGCACCGAAGCGCGACACCAGCGAGGCGTAGGCGGCGGTTTCCGCCGTCGAAAGGCAAACACATCTGTATGGCTGATAAAAAGATCAAGATCTATAATCTGGCGAAAGAGCTGAATCTCGCCAGCGACACGATCCTGGAGTTCCTTCACAAGAAGGGGTTCGAGGCCAAGAACCACATGTCATCGGTGTCGGATGACATGCTGCATGTGGTGAGGGCCCACTTCAAGAAGGAAAAGGACGTCGCGGAACGGCACAATCGCAAGGTGCAGGAGTTCCGCACGTCCCGGAAGAAGGACGTTCCGGAAAAGATCGAGAAGAAGACCGCGAAGGAAGAGGCAGCGCCGGCGGAAGAGGTGTCGGCTGGTGCCCCCGTTGCGGAGGTCGAGGAACTCCAGGCCGTCATCGAACAGGCGCCAGCCGCCGGCGACTCTGAACTGGTCGAGGTCGAGTTGAGGACAGATCCGACGGTCGAAGGGATCTCCGCTGTGGAGGGACCTGCCACGTCCGGGGTCGTTCCGGAAGAGACCGTGGCAAAAGCCCCTGCAGCTCCGGCGGATCCGCGCAAGGCG
>CAYIHQ010000066.1:0-8836 GCA_964362905.1 uncultured Ignavibacteriaceae bacterium
CGGAGTCCGTCCGCCTTTTGCGGAGTCCAGCGGGTGGTGAGAACTGTTGATGGAAATAGACGGGCGAGCAGATGACGACCAAGAAACGACAGTCTCACGCGGGGGGCAAATCACAGGTTAGCGCGGATTCACTTCCCCTCTACTGCGACTTCAGCTGCCCGCATGCCGAATTTCCTCCGGCCGATGCGGTGGGGGCGTGCAGACGTGAGCAGGCGGTGTGGTGTGGGATGGAGAAGAAGTATAACGTGAAGAATGGGAAGTGCTTGAAGAGTAATAAGTAGGAAGATCGAAGTATGAAGACTGAAGCATACACCACCCGGACTTCTTTGCTTCAGTCTTTCTACTTAATACTTCCCACTCGATACTGCCTTCTTCAATCCTCATGCTCCGCCGCCGTCATCCCTTCGGCACCGGGGAGTTTACCCACCAGCGTCTGGGGATTGTGGATGAGGACGGGAAGGTGTTGCGGACAGATCTGAAAGGTCTTGTCCTGATACGACAGCGTGATGAGGGGAATTTCTGCCTGGGTGCGTCCGCAGGCGAGGCAGCGAGCGTCGGTCATGGGTCCACCTTTCTATGTAGCATTAGAAGCGTTGTTCCGATCTCGGCCGGATTATTGACCGAATCGGCGTACGGAGATCGCGGTTGAGCCATGGCGAGGCCGCCCAGGAGCAAGGAGCCGAAAGCGGCCGACACGACGAGCTTGGACATGGCACGGAGACTCCTTACCACCAGTCTTTTCGTCTGAAGAAGACGATCATTCCTCCGGCGACGAGCGCCATGAAGACGACGACAGCGGGATATCCGAACGCCCATCCCAATTCAGGCATATTCCACAGGCTGACGGAAGTGTCGAAGTTCATTCCATAGAGACCAGTGATGAACGTCAGAGGGATGAAGATCGTGGCGATGATCGTCAGCACCTTGCTGATCTCGTTTGTTCGGATCGCAATGCTCGACAGGTAGATCTCGAGCATCGCGGCGGTGCGCTCGCGGAAATTCTCGATCGTGTCGATGACCGCGATGGTGTGATCGTAGAGGTCGCGCATGTAGGGGCGTGTGGAAGCGCGCACCAGCCGCGTGGTGCTGCGGGCCAATGCCGAGACAACCTCACGGAGCGGCCAGACGGCCTTTCGCACCAACAGCAGCTCCCGCTTCACGGCATACAGCTCTTGCAACTTTTCCCGCGTCGCATGCTCGAGCAAGTCGTCTTCCAGCTGGGCAATCCGGTCGCCGAGCCGCTCCAGAATGATGAAATACTGGTCGACGAGGGCGTCGAGTATGGCGTGCACGAGCATGTCTGAGCCGAGGCCACGAAGCGGGCCGTGCGTCTGGCGGAGGCGAATGCGGATGGGGTCGAACGCGTCGCCCGCCTGACCTTCCTGGAAGGCGAGGACGAACGTCCGCCCGACCACGAGAGAGACCTGCTCCTCCTCGCACGGCGTCAGCGCGTCCTTCGATCGAAGCATCCGCACGACCAGGAACAGATAGTCACCGTGATCCTCGAGCCTCGGGCGCTGTCCGGTCTGGAGGATGTCTTCGAGAAGTAGTCGATGCACGCCGTAGTTCGCCCCCAACTGCTCCACCAGCCGCACGTCGTGCAATCCCTCGACATTCACCCACTCGACGCCGGATGCGGGCGGCCGCAGAGCACCGACATCCGCAGGGCGAATGCTTCTCTCCTTCAACTCCCGGGGAGTGTAACGGATTTCCTCGATCTCGACGGTTTGACGCTTTCGTTCTCCCGAGAATTGAAGCGTGCCCGGGGGGAGGTGGACCTTGCGGCGATTGGAGGGTTTACGCATTGGGGACACCTTCATGACAAACCGAAGCAGGCCGTGGGGGATCTCGAAACCAGCGGGACCGGTACTGTCACTCTTCTTCCATGGAAGATCCCAAGAGCTGTTTCACGACCGCTTGCAGATGCTTTCCTTCGACCGGCTTCACGAGTACGTCCGCCGCGCCGGAGATCCGGGCCGTCTCATCGTCGGCCGCGCCGCGCAACGCCGTCACGATCACGACGGGAATGTGCTTGGTCGCGGGGTCCTGCCGAAGCTCGCGGAGCAGGTCATAACCGGATTTGCCGGGCATCATGACGTCGGCCAGCACGAGGCGCACCGGCTCGCGGCGCGCGATCTCCATCGCCTCGTCGGCGTTCTTCGCCGTCAACGGACGATAGCCGGCGAATTTCAGATACTGACTCGTGGCAAGTCGAATGGACTCTTCGTCGTCCACGATAAGGATGCTCTTCTTGCGGATTGGCATGGGGGTGGGAGTGGAGAGTATTCAGATGTCAGTAGGGAGTAGGGAGAATATACTCTGTGCGATTGGTACTTTACTGGCGCATGGTTCATGTTTCTTGGTTCTTGATGCCTATGGTTTTGCTCCATCAGTCTTCCTCAGGAAATCGATCAGTCCCTTCATATACACTTCCTGGTCGTCCCACATGCTCATGTGGCTTCCGTTCGGGCATAGAAGGAACGTTCCGTTCTGGACCTGCGTGGAGACCCATTTCATGTGCTCCGGGTCCATCGTGTCGTGCGTGGCGCCGATGACGAGCGTCGGAACGGAGATCTTTCCGAGGTCCGCCGTGCGATCCCAATGCTCGAGCAGCCCGGAGGCGCCGAACTCGCTCGGCCCCTGCATCATCACATAGACTTGCCTGTTCATCTTGGCGAAAGCACGGTCGACGGGTTCGGGCCACTCTTCCATCCGCAGAATGTGCTTCATGTAGAAGTTCGGGATCAGCAGCTCCATGTACCGCGGACTGTCATACCGACCCTTGGCTTCGATGGCCTTGATCTCCTTCACCACCGAGGGGTCCATCTGTTTCGCCAGGACGTCGTTGGCGTATCGATTGTACGCAGGAATGCTCATCATCATGTCCGAAATGACGAGCCCCTTCAGGTGCTGCTGATACTTCAGCGCGTATTCCGTCGCGAGCATGCCGCCCCAGGAATGACCGAGCAGGTAGAAATTGTCCTTCGACAGTCCCAACGCCTGCCGCACCTGCTCCACTTCTTCGACGAATCGTTCGGTCCTCCAGAGCGACGCGTCGGTCGGTTGGCTGGAGCGGCCCGAGCCGAGCTGATCGTAGTAGATGAACTCGATCCCCTCCGCCGGCAGAAAACTCTCCATGCATTCAAAATACTCATGCGTGGCTCCCGGTCCGCCGTGGAGCAACAGGAGCTTGATGCGCGGATTGTTGCCAAAACGCTTGGTCCACACGTTGAAGTCGCCGACAGGCGTATTGATCGGCACCATCTGTACGCCGCCGCACTGGATTCCCTGCGTCGACGGGGCGAAATAGGACTTCAGCGTGGGCTCTTCCGGCTTCTGCCCGCAACCGATGTGCAGAAGAGCCGGAATGACTAGCAAGAACGTCATGCGATGGATCATGGTGCGTTCCTCTCCGATGTGCCTGGACCCTTTGAAGAGACCGACCCCGCAGGGGATTCATTTAATATAGGCAGGACTGCCATTGAAAGGAACCCCCCGTTGATCCCTTTCTGCCATCTTCGTGCAGGTCGTCGGCTTCGCCCGGGGCTGACGGATCGTCGCGCGCACCTTGCTCAAATATTATCGGCTTCGTACATTGGATTTTCCGTGCTCCCGGTTGCAGGACCGGTGCTTCATGCACCCACATCGTCTCAGCACCCTCTGACCGGGGGCATCGTCACGCAGATGGGAGAGTGGATCCGGACAAACCTGCGCTCTCCGGACGGCAGCCTCCCGTGCCCCCTCTGTGTCGCCGCCACCGTCATGACCCTCATGTTGCGCCGTCACCATCGAACGGCAATCTTCGCCATGCCTCCCACGCTCCTCTCACCCCATTGCAGCCCCTGATATGGCCCTCACCATTCGTCTGGTGCGGACGCGTCGCGACCTCCGCACGTTCATCGATGTCCCTTTTCGAATTTACGAGGGCAACCCGTATTGGGTCCCACCGCTGATCGACGACGAGGTCAAGACCCTTCGAACGGACATCAACCCCGTCTTCGATTTCTGTCGGGCAGAGTATTGGATCGCCGAGCGGGACGGAGTGCCGGTCGGCCGCATCGCCGGCATCGTCAACGACGCCTTCAACCGCCGGTGGAACAGCCGTCATGCGCGCTTTGGGTGGATCGATTTCATCGACGACCCCGAGGTGTCGGCGCTGTTGTTCAAGACAGTCGAGGATTGGGCGCGGGGCCAGGGATTGGACACCGTACACGGCCCCCTGGGCTTCACGGACATGGACCACCAAGGGATGCTCGTCGAGGGATTCAACGAACTCGGCACGATGGCCACCATCTACAATCTTCCCTACTATCCCGTTCATGTTGAGCGGCTTGGCTATGGGAAGGATGCCGATTGGGTGGAGTATGAGGTCGCCATCCCGAAGGAAATCCCGGACAAGGTCCTGCGCGTCGCCGGCCTTGTGCTGGCCAAGCGGAAGCTCCACGTGTTTGAGGCAAAGCGGCCCGCCGACCTTCTTCCCTACGCCCGCGAGATGTTCGAGCTTATCAACAGCACCTTCGATCACCTCTATGGATATGTCACTCTCACGCCGCGCGTGATTGACTCCCTGGTGGAGCAGTATTTTCCGAACGTCGACCCGGATTTCCTCAAGGTGATGCTCGACGAACAGAACAAAGTGGCGGGCGTGGCGATCGCGTTCCCATCCCTCTCACGGGCTCTGCAGAGGTCCCACGGGCGCCTGTTCCCATTCGGCTGGTATCACCTCCTGATCGCCCTGAAACGTCCGAAATATGCCGACCTTTATCTGGGTGCTGTCCGAAAGGACCTCCAGGGCAAGGGGGCCGACGCTCTGCTCATGATAGAATTGAACCGCTCGTTTGTGAAGCGGGGGATCAACCGCGTTGAATCTAATCCGGAGCTGGAATCGAACATGCAGATGCGGGGACACTGGAAGAATTTCGAGCACCGTCAGCACAAACGGCGGAGATGTTTTGTGAAAAAGATATGAGTAGGGAGATGGAAGTAGGAAGACTGAAGCAGTGAATCGTGAACTTGTCCCGAGAGAGCCACGAGCGAAGCCGAGTGGCGAGTCGAGGGATAGTGAATAGTGAATGGTGAATAGCGAATCGTTCCCGCCCAACAGCGGCGGGATGCACAAGACGCACAATAGAAAAGCGAAGGCAGGGAACATCACGAAACCGCGTCGTGACACTCCCTGCCCCGAAATCTACTCTCACAGCCCCCTCCCCACCACCTACCACCTACATCCTCACACCCCTTACTTGTTCTCCGCCGGTTTCACCCACACGTTGTTCTTTCGGTCGATGTCGGCGAAGTAGTACGTCGGGTCGATCACGACCTTCACGACTGCCGCGCCGGGTTTGACGGTCACAGATGCCTTCGTCTTCCCCGCCAGCCACTCCTCTTCCGAGATCCGCAACTGCTCCTGTGAGCTGTCCGCCCGTGTCACGGTCAACAGCACCGGCATCGGCACCCAGCCCTTGTCTTCGATCGTGATCTCCGTTCCCGCGGGCGTCTCCTTCACGTCGGCCACTGCCTGGTCGAGCCGCCAGGTCTCGTAGTACCATGAGCGCATGAACCAGTCGAGATCCTTTCCGCTCACGGACGAGAACGTGTTGAACATGTCCCACGGGTACGGGTGCTTCCAGGCCCATGTCTTCAGGTAGGTGCGGAAGGCCTTGAGGAACACCTCCTCGCCCAGCACACCCCGCAGCATGTGCAGGATGGACGCCGGTTTCGGGTACGACGCCACGCTGTACGCCCAGCCGTTGTTGTGGAAGTTCGACCAGCGCATGATCTCCCCCTCGCCTTCCTGCCGCGCCAGGTCCACGTAACCGGCAAATCGGCTCTCCCGCTTCGGCTGCGAAGAGTCGGGAATGATGCTGCGCATGGCTTCGTCCGTGTGGAACGAGGTTGTTCCTTCGTCCATCCATCCGTAGCGGCGTTCATCCACGTTCACGATCATCGGCACCCACATGTGCGCCTCTTCGTGCGCATGCACACCGAACAAGCCCAGGTCGCTGGCGTTGTTGTAGCCGCCGATGAGGGTCATCATCGGATACTCCATGCCGCCGCCGATGATCTTGTCCGCCTCGACCGCGGTCATGTGAGGCCAGGGATACGAAACGTCCGTGAATTCAGAAAGGAACTTGATGGACTTCTGCGTGTACTCCACCGACCTCGTCCAGCGCGGAGCCGTGGTTCGCCAGAAGCTGTAGCACATTGCGAAGTCGGTCTTGCCGTCCTTATTCCGGTCTCCCACCGGCGTTCGGGCCCCTTCCCAGATCGAGGAGCGCGTAGCCAGCCACGCCACGTCGCGCACGTTGTCGGCCTTGATGCGCCAGGTCAGCCAACCGTTCGGGCCTTTCTTCGTCGCTTTTCCAAAGTCCTCCGGACCGACAATCCGCACGGTCGTGTCGCTCTTCTCCGCCAGCGCCAGGCGCTTCACCACATCGTCCGAATACGTTTCCTTCGGATTCTGCACCACTCCGGTCCCGTGCAACAGCCAGTCGTCGGGCATCTCGATGGTGTACTCGTAGTTCGCGAAGTCGGAATAGAATTCCGCAATCCCGAAGAACGGTTCGTCCTGCCAGCCCACGACGTCGTTGAACACGAGCATTTGCGGATACCAGTAGGCGAAGTAGAAGAGACTGTCGGTGTCGTAGCCCATGCGGCCCGAGATGCCCGCCTGAGGGACCTTGTAGGCAAAGTCGATCTCGAGCGTCGCCGAGGCCTTCGGCGCGATGGGCTTCGCGGGGAAGATGACGAGGTTGGTTGCATTCACGACATACCGCGGGCCGGACCGTCCACCCTGCACCAGCCGCTCACCGTTGGCGATGACAGAATTGAGTTGATATCCTTCGGTCACTTCCATCTGCACAACTCGCATGGCTCCTTTGCCGTGCACGTTCTGGAGCAGCGAGACGCGGAGCGTCCGGAGCGTATCCGGGGAGTTGTTGCGATACGAGATCCCCACGCGTCCTTCGAGCCGCTTCTGTTCGGGGATCACGCGCGCCCTGATCTTGTAGTCGGCGGTGTTCTGCCAGTATTTGGGTCCGGGAACGCCCGTCATCGTCCGTTTGCCGGAATCGACCGCGGCACGGAAGCCCTTGTCGGGGACGACCGGGTAGGGGCGAGGGCGTTGAGAGAGGAGTGGGACGGATCCGATGAGAAGAAGCGCGAGGAGCAACATGGAGGATTGCGGAATGCGGAATGAGGATTGCGGATTAGCCATGGTGGGCCCTTTGGTGGATATTGAGATTCTTGTCTAACGGACTGATGCGTAAGAAGTTACAGGGAAGTGATGTAATTGCAAGGAAATATCTGAATAATCCCCTCGTCGACCTCTTATTGCCGTTTGGACGTCTGGAGTTCGGGCTTTTGTTTGGAGTCTGCCATTTGTTTCTGACACCGCCATACTGCGGCGGGCTCCTCAAAAAGATATACAGCTTAGCTTCGCCCTTCGGGCTTGCCAAGCCGTGTCGTTTTGGGATTTGGAACGTTTGGAATGTTTGCTCACATTCGCCCTCCATCCTCGAGGAGTCTGCTATGGATCGATCCGTCCTCCACCGACGCATTTTTCTCGCCGGCGGCATTTGGAATCTCGCCATGGGCATCCCGATCGCCCTGCTCGTTCCCTGGCTGCCGGCACTCATTCACATCGACGATCCGCGCTACCCCATCTTCATCTACTTCAACCTGATGACGGTGACGATGTTCGGATTTGTCGCCCTAACCGTGGCGCGCAACCTCGCCACGATGCGGTCGATGATGCTGATCCTTGTCTGGTCGAAGATCCTGACCGCAGGTGTGTTCGTCGGCGCGTGGTTGTGGCTTCCGATGCCGCGCGAGCTGACAGAGTTTCTGGCGCCAGGAATGGCGGTGGACCTGGGATTGGGGATCGCGTACTGGTGGGTGTGGAGAAGCAGAATCTGAACGGCGGGTGGGGATGGAAGATAGAAGTAGGAAGATGGAAGTAGGAAAATGGAAGACTGAAGACGCCGGGCTTGGCCTCATGGACAGAGCTATTCTTGATTCTTGATCCTTGATTCTTAATCCTCTTTCCGCCCTATTTCCCATCACGGCTTCGCAAGCTCAACTCGGAACCATGTGATCTCTGTTTTCATCCGCGGTGCGGCTCCCGGTTCGCCCCCCGGAGGTGTTTCGCCTGGGGGTGCTCCGCCCGGAGGACGTTCGCCGCGTCCAGGTCGTCCACCGGGCCGGCCTGATCCACCCGCACCTCCAGCGGCCGGAGACCTTCCCACCGCAGGCATTCCGCCCACCTCAATGGCCAATCCGATGCGCGAACCCGACTCAGCGCCGATCGCGTAGAGACGCCGTCCTGTCGCCCGCAACGGGATCTTTAACTCATAGCCGAACCCTTCCAGCGAGCGCGTGAAATCCACCGCGACCTCGTTGTTGTTCAGTTTCGGCACGCGCTCGATGTCATCCTCCTTCGGACCCAGCCATTCGAATTCCGCCAACATTTCGGAGAAGAGTTCGTTCCGATCTCGGGGTGTGCTGCGCTCCCGAAGTTCCAGGTCTCCGCGGTATGCCTCCGGCATCGTGAACAACGGATAGCGGATCCCGGCGTGTTTGCTCTTTCCTCCTTCATTGTCAAACCATACGGTCAAGCCCCGAAGCGGCTGGCGTACTTCCTTCTCCGACCCCACAGTGGTGAGCGCAACGTAGAGGAATTCCGTGTCGTTTCGGACGGCGATACGGAGGCCGTCCTGCTCCACGAAGGCAGACGCGTCCGTCCATTCGGAGAGGTCGCCGTCAACGCGCACAGGATCTGAATTCCAGCGGCTGGCGAATGGTGTCGCGCTTCATCCGGCGAGAAGGGATCCGATCA
>CAYIHQ010000067.1:0-8832 GCA_964362905.1 uncultured Ignavibacteriaceae bacterium
GGGGCGGCGGAAAGCGGTGGGGGCGCGAGATGCAAGAGAGTGGGGCGACGACCTACGGGTTGGGCGTCTGTGCTCAACGCTTCATCGGCCGATGCAATCCTCAGGTGAGCGCCGCCGGGCGAACTCTAGGAGATCCACTGCGCGGTGTTTCGCCTCAGACCACTCCGGATGCTTTGCTCTTCGCCGAATTCGCTTCAGAGCGAACTTCCGCCATACCTCTTCGTCCGAGTTGAATCGATCGACGAATCGCTGCACGGATTGCTGCGCAGGCGGCAGGGAACGTTGCTTGTTCATCGATAGACCTCACGGCGGTGATTGACCGTCAACACCGATACGACGGTTCGGCTGACCTCATAAATGATCCGATACTCCCCCACCCTCAACGATCGGAGACCCTTGAGCGGACCCATGAGCGGCTTCCCTGCCAATGGGTCGTCGCTCAACGATCCGATCTTATCGAGCACTTTCGGGGAGAGTTTCGGTTGGCTTCGCCGAAGAGCATCCAGATCACGCACGGCACGATGGGTGAGCTCGACGTCCATGGAATTCGACCTTCCTATGAACGTTGGGATCGCTTCGTCCGCCCGGCCCTCGCCGCACGATAGGCAGCGAGAGGAACCGTCTTTCCCGCCTTTGCTTGTTCCCTGCCAACGCCAATCGCTCTGACCTCGGCCCTGTTCGACAGGATGTCCAGGGTCTCGAGGAGACTCCCGTATTCCTCGGCACTCATGACCACGGCCGCCTCTTTGCCATTCTTTGTGACAAGATAGCGGTCATACAACTCCCCCGCCCCCTTTACCAACTCGGTGAACCGTTGCTTCGCTTCCGTCACGGGCAATGTGATGATGCTCATGCGTCCTCCTATGTGCGAGGAAGAGTAGACAGAATTCTGGACAGAGGCAAGGGTGAGGAGAAAAGGAAAACGGCAAAAGACAACTATCAAGAAAACAGCAAACGGGAAACAGAGAAGGAGGAATGGCGGGGAATGAGAGCAGTAGGGATAAAGAAGTCAGCGGCGGGAACTCAGGACTCAGAATTCAGTTTCCCCCAAGTGAAATTGTGCGAGGCCGGGGAAAATGGCCAATGGGCCCCCGACCGGAAACCCCGGCCAAGAACCTGCCGGGGCAGGCGTGTCGGGGCAAGCAAACCTCCAAACCGCGCGATTGGGTGAGGTAAGTTCGGACTCTCCAACCTCTCGTATGCCGTGTTTCATCCTCATTTCTCGTCTATCACATTTCCGGCATTGACAATACGCCACGCCTTTGTACCTTACCGTAGCCGTGAGATCCCTCCTCCTCACACTCCTCCTTCTCCACACGGCCCTCTCCCAGGATCCGTTCGTGCAGAAGCGTCTGGATATGGTCCGCGATCAAATCACAGACCGCGGCGTCTCCGATACGTCCGTTCTCAGAGCGATAAGCACCGTTCCACGCCACAGGTTCGTCCCTCCCGCCTGGATCGACGAGGCGTACGCAGACCACCCCCTCCCCATCGGCTACGGACAGACGATCTCACAGCCGTACATCGTGGCGATCATGACCGAACTGGTCCGGCCCCGAAGGGACATGAAGGTGCTGGAGGTCGGCACCGGGTCTGGTTACCAGGCGGCGGTGCTTTCAGCGATCGTGGACTCCGTCTTCACGGTTGAGATCGTCAGGGAACTCTCCGCCGAAGCCGGACACAGACTGCGGGCGCTCGGCTGCAGGAATGTGACCGTCCGGCATGCCGACGGATACGACGGCTGGCCGGAACACGCGCCGTACGACGCCATCATCGTCACCGCAGCCGCTGACTACATTCCCCCTCCCCTCATCGCTCAACTGAAGGACGGCGGCAGAATGATCATCCCCGTCGGTTCCCCCTTTATGATCCAGACGCTCGTGCTCGTGGAAAAACGACGGGGACAGGTCACGACGAAAAGCCTCTTCCCCGTCCGCTTCGTTCCGCTCGTGCGCGGGCGCTGAGACGGACCATGACCCGACTCTGCATCGCCGTTGGGCTCCTCTCCGTTGCCCTTCTCGCCTTCCAGCTGCACCTGATGCAGATCCTCTCGATCGTCCAGTGGCACCATTGTGGCACGATGGTCGTGTCGGTCGCACTGCTCGGATTCGGAGCGGGCGGGACCGCCCTCGCCCTCTTCCACGCCCGGTTCCTGCGGCATGCCGCCATCGCGGTGCCGGCGTTCATGATCCTCTGCGGAGTGTCGATGGCGATGGCCGTTCCGGTCGCACAATTGGAGGGCATCCGCTTCGATTCGCTGCTGCTGTTCGTCGGATGGAACGAACTGCTCAAACTCGCCGCGACGTACGTCATCCTCTTCCTCCCCTTCTTCTTCGGCGCACTCGCGATCACCGTCGTCTTCACCCGCCACGTCAACGATGCCGGCGTGCTGTACTTCGCCAATCTTGCCGGCTCCGGGGCCGGTGCGTTACTGGCGGTCGCCTCGATGTGGACCGCCCCGCCTGCAACTCTCCCGGCGATCGATGCCGTGCTTCCCCTCGCCGGGGCGGCCCTGATGCTCCCGGAAACGCATCGAACGCGGTGGCTGGGATCGCTGCTCACGGCCCTGGGAGTGGCGGTGGTGTTCACGCTTGCTCCGAACCGTCTCGAGGTGTCGCAGTACAAATCTCTTGGCCGGACGATGAACCTCCCGGAGGCGTCGATCACGGACGAACGATTCAGTCCGTACGGCCTTGTGCAGGTCGTCGCGTCCCCCGCCCTCCGATATGCCCCGGGATTGAGTCTTTCCTATGGGTCGACGGTTCCGGTGGTCGCGGGAGTGTTCAACAACGGCGACTGGCTCGGTCCTGTCCCCGAGTCGACCCTGTTCGGGCGGAACGGGCCGTTGAGCTTCACCACTTCGGCATTGCCCTACCGCATGGAGCCGCGGACGGCTGCGCTCATCCTGAAGTCAGGTACGGGCGAACAGGTAGCTCTGGCGGCGTCCGAAGGCGTCCGGAAGATCCACGCAGTCGACATCCACGGTGCAGCTCTCGACGCAGTCCTGACGGCGGCAGGCTCCACGGTCTTTTCCCTCCCGAACGTGCGGACGCACGTCGAGGATCCGCGCTCGTACCTGGACGCCGACACAGCACGCTACGACCTCATCGTCCTCCCCACGCTCGGAGCATTCGGCGGAACCGTCGGACTCACCGCCCTCCAGGAGCAGTATCTTCTGACGATCGAGGCCTTTGAAACGATGTGGGACCGCCTCACGCCTTCGGGAGCCATCAGCATCACCGCGTGGATCGATCATCCCGCCCGCAACACGCTCCGGGCTCTTGCCACGGTGGCGGAGATGCTTCGCCGCTCGGGCATCGACGAACCGACAGCGCATCTCGTCGCCGTGCGGAGCTGGTCGACGGTCACGTATGTCGCCACGCGATCGCCGCTCAGCCGGCGGGACCTTGCGGCGACACGCGCGTTCAGCGACAGCATGCGGTTCGACATCCTCATCGCTCCCGACATCGGCCGCGAAGAGCGATCGCGGTACGATCAACTGAGAGACACGTCGTTGTTCGCCCTCGTCGACGGCATCCTGGGACCGGACCGCGAACGCATCTACGATGCGTATGAATTCGCCGTCGCACCGACCGACGACGATGCGCCGTTCTTCTCCCAGTTCCTCCGGTGGCGGGGCCTTGGCCGGCTTTGGGATGTGTTCGGAGCATGGTCCGTCCCTTTTCTGGAACTCGGCTCCCTGCTTGCCGTCGTCACGCTCGCACAGGTCTCGCTCGGCGCGTTTGTGCTGATCGTCCTCCCGCTGCTCATGAGAACTGAACTGGGGCGGGGCCGTGCGCGTACGCTTGTCTACTTCGGCGGGCTGGGATGCGGATTCATGCTTGTCGAGATCGTGCTAATGCAGCGGTTCATTCTCACGCTGGGTCATCCCATCTACGCGGCAGCGTTCGTCATCGGCTCGATGTTGTGCTTCAGCGGCGTCGGGAGCCTGTGGTCGCGTCGGTTCACCCCTTCGGAACGGACGCTGCGTGGGGTGGCATTCGCCGTGGCGGCTGTGCTGACGGCCTGGTCCCTTGCGCTGACGCCGACACTTCAGGCCGCGCTCTCGTGCGACGTCGCACTACGGTGGGCGATCTCGGCGGTCGTCATTGGCATCCCGGCGTTCTTGATGGGCATGCCGTTCCCGCTCGGTCTGCGATTCCTCGGCGGGCATGCCGCCGGACAGATCCCGTGGGCATGGGGGATCAACGGAAGCATGTCGGTGGTGGGCGCCGCGCTTGCGGTCATTGTATCGATCGAGGCCGGCTTCGCCGTCGTCATGATCCTGGCTGCGGCGGCGTATGCCATGGCGGGAGCGGCATGGTTCGGTAGGGGGGCAGCCCGTGGATGAGAGCTCCCGGCACGGAGCGATGGCGCCGGCGTTCGTATGCGACGTCCATCTGGGAAAGCTGGCGAGCCATCTGCGGATGTTCGGGTTCGACACGGCCTACCGAACGGCGACGCACGATGATGAGCTCGTCGATCGGGCGACGAGGGAGGGAAGGTTCCTTCTGAGCAAGGACCGGGGACTCGTCGCGCGGCTGGATGCTGTCCACGCCCTCCTCGTCCGGGAGGCGGAGCCACGGGCGCAGCTTTTCGAGGTCATGCGCCGCCTGGGCCTCCGGGACCTCATCGCCCCATTCACGAGGTGCATTGAATGCAATGCGATCCTTGTCGACGTTGAGAAGGAGAAGGTACTGGAGAGGATCCCGTTGAGCGTGCGGGAGTGGTGTGATAATTATCAGATGTGCGACAGGTGCGACAGGCTGTACTGGAAGGGCTCACACTACGCGCATATGGAAGAGTTCATCGGGGAGGTTATTCGGGTGCTTGGGGATTGAGCGCTTCTTCGCCTCGGGTGGTCTTTGAGTATGAATCGCAGTAGGTTTCCGAAGAGGCACTCGGGCAAGGAATCCGGCTGAGTGCTGCTATCGATCCGGTGTGAAACTCAACGGAATAGGAGGACGACCCATGGCGACGTTCATTCTTCTCACCAAGCTGCCGTCAGAGACCCTGAAGAATCCCAGGAAGCGTGAATCGATGGGGCGTACCTGGTTTGACGATGTGAAGGCCAAGTGTCCCAAGGTGAAGTGGATCGATCACTACGCGTTGCTCGGCCCGTACGACTTCATGGACATCTACGAGGCATCGTCCTCCGAAGAGGCGGCGAAAGTATCGATGATCACGATGTCGAAGGGCGCGGTGAACGCGGAGACGTGGTCGGCGCTGCCGTACAAGCGCTTCCTGGAGATTGCGAAGAGTCTGTGAGCGCTGCGGCCGCAGGAGCGACGGTGGGGACACGAGGTCGTGCCCGAACTTGTCCCCGCATGCCTGCCCCGGCATGCTTTCAGCCGGGATCTCTAGCGGGGATGCTTTTTTTCGGGAACCGCTCTTTCAATTTCGAGGCCCCCGGCGTGAGCATCCAGGGACGACAGCAGTACGCTGCTTATCTTCATGCCAGATATCATTCGAGAGATCGCGCAATTCGGGATTCATCTTCTGTATGAGGCGCATCTTCCAGGCACGATTCCATTTCTTCAATTGTTTTTCCCTGGCGATCGCATGTTCAATCGAGTCGAACCGTTCATAGTAGATCAGATCGCAGCAGTGATACTTGGCAGCGAAGATGGATCCCTGTCCTGATTTGTGTTGAGATGCACGGGAGATGATGTTCGACGTGACTCCGAGGTAGAGGACGGTCCTCCGTGGATTGGACATGACATACACGAGATTCCGAATCGTCCCATTCAGGAAGAAATCACTGCGCGAAACGGGACGTTCGGAATGACGAGTGGCGGCGCACCATCCCCCCGGCAAATGGCCAAACCGCAAAGGGACCGGGTTCTACTCGCCGACCATCCACTGCACAATGAACGGAAGCACCATCGACGTCACGACGCCGTTCAGGATCATACCGAGCGATGCGGCCATTCTCGCCACGGGGTCGGACGTCAGTGATGCGGTCGCGATGCCGTGGCCGGCAACGCCCATCGAGACGCCGACCGACAGTGAGTCCGTGATCCGGCACCACCGAAGGACACTCACACCGATGACGGCGCCCAGGATGCCCGTGATGATCACGATCGCCACCGTCAAACTTGGCTCCCCGTTTACCGAGCGGGACAATTCGATTGCGATGGGTGCCGTAACTGATTTGGCTGCGATGGACCGAGCCAAAATTCCCTCCCCTTCGAGCAGGAGCATCAAACCCGTTGCCGACATGATGCTGACAAGACATCCGACGACAATACTCGCCGCCATCGGCCTCCAGGCTTTGCGAAGTAAGTCGCGGTACTGATAGACCGGCACCGCCATAGCCACGACGGCCGGGCCGAGCATGAACTGCAGCACCCTGCCACCGTGCGCGTATGCCGCGAACGGAATATCCGTCAGCTTGAGGAACACGACCAGCATCGCCACCGACAGCAGCACGGCATTGAGGACGGGATGCGGCCACCGAACCCTGATCCTGTTGGCGATCCACCAGGCAACGAGCGTCGCCAATAACCCGAACCAGACCTCTCCCAGAATGCTATGCATCGCTTCTCCCCGAGGATGGGTGCAGAACGCGGCTGACGACCCCTGTGGCCAACAAGGTCGCCAGTGAGCTTCCCACGACGGCCACGCAAAGACTCAGCCAGTGCTCTTCGATCAACCCGAGGAAGTTGATGATCTCAACTCCCGGACAGATGAAGAACAGCCCGAGATTAGCGAGCAACAGGTCCGAGGTCCTCTCGAGGATCCCGACCTTGATGAGTCCGGTCCAGAGAGCTGCGGACAGCGCCAGCATGCCGAGCACACTCCCCGGGATCCACGTCCCAAAGAAATGTTTCGCTGCCTCCCCAAGAGCCAGGAAGAGAAGAAGGACGGTGAAGGGCGTGATCAGCTCGAGGGCGCTGCGGCTTCCGTTCTCCCGGGCGCCGGGAGGGGCATTCATCGCACAGCGTCCCCCGCGTATGCCATCGCCTTCAGGCGCGTGATTCGTTTGGCGATCGGCGGGTGGGTGGCGAAGAGGTCGGCGAAGGTGCCTTCCTTTTCGTTCAGCTTCCTTCCCAGCGGGTCAACGATGCAGAGATGGGCGGAGCCCTTGCGGATGGACTCCGTCGGAGCAACTGCGTTCTCGAGTTTCGTCAGCGCGGAAGCGAGGCCGAGAGGATTGCGTGTGAGTTCCGCGGCGGACGCGTCCGCCAGATACTCCCGCTTGCGGGAGACGAGCATTGCCAGGAATTGCGCGATGATGGGGGCCAGGATGATGGCTACGATCCAGATGATGAGCAACGGCCCTCCCCCACCACCGGAGGACTTCTTGCGTGAGCTGCTCCGGCCTCCGCCAAAGCGCATGGACCGCCGCGCTCCGTCCGAGAGGATCAGCACCGACCCCACCAGGGCAGCCACGACGGTCATGAGTCGGATGTCGTAGTTCCGGATGTGGCTCATCTCGTGCGCCACGACACCCTGGAGTTCTTCCCGATTGAGAGTGTCCAGAAGGCCTTGGGTCACGGCCACGACGCCCGTGTCGGGGGTCATACCTGTGGCAAACGCATTGGGATCCGCATCGGGCACGACGACGACGCGGGGCATGGGCAATCCGGACGCAATGCGCATCTCGCCAACGACATTGACGAGTTGTTGGTGGGTCGCGTCGGAGGGATCGGCGTCCACTGCTCCCGTGGACCGCAGAACGGCTGCGGCCCCGCTCCGGACGCTCCAGAACGCCGACACGAAGCCGGTCACGATCCCCACACCCGTCCCGATGGGTAGAAAATCCGTTTCGTTGATGGTCCCGAGGAGGAACGCATCCACGCCGAACCCCAGGAACGCGGTGAAGATCGCGAACCCGAAGATGACGAGCACCGTCAGGCGACGGTTGTGCTTCTGCTGATCGAGGAGATTCACGGGAGTCTCAGTGGAGAACCTGGATCGGTGAGAGGTAGCAGGTGGGAGGTGAGATGGAGGTTTCAGAGAGACCATCCCACCACCTCACACCTCTCACCTTCCACCTCTTCTCAGTTCTTCTTGAGATTGAGGTCTACGACTGGGACCGCGCGCTCCCCGGCCTCGGTGATCTCGAAGAGTTCCACCGCCTTAAATCCGAACATGTTGGCGATGATGTTCCCGGGGAACACCTGCTGATCCGTATTGAACTTCGTCGCGATGTCGTTGTAGAACTGCCTCGCGAAGGTCACCTTGTTCTCCGTGCTCGTGAGCTCCTCCTGTAACTGCTTCACGTTCTCATTCGAACGCAACTGCGGATAGTTCTCGACGAGGGCGAACAGCTTCGAGAGCGCGCCTGTGAGGACATTCTCCTTCGCAGCGGAATCGGCCACGCCGTGCGCAGAAACGGCAGCGTTCCGAGCTTGGATGACCTTCTCGAGCGTCTCCTGCTCGAACTGCATCTGCCCCTTGACCGTGTTCACAAGGTTGGGAATAAGGTCATGACGCCGCTTCAGCTGAACGTCGATCTGCTTCCAGCCGTTCGTGGTCTGGTTGCGCAACGTGATGAGGCCGTTGTAAATGGCGACGACCCAGATGATGACGACAAGGATGACGCCGAGGATGATATAGAGCATGGGAGACCTTTCCGAAAGAGATCGCGGGGGAAACATCTTAAATTACCAAACATTCCAAACGTTCCAAACAAACAGCGAGAGACCCGGATTTGTGGGTGAATTCCTTCGTATTTTGCGCCATGCGAAGTCCAGTGGTTTGCATTCTTGCGTTTGCGACGGCGGTTGGCGCGCAACCGGTCCGGCTTCTACCTCATCCGGTGTTTGACGCTGATGCAGTTGCCAGCGTCCGCGTGACCATCCATCCCGACTCGCTCGCCCGCAT
>CAYIHQ010000068.1:0-8776 GCA_964362905.1 uncultured Ignavibacteriaceae bacterium
TGCTCGACTTTTCTACGCTGAGTGGCTTCGTTGGTTGCGGGATGGGACTGCAAGTCGTTCGCAGAACTGAGATGAGGGGGTGTATTCCCAGCTCCGTCCAATCCCCCTGTCTTGACACCTGCTACCTGATACCTGTTACCCGATCCCTACTCCCCTCTCTTCTCCGTCCACGTCGTTCCACAGATCGCCATGAACGGACATCGGGGGCAGTGCTTCTCCAGATCGTCCGCCGGACGAAACGGAACCGAGGGGTCGAGCAATTCCTTCACCAATCCCTCCACCACCATCCGCACTCTTGCCAATCCTTCCGCGGGATCGATGTCGCCTTTGTCGAACAAACCCATCTCGATCTTCGGAGTCACCTGCTGTCGGCCGAGGAACAGATACGCAGCCCGCACACTCTCCGGCGCAATGCCGTGCGCTTCGGCGTAGACGAGCGCGTACAACGCAAGCTGCAGCGAGCCGATCGCCTCCGGCCACGTCTCACGCTTCGCGGTGTCCAGCCGGTCAAAGCGGATCCGGACCTTGCCCGGGCGACCACCTGTCTTGTAGTCCAGAATGTGCACGGCCGATGTCCCGTCTGCGGCCGTCCGGCGTTCCACTCGGTCCAGCCGAACGGCGAATCGCGAATCCGCGAGCATCGCCTCCTCCGCCACTTCGAGGCCCAGGATCTCGATGCGCGCCGACTCCGCCAGCGGACCCTGATACGCTTCCATGTACTCGCCGAGCCGTGCCACCACGCGGTCCCGCATGAGCAGGCGGGCGGCAAGTTCACCTCCGCCGAAGCGCTCATCGAAGAGTGTTCCTGCGAGCCGTTCGACCTCGGTTCTCGTCAACGTGGCCGGCTCAAGAACCATGCCCCCGTGCGGGGCAAAGAATTTTTGCAGAATCGCATGGACAAAAAGTCCCAGCTCGGGCGCGTCGATATCATCCGAGACGTCGTCTCGCTCGCGCAATCCGAGCACGGAGGAATAGTAGAACCGTAACGGACACCGCAGATACGCGTCCAACGCCGTCGCGCTGTACCGCCGCCGGCGCAACGCCCCAATGAGCGCATCGGTCTTCGAAATGGGTTCCGGCCTTTGGGCGACAAGGGACACTCGGTAGCGGACCGCATCCTTGCGCTCTCCTTCTGTGATCGATCGAGCCTTGCGCTGTCGCTCCCACACCAACCGCTCCACGATTCGGCTGCGCTCCTTGCCCCCTCCGTTCACGTACAGAACACGCACGCGCCGCGCCCCCCGCATGAGCGTGGTGAGATAATACTCGATGATCTCCTCCCGGTCGCCGTGCGTGTCCATGCCCAGCTTCTTCCGGACGGCCTGCGGCAGAAGCGCCTCGGCGCCGCCGCGCCCCGGCAGGACATCGTCGTTGGCGTCGAGGATCGTCACCGTATCGAACCTCAGCGAGCGCGTTTCGAGGACGCCGAGCACCTGCAATCCATGGAGGGGCGAACCGGGGAACGGCACCGTGCCGGCGGCGAGCACGCGGCGGAGAAGGTCCAGATACAGGTCGTCGGACGCGAATGTCAGGTCCGCCAGCAACGACCGCTCCAGTTCGCGGAAGGTGTCGGCAAACGATTCCGCGAACCGTCGGAAGGTGGGATGGTGCGGCGCGGTCGTGCGGTCGTGGACCGTTTGTACGATCTCGGCGCACGCAGCGGCGAACGATCCGACGGATGCCGGACGCCGCCATGAACGGAAGAACCGCCGATGGATGTCGTGCAGATGCTCGCGCAACTGAACGGCGTTGAGCGATCCTTCGTCCGGTATGCGGAAGACCGCCTGCGTGAACAGTTCGTCGTCGTGCTCGATCTCTTCCAGTGTTACCGTCCCGCGGCCGGACCGCTCGGCGAGCCGTTCCTCGAGCGTGTGCATGAGAATGCGGCTTACGTCCGTCCGCTGTCCGAATCGGTAGTTTTTGACATACGGATGCAGCATGACCTGCAGATATGCGGAGACCGCCAGCCGTCCATTCCGTTCGGTGGCGGCAAGCTCATGCAAGGCATGGAAGAGGCCGGCGAGGGGCGTGCGCTCCAACGGGATGCCGAGCGAAATGTTGTAGCCGTCGGCAGGCAGTTGCCCCAGGGCATGGTGCAGGAGGGGAAACAGCGTGTCCGCTTGCGGGACCACGATGACGTTGCGCTCGGTGGGCGTCCGGCCGGCGGCCAGTTCCGTGCGGAGGTCCGCCGCCACGGCAAAGACCTCGCCGTGCGGGTCGGCGCTCTCGGTGAGCGAGATCTCTGGATCGCCGGGCTCTCCTTCCTCCCACTCCGCCTCCATGCCGATCTCTTCCAGGCGCCGCCTCAATCCCGGGCCGTCGGTGAAGAAGAAGGCGGCCCCTTTGAATTGCGCGGCTTTCGTGAGGAGCATCCGTTCGGCGGGAGTGAATCCGTAGAATCCAGCGAACACAAGTTGACGCATCCCCTCCACATCCGAGTCGATGAATTGCCCCGCTGCGGTTACGTAGAGTTGCGCGCGCGTGGTCAGTTCCCGCTCGGTGAGGGCGACAGAGAACCGCTCAGCGATCTCGGCGATGAGATGCAGTTTGCCCGAGGTGATGACGGAGGTCTCTTGTCGAACGTGGGCTGGCGGCGCCATGGACAGCGCCAATTCCTCCAACTCCATGAAGAGGCGCAGACCGAGCGGGAGAAATCGTTCGAGGGCGAGGAAGTGTGTGCCGCCGAGGCGTTCCGGCATCGCCCGGTGGATGTCGAACAGGATCCGCGCGGCATCGAGTTGGGTCGCCTTCCGTATTCCGGCCGGGAGATGCCTGAGCGCGATGAATTCGGCAAAGTCGTCGATGGCATGAATGTGTGGTGGAAGGAAGGATGTTCCGACCCGTCGGGCGACGGACTTCAGGAGAAAGTGTTGCGGCCGCTTGCCGGGAAACACGACCCGACATGCGCGGTAGTCATTCCCCTCGGGCCGCAGGTGATCGGCGATCCGTTCAATCAGGTCCGCGGTCGGCGGTATGACAAACGCCCGCGTCATGTCACCTCCACGATCATCCCGCGGTCCACGTACGCCAGCACGCCTCGCAGTCGGCGACCGGGATAGAGGTCGGCCAGTAGCGTCAGGTATGCGCGTACCTGCTTCTTGTACTTCTCCTCCAGATCACGACCACCCGTCTTGAAATCCACGACCGTCACGGACTCTGCGTCCACGATCGCGCGGTCGACACGGAACAACCGTCCATCTTTCGACACGATCTCCTGTTCATTCTTACTCGACCTCCCGGGCACGGACGCGAAGAGAGTGCAGACGTCGGGCTGGGTCAGGAACGCACGAACGGTGGATGCGATGGCTCCGCGCTCGAATCCGTCATCCTCCGGACGCACCTTATCGAGCGCGGCAGCAATGTGCGGCTCCGCATCTCCTTCGAACAGGCCGATCTGTGCCAAGACCTCGTGCATCATGTCGCCACGCCTTATCTCGCGAATGTGAAGAGGCCCATCGAAGGGTTCAGCTCCCGGCGGTTCGCTGGTGTCGTGCCAAAGCCGCGCTTCCGGGGTCGGCTCAAATGGGTCCGGTTCCGCCGCGGGGGCAGGCGTTCCATCATCCTTCGTCGCCGGCAACAACCGGTGCGGCAGGTCGGTCTCGTCGTCATACGCTGACACGACAGCGAGTTCCACCTTCGCGCGCGTGAGTGACACGTACAACGAGTTCAGCTCGTCCACCTCTTTCCGGAGTAGCGCGTCCTCGTACTGCCGCGCCACTTCCGGATATCGCTCGGCCGTCTCCTTCGTTACACGCCAGAGTTCGAGTCCTTCGTCTGTGGGCACCGACAACGGCTGACCCACTCTGAATTCTCGCGGGAAGAGAAGCACGCACACCGCCGGGAATCCAAGTCCTTTCGCTTTATGGACGGTCATGACGGTGACCGCATTGTGGCCGCGGGGCGAGGGGAGCTCCCACGAGACATCCTCTCCCTCCCCGTCGGCGGCGCGGACGAGGTCGCGGACGCTGTTCCGGCCCGTCGCTTCGGTTTCGCGGACCGTCTCGAAGAAGCGAACGAGCGACGCCTCCTCGTCCGGGAATCGTTCGAAGACACGGAACGTCTTCATAAGATCCGCCACGAGGTCGTAGAGCGGCAGGTAGCCGACACGCGTGAAAAGCTTTTCGATGAAACCACGCCAGACCGCGGGGTGGCCCGCCTGCACGAGTTTGTACAACGGCGGGCGATCGCGTTCTTGCGCAGCGGCTGCGAGGAGACCCCGAACGGCCGTGCGGTCGAGCCCGGACCCGCTTCGGTCGAAGAGGTCGCTCAGCAGGAACGTCGCGAATGCCCCATCGTCGACGGGAGCGTCGAGGAATCGGAGCAGGGCCAGGAGTTCCGCGATCACCTTCCGATTGCGAATATCGAGGCTACTCTGGGAGATGAAGGGGATGTTCTCCGCATTGAGGCACGACGATACCCGCACGACATTCGCGTTGGACGGCGTCAACACGGCCATGTCGCGCCAACTGTAGCCTTGTGCGCGCCAGCCGCGGACCACCGCAGCGACGGCCGCGAGCTCCGGCTCGGTGGCTGCATCCCGTTGCACGGGGATGACGCGCGCGCGGCCGGGGAGCTTGTCCGGCAATCCGACCTCTTGCGCGTCCGTGCTGAGCCCGCTGGCCTCGGCCGGGACGTTCAGGTCCGAAGCAGGAAGCGTTTCGCGAAAGACCGTGTGATTGAACGCCACGATGCTTCTGCGGCTGCGATAGTTCTTCTCCAGCGTCGCAAGCTGCCGGGGAGCCGACGGGAACACTTCGCGTTGCATCATGTCGCGCATGATCCGGTAGTCGGCGCCACGGAAACCGTAGATCGACTGCTTCGTGTCGCCGACGACGAACAGACTGCCATCCTTTGCCAGCGTTTCGTCCCACAACGGCTTCAACGCATTATACTGAATGGGAGAAGTGTCTTGGAACTCGTCGATGAGATAGTGGGCAAGACGGTCGCCGAGCTTGAGGTATACTTCGGGAAGCACATCCTGACGCAGATACGCGCCGAGCGCGCGGTTCACATCGTCCAGCAGGACGGTTCCCTCGCGCCGCTTGATATCGTCCAGCGTCTGTTCCATCAATTGCAGCGCCCGGGCATAGGGCACAAAGACGCGACGAACCTGCAGGAGGCCGTACGCATGGAGCGCCCTACCGTACGTCGCGAGCCGCAGATCCGCTTCCGGAGTGTGCGCGGCGACAGCCTCCTTGTCGTTCTTCGTTTTTCCAGCGGTGAACACCTTGCTTTTGACGGACCGGCCAAGGACGGATGCAACGCGTCCCGCCAGGACCTCGGCAAGGTCGTTGACGAGATGATGAGACGGCTGGCAACCGGAGGAGCGGATGAACGAATCCAGAGTCCTCGCCGCATCGAAGACGAGTCGTTCCGCCTCCCGTTGCGCCGGCCCGAGGTTGGGCACGACGATCGGGTCGGGGACCTTGGCGGCCTCTTTGTGGAGGGCACGAACGCGGGATGCGATCGCGGCATATGGGTCCCACAGGTACGGGTCGTCGTCGCGGCGTTGCTCATCCTGAAGGACGACAAGCTCCCGCAGGAGGTCCATGCCCCCGGGGTCGTCGGCAATGCGGGCGGAGTATTCCCGGAACGCGCGGTCGAGCAGTCCGTCGGCGGAGAGCGCGATCGCATAGTCCGGTGGAAACCCGAACTCGACGGCCGCCGCCTTGAACACATTGGAGAGGAACGAATCGATGGTCCGGACTTGAAACTCCGAGAATGAGTTGAAGATCGTTTCCAAGAGATTGTCCGCTCGAGCCGGGAGATCCTTCGGGAGTATTCCCGTGAGTTCCGCGACATCCTTCACCGTCTTCTCGTCGCCCAGCGCCAAGAGTTTCAGCATCGAGAGGATGCGTTCCTTCATCTCCGCCGCCGCGTTGTTCGTGAACGTAATGGCGAGGATGTTCTGCGGCTTGTGGTGCGGAATGCTGTCGGCCAGGAGGAACTGGAGGAACCGCTTGGTGAGTGTGGTGGTCTTCCCCGAGCCGGCAGATGCCGTCACCACCCGGAAATCCGGGAATGTCAGTTGTCCAACAGGAGGAAGCGCTTCAGCCATGGTGCAGGATAAGGATGAATGCGCAAATCCGAAACGCGAAATGCTAAACAAGCACGAATATTGAAATTCGAAGGGCCCGGGGGTTAGCCCGAGCCCTGTGGTGCTTGGTGTGGAGGTCGATCGGCGATCCTGACACCGCTGGCGGCTTCAGTCTGTTGACTGGCTACCGACGACCGCCTCAGTCTGACATCTGACTACTGTCTCCTGACTCCTGTCTCCTGCTTCTTCTACTTCATCCTCTCCTTCTCCTGATGCATCTTCGTCTGCATCATCATGTTTCCCTGCGGAGTCTGTACGTCCATCGTCTGGTCGGTCTCGATCACGGACCGGAGTTCATAGCCGGACTTGTAGGCGAAGTAGCGGGTACCCTTCACGGCTCCGGTGATGGTCCCCATTCCTGCTCCAAGTTCACCCGAAAGCGTACCGGTCATCTGTAGCACGGCCACATCCACGCCGTCCATTTTGTCGACCTTCTCAACCGTGGTCTTCGTCTTCACGGTGATGGTGAGGACTCCGTTCGGCGTCGGCTGATTATTCGTCACCTCGTCGTCCCACGCTTCTCCCACTTTCACCTTCCGGGACGGAAAGCCGGGGCTGTTCTTGAATTGCAGGGCCATCGCATCGGACAATTGCTTCGCGACGGCGTCCTTCGGCTCTTCGGCCGGACCGGCTTCCAGCACCTTGCCATACTTGTCCATCTTCAGCCGGAAGGCGATCTTCTCCGCCATCGACGCTTGGGGATTCGTGAACGGTTTCTCGTTCAGCGTCATCGCAGACGAATCGGTGCTGCGGACCAGGTCTGCCGTCCCATCCTTGGTGACCGCGTTCACCGCTGTGCTGGTGTAGCGCACATTCTTGACCATCTGCCCGCCGCCCGGCATGCCTTCCGCGGTGACCGCTTGTGTCATCGTTTCTTTGGTGCGGATG
This sequence comes from uncultured Ignavibacteriaceae bacterium, assembly GCA_964362905.1. Taxonomy (GTDB): domain Bacteria; phylum Bacteroidota; class Ignavibacteria; order UBA10030; family UBA10030; genus 2-02-FULL-55-14. The sequence goes on from CAYIHQ010000068.1 coordinate 6,986, forward strand.
GTCTCCCCCTTCTTGAAGGAGTAGGTGAGGGACAGCTCCTGGGCCGCAGCGCCGACGACGACGAAACTCAGAAGGAAAGCGAGGATGCGTTGCATGGGATACCTTTTCGTGAAACGTGATGGGTTGCCGCCCACCGATCAGTGTGGCGGGGGGAGTTCTGTGACGCTGACGCTGTAGGACATGGCATCAAAGTAGATGTTCGTCCCGTCGTATTCCAGCTCGCCGCGTTGAAAATCAACGTCGTCCGAGCGGAGCCCGCGTTTCGGCGGCCGCAAGGCCTGGCTGTGGTCGCTGTTCGCGGCGATGCGGTACTGGTCCAGCCCGCCGAAGTAGAAATCCTGCACCGCCTGTTGTTCCTGCGGACCCAGCGTGGTCAGATACTGCCGCGCAAAGATGCCCATGTACGGGTCGACCGGTATCCATCCCCACGGCCGGACGTAGATCTCCGTCCAGTCATGATTGGTCTTGCCGCCCGGGAATGTGAACCATCCCGATTGCCACCGGGCCGGGATGCCGCTCAATCGGCAGAGCGTCATAAAGAGCAGCGCCTCCTGGCCGCAATCGCCGTAGCGGTTGATCAGGCAGTACTCGGAAATGTTGCGGATGGTGGAATATTCGATGGCGTACGAGTACTGGATATTCTCCGCGATCCAATCATAGTAGGCGCGAGCTTTCTTGAGCGGATTCGTGATCTCTCCGGCGATCGACGCCGCGATGGACCGCATCGTGTCGGTGAAGACGACGTGAGGTCCCTCCCGGGTGAACTCACGGACCGCAGGATCGGACGCGTCGGTGGGCTCCACACGCGCCGGGTCGAGGGGGAAGCGAATGCCGAAGTGCGTGTATTCGTACTCGACCTCGAAATCGAGCGTGGAATCGTTCTCGAGCACGCGCTCCATGTACGCCGACCGGATGGGGCTCGTTTCGTTATCCAAGGTCGCCGGACTCGAGGATCGCACGAGACGGAAATTCGTTTGAAATGGGAAACTTCGGGGGATGGGAAGCCACGCGCGAACGGTGCTTCCGTCCGGAATGCCCTTGGGATCGACGGTCACATTCATGGTGACCGAGAAACGCTTCGGCAACACATAGGGCCGTCCCGCGTCTGCGGCGGCGTTCGTGATCGCGAGGGCGTTCTGCCACACCGACCGGTCGAAGGCCGTATCGTTCGGCGGATTCAGTCGTCGGGCCGCCGCGTCCGGATATCGCCAGAAGAGATTGCTGCGGCTGGTGTACACGAACCATTCTTGTCCGTCGATTGTACGCCGGTCGAACCGTCCATCGGCGATCCACTGTTCGAATTCTTCCTTCGTGATGTCCCGGACCGCCCGCTGTACTTGCGTCCACAGTTTGTCTCGGGACGCGGAATAGTCCAGGCGAATGCGCCGCAGGCGGTCCAGCTCGAACTGCCATGTGCGGCGGAGGGCCGGATTGCGTTCGACGGCCAGCCGGTCTGTCAGGAGCTTCGACGCCTCGGTGAACGCGCCCGCGCGTTCCAGGTCGGTCACCGAACGGAGCACCTCGTCTTGTGCCAGCGTCAGGGCGAAAAGCCCGCACAGCAAGCCCGCCAGGAAGATGATGCGTCTCATGAAAAGTCTCCTTCCAGCCACTCGAGCGTTCCGAGACGGCCGAGGTCGGTGGCGATGAAGATGGATCCCTTCCGCGCGTCGAGGTGATCTAAGGCGATCGTGACCCGCAGGAATTCCTTGCGCTCCGGAAGGTCGAACGAATTGCGAACATCCAGATGGCAACCGACCATCATCGTGTCAAAGAAGGGCCGGAACCGGACCA